>JBLIRL010000122.1:0-8781 GCA_049472275.1 Thermoplasmatota archaeon | reverse complement strand
GACCCCAGGATACGGATGATCGACGCCGCCATCGAACCTATGCGCGGGCACCCCGTGGGCCAACACGAGACCGCGCCGCACCCTCCGGAGGCATACCTGCTGGCTGCCGTCATCCTCCAGGCCGTTGTTGTTTGAGTCGTTGTAGTACTGGACCTCAACCAGCGAGAGGTCCGGACTGCCCACGAAATGAAGTTTAGCCACTCCCACTATCGTGTAGGGTGTTGTGATCAGATCGATCATCGGAGCCTCGGACTCCATCGGTGTGACGTTCATCGGAAGGGATGGTGACGATTCATTGCCGCCCAGGTCCACCGCCGATACTCGGAACCAGTGCTCCAGACCGTCCACGAGGCCGCTGATGGAGATGTTGGTGACAGTACCTGAAGTGTTCGTGATCCTGGTCCAACCGTTCGAGAGGGCATCGACAGAACCGGAAAGGTTGGTATAAACGGAATAATGGGAGAGGTCCGTCTCATTGCTTCCGTCCCACTGGAGGAAAACTGTGTTCCCCATATGGAGAGTGGAGCCCGTCAGGTTCTTCGGGTACCTCGGGACCGAGGTATTGAAAGTGACGTTGAATTGGTCGTAATACAGGGGGCCGAGGAACGGGTCCTCGACCATTGTCAGAAGCTTCCTGGATCCGAAGGTCCGGTTCGGAACGGACCATAAGGCTGATACGTTGCCGTCGTTAGCCACCAGGTCCCCGGTATAGTTGCCGCCGTCATCGTAGAACGCCGTCCAGCCCATTTCGAGCCCCTCGAACCTCCAGAAGGAGGAGACGTTCGTCTCCGTACTTCCCGTGAGGTGGACGATCTCGTGCTCGGACTGGACCAGTCCGAGGGAGGGTGTCCGGTGAACGACGAGCCTGATGGGATCCTTCGCAGTGATCTCAGCATAGATCGACGTGGTCGAATACGTATAGGTAATGTTGATGACATCGTCGTGGGCTACGTGGAGGATGCCGGGCGACGAGGATGAGGTGTTGCTCGTCAGGAAGAACCCGTTGAACTGGCCGAAGATCCCGAATTTCTTCAAGACTATGTTCTTTCCCGTGAGGTCGCTGTCGGAGCTGATATGGATGGTGACCGTGGACTGGGAGGTCAGCAGGGGATTGAATACGCTTACGGTCACGTTATCTGAGCTGGTGGAGACATACTTCCCGTAGGTCTCGATCTCCAGGGCGTCGTCGGTCCCTATGAGTTCGTAGTTGGCTGCCAGGGCGAAGTGCTGCGGGCCCATTGGAATATTATAGGCATTGATCTCCACTTTCCACCACCCCGGGGTCGGAGAAGGGATGCTGATCCCCTCCACAGGATTGGTACGGTCAGTCGTATCGTTGAAGAGCGGAGTGAAATCGTTGCCGTTGTAGGTGGAACCGTTGGGAGCGGTGATCACGAGGTCAATATCGTTTACAAGCGTTTTCGATGCGAAAGCGGCCGCGGGATAATCCGACCAGGCAAGGGTCAACCTAAGGTCGTCCGAGCTGTTGACATGGACGAATCTCGTCACTACATCGTTGGTGTTCAGTCCGGTCTTGTCATCGACGAACGAAACGGTGGCATCCATTCTCGGAACGAGTGAGTTCGGAATGTCTATCCGCCCCCATCCCTGAGCATAGTCGGGACGAGATACTATCTCCTGGGTGGTGGCGTTATCCGAACCGTACTGCCCAGGTGTGAGGTCCAGGGCGCCGTTGATCAGTGTGGCCTTAAGGAGTGCGCCTGAGGGGGCGGTATGGTTAAGCTTCTCCTCGTAGAACTCCCTGAGTAGTACCACGGTTCCCGCCGTAACCGGGGTCGACATCGACGTTCCTCCCATGAATAAGTAGTTCGAGTTGTGTGCGTAGGTCCCCCATCCTGTCGCCGATGTCTGGGTTGACCTGACCGAAAGTATGTTCGTACCGGGAGCGACAACATCGGGCTTGATCCTGCCGTCATCGGTGGGACCGCGGGATGAGAAAGCGGCGATACCGTACGGATCATCGGACATCTTGTCCGTTCGGATGGGGTCCAGGGAGTATCTCCACACCCAGCTTCCTGTCGCCCACTGGAACTGATATCCGCCCTCGGAACGGAGGTTCTCGCTCGCACCGACGGTTATGCAGCTCTTCGCAGAGGCGGGAGAACCGATGGAATCCTCGTCTATCTTCCCATCGGGATTGTATGTCCCGTACGGTTTGTAGTAATCGATCCCGCTGTTGCCAGCGGAGAACAGGATGATCATCTCCGGGTAGTGGTACAGGAACCAGTCGACATCCCTTGAGCTGGTTGTGTAGGCACCGGCGTAGGAAGCGCCCCACGAATTGGTATGCACCCTGGCTCCGAAATCGTAGGCTTCCTTGAAAAGCAGACTGAGGTTGGAGGGGACCTCCAGTCTGTTCCCCGCGTCCTGGTTGGCTATGGATTGGAAGAGTATCTCCGCTTCGGGAGCCATGCCCCTGATTGACCCGTTGGAATTGGAACCGTTGCCAGCAACGGATCCAGTCACATGTGTCCCGTGCGAATGTGTGTCGCTGGAGCTTGGACCGGCCCACGTGGATGCCGTGACCCTGTTGTCGAAATCGGCTATCATGTCCCCGTTGACGGAATGGTTGTCCACCCCGGTATCTATTCCGGTATCTGCAATGGCCACCTTCTGATCCGATCCGTTGAGACCGAGGGTGTCCCAGACTGTCTGGACACCGATGATGTCCTTGGAAACGTTGTTGTGCAGCTCCATGGTCAATCTCGGTTCGACCCACTTGACGGAGGGGATGCCGATGAGGTCCTTCAGAGAGGTGATCGGAAGATCGATAACGTACCTGGTCTCCGATCCCCTCTCCACCCCGGATGATATTCGGTGGAGTTCCGTTGCGACGGAATGCTGGGGATAGAACAGGTCCACTACCAGCTGATCGGTCCCTTCGATCTCGTTGACCGCCGGGGATCCCATCAACCGTTCGTAGTTCCGGGGACCTACCTTCAGACCTGATGGGAAGTTGACCACCCCCGTCACTCCTTTAATCCCTGAGAGCTCTCCAATTCCGGCCTCCGCGGAGCGTACCACATAGCTCATCTCCGGAAGATATTCCAGAATATCAGCTCCCAGATCCTCGAGCCCCCTTCTCCATTGGGGCAATACCGGTCCGGAGAACTGGACGATGTAAATGTCCGAATCCATGTCGCCGGGGTACCATGGAACCGCTTCGAAAAGCTCATGGACCGGGAGGTCCCCCCATAGGGACCTGATCATGTAGTCATCCGAAACCGCATCCTCCGAATCCGTTCCTGTTCCCCTCATCGAAGTCAGTGATGATAACGATGTTGTAAGGACCAGGAGAAGAACAATCGAGGACGCCATTGTCTTGATCATATTGCGGACCATGGGTTCACCCTTCTTTCAGGCGTATGATCGCCGGATGTGGATCTTGGTGTATCACTCCGGGTAAGAGCCGTGAACACACCTAAGAATCGCTTCGATTAATACCTTTTGGGTTATCATTTTCATATCTGGTCAGGGAGGGATGAACCTGGCTATCTCCCTGAGAGCGGAGGTCCCCTTCCTCCCGCCGACCTTACCCGCAATCATTTCGGCGCCTCCTTTTAGGTATCTATACAATAGGTCCCTCATTTCCTGTCTTCCTCCGAGATCGGTATAGGTGTTGTATACAACCAGCTCGAGCATGGGCCAGATGTCGTATCGTGATGGATCCCATTTTCGGGGAGCCCTGACATCGCTTCCTCCCTTCGCATCATGAAAGAGACCCACTGCGATGCAGAACGATGAAAGCGAATCACGGCTGGGGAAGCCGGGATCCCCGATCAGATGGTCGATAGGCTCGATAGGGTCCTTATTTTTCAACCTTCACCACCCCCACATTCCCTGATGATGCTTCCCTTATCCGTCATCTCCAGCCTGTAGTGGCCAAGACGGCCTCCTCTCTCCTCCCAGATAGTTCTTGACCTCTCCACTTCCGAATTCGATAGGGTTCCTTCCGGAAGTGAAATGAGAACGCGGTCGGAGATATCCGGCAGCCCCTCGAGTATCCTCTCTTTCCTTTCCCTGTCTATGTAGGGGAACGGAGAATCGAGAAGCAGCATACCTCCCGAAATGCCCGGTATGGAAGACAGCACGGAAAGGGCCGCAAGCTCCCTCTCACCGGCTGACAGATAGGCCATCGGGACCACCCTCTCCTTCTCACCCTCGCCGATGATCCTTCCAATTCTGTAGGTTCTCTCGTGTATCCTCAGTTCACCCAGCCTGCCTCCCGGGTCCAGTCTGGAAAGTATCTCGTTCGCCCTCTTCTCGATCCCCATCCTCATCCTCCCCATCCTTTCCCCGGAATCCCTCTCGAGCCTGGAAATGGTGCGGTCCAGGGCTTCTATCCTTTCGACGTACCCGGTCTCCCCTCCCTGCACTCCCCAGACCCTGGAGAGCTCTCTCTCCACTACCCGCTTCCGGGCCCTAAGCTCCTTCAGCTTCGTCATGAGGTTCCTGAGGTCCCCCTTCTCCCTTTCCAGAAGTGTCGAGCTCCTCTCCATCTCTCTGACCCTTGAAACCAGCTCGTCCAGGCGGTCTTTCTCACGCGAACCTTTCCGAACGGTGTCCATGAGCGTCCCGCTTGCCCTTTCCAAATCCTCGATCCGCTCCAGATAATCCTTCCTCGAGAAGCCCATGGATGAAAGGCATCTTCTGGCTCCCTCAAGGACCTGGTCAGATGTCCAGATGGGCTCTGTCAGATTGTGCGACAGCTCGTTCGACCTTTCCTCGAGGCGGGAAAGCAGGGATGATATCCTCTTCCTGCCCATACCGGACCGTCCGATGGATGCTCCGCACAGGCATTTTCCTTTTTCCGATATGTTTCTGACAATGGATATCTGGGACTCGATTGCACCCTTCATCATCCTGGACCGGAGCCTTTCCTCTCTCTCTTCGAGACCTGAGGCCAGGGCTCTCTCGCAGAGGCTCCTCAACACCTCCCTTCCTGCCCCGTCAAGCATATTAGATACCTGCTCTTCGATCACCGGAAGCCTCGCTCTCGATACGGCCTCCTCCCTTTCCGAATCCGACAGGGATCCCCGGTCGGACAGGTCCTTGAGAAGCTTCTTGTAGGACCTCATGTGTTCCTTCCTTTCAACGGAGAGCTCCTCTATCCTTCCCCTCGTCCTACCGATTCTTTCCTCGAGTTTTGTCGCTTCCGTGGTCAGGGATGACAGCTCGGTCTCGAGAGGGCCGGTCGTCTTTCTGAGTTCCCTGGAAAGCTCGAAGAGTCCTTCCCTCGCCTCCGAGATGACCTCCACCAATCTCTCGGACCTCTCACCTCCGGAAAGCTTGAGGACAAGAGATCTGAGGTTTCCCTCGGAAAGGAAAGGGTCCTCGCTGGCAAGGAACATCACGGCCTCTCCCTGGAATAGAAGGTATGCAAGCACATCGGGCTCCAGACCTTCGGGGAGCGATTCCCTGCGAAACTTCCTTTCCCCCTTAGTGACCCGGACCTCGAAGTGCTCCTCCCCCCCGATATAGCTTCTGAGGACGGAGAATCGTTCTCCGTCCCAGGTCAGGTCCACCTCGACCTCCATCCTCTCATCATCGGTTCCTTTTCTCTCCCAGTTCACCAGGTCCTTACCCATCGGATCTATCTCGGACATCCACGGGTCCAGGGATCCCCTCTCACCGAAGAGGCACCAGTGGATCGCCAGTATGATATGGGTCTTTCCGGTTCCGTTCCCGCCGGTTATCAACGTCAGTCCGTCCCGTATCTCCAGGAGGTTGGGTCCGTCGTGGGGGCCGAAACCGTCAAGTCTTACACTATCGATCTTGAGCGCCGGTATGCCCCTCCGTTGCAGGGTGATTTGTTCCAGGTCCCTAACCCTTGCCTTCAGAGCGAGCCTTCCAAGGTCCCGGGGCCCCTCTCCCCTTCTCTCCGACAGGAGTTCCAATATCGATCCCTTCCCGGGGCCTCCCTTGATTTCGTCCTCCATCGGGTGGGAATGGAATGTCGTTCTTAAAAACTTGTCCGGGAGTCTCAATCGTTGTTCAGGAAGGGGTATCTTTTCGGGTCCCGGTTGACCTCCGACAGGAAATCCCTGAGCTTTTCCAGGGTCTCGGGATGGAGGGAGTGCTCGACCTCGCAGGCATCCTCGTCGGCGATCTCCTCGGATACGCCCAGCATCTGGAGGAAGGATTTGATCAGTTTGTGTCTGCCGTCCACCTCGACACCGATCTTCTCACCTTTCTCTGTAAGTGTAACGCCTCCGTACTTCTCGTAATTCACCAGTCCCCTGTCTCCAAGTCGACCGAACATCTCTGTCACGGTGGCGGCCGAGCAGTTCAGATGCTTGGCGATATCCCCGACCCTGGCGTATCCCTTCTTCCTGACGATGTGGAGGATGGCCTCTAGGTAATCCTCTTCCCTGTGCGTTGTCATCCGGACATGCCTAAGGATTATTGAATGATAAAGGTTACTTCCAGGGGATTCAATAGCAAGGTTTATCAACGACGATCCCTAAGTATACATCATGTGGCAGGGGCCTCTGGAAAGGATCGACGATCACCGCTTTCGCATACCGGCAAGCTACCGCACCGACATGAACAGGGAGGGGATACTCTTCTCATCCGAGGAGATGCTGCCGAAACTCCTGGAGGACGAGGCATGCGAGCAGGTGGCGAACGTAGCCACACTCCCCGGTCTCGCGGGTCCGTCCATGGCAATGCCGGACGTCCACTGGGGGTATGGTTTCCCAATCGGCGGCGTGGCGGCGACGCTGTACGATGAGGGTGGTGTGGTCTCCCCCGGCGGGGTCGGTTTCGATATAAACTGCGGTGTCAGACTGCTATCGACAACTCTGTCGGAAGAAGAGGTCAGACCGAAGATCAAGGCCCTCACCGACGAGATGTTCAAGAACGTCCCGTCGGGGGTTGGGTCCAAAGCGAGGATCAGGGTAGGAGCTGGGGAGCTAGACGAGGTGCTCTCGAGCGGTGCCAAGTGGGCCGTGTCCCGGGGTTACGGGGAGCCGGTCGACCTGGAACATATGGAGGAGAACGGGGGCATGGAGGATGCGGACCCGTCGCAGGTATCGGAAAGGGCCAAGAAGAGAGGTATGCCTCAGGTCGGTTCGCTGGGTGCGGGAAATCACTTCCTCGAGGTCCAGAGGGTCGATGGCATATTTGATACGGAAGCCGCCAGAATCATGGGCGTCCGCGAGGTCGGACAGATAATGGTCATGATACATACGGGCTCCCGCGGACTGGGTTATCAGGTCTGTCAGGATCAGGTGAGGTCCCTGGAGGGCCTCTATCACGGACATGGAAGATCATATCACAGCGACAAGTTTGGCATAACGATACCCGACAGACAGCTCGTGGCGGCACCCCTCGGCTCGAAGGAGGCGGATTCCTATCTGGGAGCCATGAGATCGGCGGCGAACTACGCATGGGCCAACAGGCAGCTGATCACCCACTGGACCAGGGAATCCTTCGCAAGGGTTCTGGGAGGGGATGTATCGGAGATGCGGCTGGACCTTGTCTACGATATCGCTCACAACATAGCCAAGGTGGAGGAGCACGAGATCGAAGGCAGAAGGACCAGGGTCTGCGTCCACAGGAAAGGGGCAACGAGGGCCTTCGGCCCGGGACATCCGGAAATTCCTGCTCGATATCGCGATATAGGCCAGCCAGTCCTCATTCCCGGAGATATGGGTACCGCATCGTATCTTCTTGCGGGAACCCGGCAGGCCATGGAGCTTACCTTCGGGTCGACATGCCACGGTGCGGGAAGGGTACTGTCGAGGTCCAAGGCCATAAGGAGCTTCAGACCGGAAAGGATAGTAAGGGAACTGGCTTCAAAGGGTGTACACGTCCGGGCCGCCTCTCCGAAGGTTGTATCCGAGGAGGCCCCGCAGGCGTACAAGGACATCGACCAGGTGATAGAGGTCGCCCACGGATCGGGAATATCAAGGAAGATAGCCCGGATGACGCCGATAGCCGTTGTGAAGGGTTGAACTCATTTCTCGAAGATGACGACCCTGTTGGTGTTGGTCCCTCTGCGGTTGTTCGAGACTCCCCAGATGTTCGATGTCTTGGTGAAGGACTGCTCGTTAACAAGCACACCAACGCATTCGAATCCCGCTTCGATACCCAGTGGCACAATTGCTTCATCCAGGTTGATCCTTCTGTTCCTGACCTCGCCGACCTCGAACGCCACGTGGCCGCCCTCGATGGTCACCCTGTAGAGCTCCCGGAAAACCGCACCCATCTCCGCAGCCCATGACTCGAGCGAGCTGGCCATGGTGATCCTTCCGTCCACGCTTGAAGCGTCTATGTCGTTGAACCAGCACCTGAGCCAGTTGTCCTGGGAATACTGGACTATGTTCAGAAATGGCGGGGAGGTGACGGTGAGCGATACATCACCGTCCTCCACACTTGAAAGGTCACAGGCGGAAAGCTCAAGGAACCTCGCCTTCCGGGATGCCGCAAGCAGCCTATCCCTTTCATCGTCGGTAAGGTTCCTCAGAAGGCTTCTGGTCTTCCTTGCCACAAGCTTCCCAACGTCGCGATATTCAGGGGTCTGGCCAAGCTTTTCATTGATGAGTCTCTGCCTCTCCGGGACAACGGCCTGATTGGGGGGAAGCGTGTATACTGAGAAGAATCCCTTGGAATGCCCGGAAAGTCTATTCGGACAGGTAACAAACCTGTCCTACGTGAAAAACCTCGCTTGTCTAAGGGCTAGTGAGAGGGAGCTGTAACGCGCCGCGGAGCTAGTGGATGTGGCCTCCATTGCGATTCAACCCGAACCCACACTAG
>JBLIRL010000121.1:0-8814 GCA_049472275.1 Thermoplasmatota archaeon | reverse complement strand
CCTTGCGGATGTCCCGGGGGTCCTCTCCCTCGAACATGTGAAGCTCCAGGGCGTGGTTGATCGATCCCATCTCGGTGAAGTGGTCACCTTTGCCGTTCGTCGCACCCTCGGAGAACCTCCTTCGGGCATCCAGGGGGCTCACATCACCGAAGAAGGATCCAAGAAGTGCCGGTTCCACCAGGATCGGCTCGCCTCCGAGAAAATGGATATAGATATCCTTGCGGTCCAGGACCTCATCGAGCAGTTTTCTGATTTCGGCGTACACCCGATCGAGCTCCTCTTGCGAAAGGTCTCCCGGTGGCCTTTTCTTGTCGATGCCGGACCTCATGCATACCTCTTCGGCATAGGCCGGAGGAAGGGAGCATCTCTTAATCAGAAACCTCACGAGGTCCTCCTGGGAGCTTGGAACGAGCTCTTCGATCCCCTCGAGGGTAAGTTCGAACACATCTGTTCCGCTCGGAGGCGGGAGATATCTCTCTCCTCTCTTGATGGTCCTTGAGGCCCATGCCTTCGAAGTGAAAGGTGCCTGGATTGTGTCGCCCTTAACCAGGATGGCATTGCCATCCCCGAAGAGCTCCAGGTAGAGCCTCCAGGGCTCCTCCTCCCCGGGTGACGGATTGAAGGTGAGGCAGACTAGTCGGTCGATGCCCACCTGGGATATGTCGTTCAGAACCCTGTTCGATAGGGATTTTCGAAGTTTCATCACGAACGACGATGGAGAACTGGGCATCTCCCTGTTCACCCTCGGTGAGATGAAGAGGTAACCCCCCATCTTGAAATAGAGGTCGAACTTAACGTATGAACCCCCCCCCTCACCCAGGGATATGCCCCCCTCCTGTGCTTCAGGCTCCGCCTGAGCTTCGAGCAGGAGGTCCCTGAAGTTGCCGTAGGACTCAGCCTCCTCAAGAATTGATCTCTTCAGGGCGAACCTCAGTATCAGGGTGTCGTAGTCTATCTGGTATGCTTTCTGGAAAAAGGCCCCCTCGACGGCCTTCGCTTCAAGAACGAACCTCCGAACCGCCATGGAAGAGAGACTTTTCTTGAGCATCCGTCCTCTATCCGCCCACCGTATTAAAATGCTCCCGAGGGTCTCCCTCCGGGGGTTGGGAAAATGAATTGGACAAAACAATAAATAAGTGGATACACGTTCCATCGATAGCGTTCCATCTAGTATTATATTAGGGGGAAAAAAGGAGGGTCCGGTATGGAAGAAGAGACCATTGTGGATGTGGAAAGAAAGCTTGTGGGTAGATCGCCCTTCAGATACCACCTCGACAAGAACATGAACACCCTGCCGGCCGATTCGGGTTTCGGTGCGGTGGGTGCGAAGATGGACCCGAGGACCGGAGCCCTGATGTACGACAAGTACGAGGACTGGGTCACAAAGGAGAAGAAATTCCTCGAGGAGGTCAAGCGGTCCAACATCCGTTTCTCCGACGACTCGGGGGCAATTGTTAACTTCAGGGAAAAGGAAAGGGTCAAGCTATCAATAGACGGCGAGGTCCTTGAACACCTTGCCCGTGGAAAGGTATCCGTTGACAACCGGTCAGAGAAGGACAGGATATGGGATGTGGGTGTTGCCATCCACGAGGAGACCGGTCTGGCCATCCTGGATTTCAGCGATCTTGTTTCCCAGGAGATAGAGCCCCAGAACAAGGTAGGCCGTGAATATGCATTGAACCTCCCCGAACCCTCGATCGCCCTCGAGGAGGTCATCTCGACCCATCCGGACCTTCCCGAGTCCAGGGTCATTCTCAGAGGCAGGGAGACACATACGATCCTCCAGCTAGGGCTCAAGAACCTGTCCTTGATACCGTACAAGGATATCGTCCTGAGCAAGTCGATCCCGGCCCAGCTCAAGAACGTTATGTTCCCCGGTGAAACACTCGAGGATGTGGCCATAGAGGGGGGTGCCCTCATGTGGAGGATCCCGGCCCTGGAACCGGGCGAGATGAGGGTCCTTAGGTACGAGGGTGACCTTGACCCGAAGGTTACGGACAGGATACCCACAGGTGACGTCAACCTAACGGCGAAGGGTGATGACATCATCACCAATATCGTCGTGGATTCCTTCGAGGCCATGTGCAGGAACATGTATTTCATAGAGGCGGACGAGACCGATGAACCGGGTGAGTGGATATGCAGGTTCGTCGTGGAGAATACATCGATGTTCGAGGTCGAGGTCCTCAGGGTGGAAGTGCAGGACCCCAGGATGGGTCAGGTCTATGTGAACCTGGACAGACCAGGCGTATACGTCCCTCCAAGGGAAAGATGGGAGACAGATTCCTGGATGATATCACAGGAGGAGAAACCCTCCTTCATCAAGAACCTGGTTCTCAATATCGTCCCGGGTCTTTCCAAGAAGAGCTCCTATGAACTGATCAAGGAGGGCGGGAACTTCTATCCTGCATCGCTGTCATTCAAGAAGGTCTTCGACAAGAGGAGAGTTGAGGCCAAGCGGACGACGGAAGTGGTTGCCACCCTGACCATCGAGAACACAGGTTATGCGGATATCGAACAGGTGTTCATAAGGGACACCCTTCCGAGATATTTCATGCCGCCGGTGGTGGATTCGATCGTTGTCGAGAAGGCAGGCATCCCGCTTGCGGACAACGTTGGAATACATGTGGAACCGGACCAGGTAGGTCCCACCACGGAGCAGATGTTCTACATCAGGATAGACGACCTCTCACGTTTCGGAGGACCTCTCAGAAGCGGCGAGAGGATCACGGTGAAGTACACCACAACCGTTCATCGACCGGAACCCGATGAGAGGATAGAGGCTCCCGCCGAAGTTGATGCGAGGACATATCTTCCCGGTCCCGTGATCCCCGGGGAGGATATAGCCGATATCCCCGTCATAGACACCCTTCAGGTACTGAGGAAGTTCTCCGTAGGCAAATCCATTGAACAGGGCTCCGGTCCGGGCGAGTACCATATAGAGCTCCTTTACCGCAACAGAGGGGCGAATCCGATAACGGACCTAAGGCTCAAGGACATAATACCCGAGAACTTCAGGGGAGGAGGGTACACAATAACACCGAGCCAGGACACAACCCCGGAGGGGATGACGGTGCTTGAGTGGGAGATATCGAGGGTCGACCCCGGCCAGAGCTTGATAATATCCTATTCCATCAAGGGAGAGGGAGAGTATCATCCATCGGATGCTCAGATTTTCTACAATTCCGGTGAATGAGATATTCCCCGTTTGGCTGGCAGGCTTATAGCACAGGTAATGCAGCCGCGGGCTTATCTGGGAGGGGTTCTCCCGGGCGGGCGGGGGACGCTCGTCCTCCTCCCCGGCGGAAGGGGTTTCTTTGGTCCAGCCCTGTTGTTGATCGACCTGGTTGATGATGCAGGGCCGCCCCTCCTCGGAACGGGTTCCTTCTCCGGTTCCCCTTCCTCATCCTCATCCGATCCCTTCCTGAGGGACCTGACGATGAAATGGATGGCGAAATCTATGACGAATGGAGAGGCAACGATCACGATCAGCGCTATCCAGAGGTTCCTCTCCGAATTCGAATGGATGTTTCCTCCGTTGCCTTCCAGCTTGAGCTTAATTATTCCGAACCACGGGAGCTCTCCCACGGACTTGCCGATTATCCATTCCTTCTTCACCGGCTCGATCCAAGCCGGTTCGGCCCCCCCGAACGATGATGTCTGATCGATGTCATCGTTGTCATCACCCTTTGTCAGGAATCCGCTGTGTGGTTCAATACCGTTGATCTTGAACTTGTAGAGGATCGTGGCCACATTGATCTCCCTGTCGCCGATTGCGGTTCTCTTCGGCCATTCGTAATCCTCGATCGTGAACTTGCCCATAACGTTCCTGAGATCCAGGGAGGGTATGTCGTAACCTCCGCCCTGTCCAGTTTCGTTGTCGTAGCTCGTTGCATTGAACTCCATCCATACGACCGCGCGGTGGATTATTGCGGTTCTCGTCTCGTTCCCGTTCGGTCTGAAGATGATCACGTCGCCGTAGGAGTCGTAGGTCCGGTAATCCCTTTTGACCCCTTCGACGTAGGTAACGGGAATCTCTTCATCACCCAGTTTCTTGACGAAGACCAGGTCCCCCGTATCTATAACGCCGACGGATGAAGTGTCGTCGGAATGCTGCATGGAACCGGACTGGACCACCACCAGGGGGGGCCAATTGCCGGTGTATGTGTAGAGTGCCCCGATTATTATGAGAAGAACGATGAGCGCCCCGATGAAATCGAATATGAAGGACCTCGATTCCTTCCAGATGCGTTTCCCAAGGGGTTCCTTCGTCGTCTCTTCATCCCGGGCTTCCCCGCTCCTGCTGGCAGAATCGATGGTTGTCCTTTTCGGGCCCCTGTCGGGCCCTTTGCTCCTGAACCTTGGCCCAGGGCCTCTTTCATCTCGGGTGCTGGCCATGATCTGCACCGGTTTCGCGGAGGAGTAAGGACCACTTGATAATAAGTTTTGTGCGTGACGATCGTCTCAGGAGAGTACCTGCTGGATATGTTTTTATTCCCTGCGGTCCCTATACTTCGTATGGATTCCCTTCTTGTCTGCGGCAATCTGAACATGGATACGATCCTGACGGTCGACTACCTTCCATTGGAGGGGCAATCGACCCCGGTCAGGTCCGTGAGGAAGGAGTATGGAGGGTGCGGGGGCAACATCTCCACAGCCGCGGCCAAACTTGGTGTTCCTGTGATACTCTCTTCCGTTGTGGGGAAGGATTTCGATCAGGGTTACCGCCGGAATCTCGAGGCACTTGGCATTGACCTTGAGCACATTGTCGTAATCGAGGAGGAGCCTTCCCCCTTCTGCACGGTCCTGTCCGCCCCCGAGGGCAAGCAGTGCTATGCATTCATGGAAGGGGCCATGCGGTTGCAGGAGGATCTGCCTCCTCCGATGCCCTTGGGGGGTCCGGTAGCTTATTGCCATATTGCGACCTCTCACCCGAAATTCACCTGTAGAACATCAAGGTCGATGAGAAAGAACGGTGTAGAGGCGGCCTTCGATCCAGGGCAGGAGATTTATTTCAGATGGAGAGGGGAGGAAGCAAGGGAGGTCTTATCGAACTGTACTCGTTTCATGGGGAACCTCGGCGAGTGGGAATACCTTATGGACCTGCTTGATGTCCAGTGGGAAGAGAGGAAGGTGTCGGACATCGTCTATCCATGGTCGGAGAGGATGTTTGGGATGATCAACGAGGCGGTCGTGACCGCCGGTTCGAAGGGATCGATCCTTATCAGGAGAGATGATACATCTCACGAACCTGCCTTCGAGGTCCCGGAGATCCTCGATGCAACAGGGGCGGGAGATGCTTTCAGAGGGGGTTTTTATGGAGCGCTGCTGAGGGGCATAGCCCCCGAGGATGCGCTTCTCTACGGGAACGCAATGGGTGCGCTGTCGATAACCAGCATGGGGCCTCAGGGGTATCTGGCCAGCTGGGATCAGCTGATGGAATTGATCGAGAAATGATCCCGCTCAGCTCGCCCATCATTCATCATTTTCCAGCCATGTCTCTTGCATCACTGCGGGATTGTCCGTATCCGATAGATCATATATAATGTCTACATCATCGGAGACGCCCCATAGTTCAATTTCTCCTATGTAGATTATGTATCGAAAAGTATTATATGACAACATCTTTTAGCCGAAGTGTGCACAGGGTTCTGGATTACATCCACAACAGACTGGAGGAGGGCCCACTCCACGTATCACTGATAGACCCGGACAAACAGGACCCCGGGAAGGCGGCCTCGATGGTCCGTGAGGCCGAGTCAGGGGGAACGCACATGATCCTCGTAGGAGGGACCATGGGGGTCGACCATCCGAAACTGGATGGTACATTGGAGGCCGTGGCCTCGGTCACCGAACTTCCGGTGATCCACTTTCCGGCGTCTGCTGAAGTGATATCCAACAGGGCTGATGCCATCCTCTACATGTCTCTGATGAACTCCAGGGATGTCAACTACGTCATCAGGGAAGCTTCCAGGGCATCCATGAGGATCACCGACCTGGGACTTGAGACCCTTTCCGTGGGTTATGTCGTCGTTTCCCCAGGCGCCCTCGTCGGCAGGGTGGGTGACGTGGAACTGATACCGAGGGACGACCCGCACTCCGCGGTAGAGTACGCCCTTGCCGCTCAGATGTTCGGGATGGACTTCGTCTATCTGGAAGGCGGATCGGGCATTAAGGACCCCATACCTGGACCCTTTATCAGGAGCGTCAGGTCGGCCGTGAGGATACCCCTCATAGTGGGAGGCGGTATCAAAACGCCGGCGGTCGCCCGGGATACTGTGATGAACGGTGCGGATATCATCGTCACCGGCACACTGATAGAGAGCGACGAGGACACCACAACCTCCCTCAGGGAGATGATCGGATCCATGGAGGAGGGGTGGAGGGAGAGAGAATGGGGATGACCTCGGCTTACGCTGTCAGCTCACCTATCGGTTCCCTGAGGGCCGAGTTCTCTGATATCGGATTGAGGTCCCTGTCACTTGTGAAGCGGTCCGATGTTTACGATCATCCTTTGATGGAAGGTCCCGGGAGCGATGACCGCCTCTCGGCTCTGAGGACCTATATCAATGATTATTTCTACTGCAGGGAGGCAGGAAGGAAGGATATCCTGATGGACATGACGGGCATCACAGCTTTCAGGAAACGGGTGTACGGGGAGTTGATGAAGGTCCCCTTCGGCACCGTCATCACCTATGGAGATCTGGCGACTAGGGCGGGTTATCCCGGAGGAGCAAGGGCCGTGGGTAATGCGATGAACTCAAATCCCTTCCTCATCGTCGTTCCATGCCACCGCGTTGTCGCATCCGGAAGGCGGGGGAAGAATCGGCTGGGTGGATTCGGAGCTGGACTGGAGGTGAAAAGGTTCCTTCTGAGATTGGAAGGTCATGATAAGGGCATTATTGGACTCTGAATGCTAATGAGGACCAAATATATTTATATACTCTAATAAATTTAGGGTTGCCTAAGAAAATCAAAGGCCCCTAAAGGTGGAACCTTGAACCCCATATATGTCCCCAAGATAAGACGCCCCCTGTCCCATGTCAAGGAAGGGGAGAAGGTGACCGTAAGGACGGTTGACGGTGGACGGGGGGTCAACAAACGCCTGTCAGAACTCGGTATCGGGATCGGGGCCACCGTGACGGTCGTTCAGAACAACGGGGGGCCCGTGATAGTCTGCTACGGCGATTGCAGGATGGCGCTCGGTAAGGGCGTTTCCATGAAGATCCTTGTCGAGTGATCCATAATTCTCCGATGAATCGTTGAACACTTCATTAAGTTCATTCAATGGTCAATCTACCATTGGGCCAATCCAATATCATCTTGTAATGTTTCAGGAAATCAAGACCGATCAAACCATCGACATGTGATTCTGGAGGAAGATCGTGGCAGATCACCTCGACATCCCTCACCCATGCATCATATACATCGAGCTCCTCCATGGTAATCGCATTGACATCGATGGGTCCATTCTCCGAATGGACCTTGATCCTTTTTTCACTCTTCAAGGGGCTATATCCGATCTTCGCAAAGACCTTCGAAGGGATCATGGTAATAGATGCTCCTGTATCCAGAACCATTGTGATCCTTCTCTTTCCTCAAGGACCTTTTACCACCCCGTCAAGTACAATACATGTGGTATCACGACTGAAAGATTACACAGAGCGAGTTCCATCGATAGAGGAAGAATTATCCTACCAAGTCGAAGGAATCCACAAGGAACAACATCTCATTAACTACCCTGTCAGAGGATTCCTTAAGTATACATCATGATGATATAAGTCCGGAGGCGAATAGAATAAGTGTTTCCGCTATTGGACGGAAGAGACAGTTTTAACAGTGTAGGGATCAAGATATTAGTTATTTGCCAAAGTGAATAATGGTGTCGCTCTCCGATAATTATTAGTAAAATGTTTTACCATGGTGATACTATGGTGATACAATGGCTTCAATAAATATCAAGATCACCGACCGAATGGATTCAAGGATAGACGAGTTCCTTGAAACTCATCCATATTATATGAATAAAAGCGAAATGGTCCGCGATGCGATCCGGCATCTGATCGAAGAAGAAAGCAACCTTTCAGAAGAAACACTCAGAGTGATCGAAAAGGGAAAAGAACAAGTTGAGAAAAGGAAAGGAAAAACTCTGGAAGAAGTGGAGCAGGAACTGGATGACTGAAGGATTATTCACAGATCCAGCTCTCGATCAATTAAAGAGCTTAGAGGGAGATATCCGTAAAAGGATCATTTCTAAGTTAAAGGCCATCAAGGAATGGCCTGACCATCATCTTAAACCACTCAAGGGATATCCTTACTTCAGTCTCAGAATTGGTGACTACAGAGTAATCATTGATTGGCGAAAGGAACGAGATGAATTGTGGGTTGTTGCCGTGGGCCATCGAAGAAATATTTACGAAAGAGAATTGTAATGGCCAAACAGAATTTACATTCTCATGAATCCTTTATGTATTTATTTGGGTGTTAATGTAGCGGAGGCGAATATAATAAGTGTTTCCGTAATTGGACGGGAAAGGAAAAATTGGATAGTAACAATGATAAAATAATTAACTAGAGCGATTAAGAATCGAGAAGAGAGACCCATGGTGGAAATATGGTTTCCAGAATACACGAAAATCATGAAGAAATATTTCTTCATCTTAGTTTTAATGTGGGTAGTTCTACACCTTGCTATTTTTTCAATATTCATCCTTTCAGATTTTGACCCAGTAGTGTTAATTGCAAATCTATTCTTTTTAGTGCTATTATCATAATTAAAACAGGATGATACAATGAGCATTATAAAGATCGAGG
>JBLIRL010000120.1:0-8870 GCA_049472275.1 Thermoplasmatota archaeon | reverse complement strand
AGTCCGGTCGGAGTTCGACGGCGCGGGCAAACGCGTCCAGCGCGGCGGCCTGATCGTTCTCGCGCAGGACGATCCCGGAAAAATAGGGCCAGCGGAACTCGCTCGGATCCAACTCGGAAGCGCGGTCGTAATTGAAACCAATGAAGGACCTCAAGGTGAAACTCAGATTGATGAACCTCCAGATGAGATACGGTAACCTTCAGGTACGACGGATCGTAGCGGATCTCCCGAGCGCGTTTTAGAAAACCTATAGAAATCTTAAATAAAATGGTACGGCCAGACGCCGGGATCTTACCTACATAACCCCTTTATGAACACTCGCGCATCTCAGACCCACACAACACGTGAGGGAGATAAGATGAGAACGAGATTGACGCTCTTGATGGCATTCCTTCTCATGGCATCGATGCTCGCAGGCCTGCACGCCTCGAGCTCCGGGGAACCCACCAGGGGAGGGAGCGAATACACAAGCCACGCACCTATTGAGATCAACGGCGAGGACGAGTTCAACCTCTCAAACGGTGTGGTCCGGGGAAGCGGCACCCCATCCGATCCCTATATCATCGAGGGTTGGGACATCAATGCCGATCATACCGATTTCGGGATATACATCGGCAACACCACGAGCAGCGTGATCATCCGCAACTGCAGGGTGCATCATGCCAATGACAACAAGGGCAACATCAACATCGACACGAGATGGTCCAACGGTATCACACTCTACGAGGTCGAGAACTGCGTCATCGAGATGTGCGAGTTCGACAACAACCGGATGGCCGACATTCAGCTGTATAAATCCGGAATGAACCTCATCAGGTACAACGACTGCAATTCCAGACTAGCAACTGCCAATATATTAGTCCAGTATTCTCACAATAATTCCTTCTTCAGCAACGAGCTGGACACCCACCAGATACCCTACAGATCCCCCAACGGGACCGGCACCACCTACAATGGCATCTGGATACTGTACCACTCCAGCGACAACAGTGTCTTCGGCAACAGGATCTGCAATCATACCGGCCACGGTGTCGAGGTCAGCAACAACCAGAACCAGAGGACCGTTGTGGAAGGCAATTACATCGATGATAACAACATAGGTCTGTGGGTCTCCGGAGGCTGGCCCCGCGTAACTGACAACATCCTCCTGGACAACGAACAGTACGGTATTGCCGCGGGTATGACCTACAAAGGGATCTTCACCAGGAACATCTGCGAAAAGAACGGTGTGGGGTTCTATCTCAACTTCGACGGTGGCTCCAACCGGCAGGGAGAGAACCTGGTCCATTACAACACTGTTCGATCCAATTCGGGAGTGGGGATCCTGGCGCGCGGTAAGGACGATATCTATTATCGAAACACCGTATTGGGGAACAGGGGGGACGGTATCTCGTTATGGGACCACCGCAACAAGGTCTATTCCAACCATATCGAGGAAAACCAGGGATACGGTGTCTTTCTTGAAGCCTATTGGGGAAACCCCGACAACGCACAGGGGAACAGGATATACTGGAACAACATCATCAACAACACGAGATCCCCCCAGGCCCTCGACCAGTGCAACAACAATACATGGAACGAATCAACGACCGGCAACTACTGGAGCGATCACCTGACTCCGGATGCGAACTCGGACGGCATCGTGGATCAGCCCTATTCGGTCAACATCTCGAAGGGCGTCTCGGACCCTTGGCCGGTGACGACCCCGTTCAACATAACAACGAAGGACCCCGAGATGCCGCCGATGATAGTGACATCGGACTTCGAGTACGTGGAGGTCAATCACAGTTTCAACAGGACCTATGAGGCCATCGATCACAGGCTGGTCTCCGCATCCCTCGAATGGACAATAATCACCAATGCAACCTGGTTGAACGTTTCCGGAACGACTGTTTCAGGAACACCGTCCGGGAACGATATCGGGTGGCACTGGATCGACATTAACGTGAACGACGGACCGGAGATCGCCTTCCACTTCGTTACCATTTGGGTATATCCGGATCCCGAGGACCCTCCGGGGAACGATACCGATCCCGGCAACGACACGGATCCCAAAGATCCTCCTGATAATGATACGGATCCCGAGGACCCTCCGGGGAACGATACCGATCCGGAAGATCCTCCGGGAAACGACACCGACCCCGACGATGCCTGGTCCGAGGAGACCAACAGCCCGCCGAACTCCCTCGCCATGGAGGTTCCGAAAGGAAAGGTCAGGGAGGGCCAGAGGATCGTTCTCAGGGCAACCTCCTTCGATCCGGACCTGGAACACGGCGACGTTGTGGTCTACGAATGGTACGTGGACGGTATAGGTCCGGTCAGCATCAGCGATACGCTCGAGATCTATCTGGACGAGGGGGCCCACGTCATCAGGCTTGTTGCGACAGACTCCTTCGGGTCTGCCACGGAGATGACAAGGGAGATCACCGTCGAGGGTGAAGTGGCAGATGATAGCAGGATATGGCCGCTCCTCGGGGTGATCGGGGTCGTGATATTCCTCGGGGTCCTCGTCAGCTCGATATTCATCCTCAGGAGGAACAGAGGAGGGGAAAAGGGCCATACGGTCACCTCCGGTGATGTGACGGACCTTCCCCCCGGGCCGCCCTCCCCTAAAGAACACATATTTACTCCCCCGGCCATTCAACAGGTGACATCGGGAAAGCTGTGCGATATCGGGGAGGCCGGGAACTTCGCATCGCCACCTTCTCCGGCTGCGGAGCTCTCACCCTCGGAGGAGGTCCTTCTAAGGGGACTCGAATCCGGGGCAATGAGGCCAAGAAGGGTTCCCGGGAATATCCGAAGGAGGGAGCTGAGGAGACTCCTTCGTCGGAAGAGAGGGGAGATGGACGAGGAGGCCTACCTGGCGGTGATCTCGGTACTTGAAGAGGAATGAGAGGAGAAACGGAGAGGAAGAAAGGTGACCACCGAGGAAGCGGACCACCGGACGAGAGAGCTCCTGCTCGAGAGCATCAGGGAGACCCCCGGAGTATCCTTCGGGGTCCTCATGAGGTCCCTACGGCTCAACGAGGGCACCCTCCGGTACCATCTCTCGTACCTCGAGAGAAAACAGCTGGTATATTCGAGGAAGGAGGGGAGGAAGCGGATCTATTTCACATCGGCCTGCCCCGTTCTCGCTCCCGATATCGAAAGGGACCTCTCGAGGGACCAGACGAGGGTGCTTAACCTGATAAAGGAGTCCCCGGGGATGAATCAGGGGGAGCTCCTCTCGCATCTCAACATCCACCGCAGGGACCTCAGGGATATCATCAAGAAGCTCGAGAGCGAGAGGCTGATCTGGGAGGTGGAGAACGGGAACGGGGTCTGCTACGAGTACATCACCAGGGAGAGGCTTGTTAAGGAGATCCTCCTGGACCTGGTGGAGAGGTTCCTCAAGGGGGAGATCGACCAGGCGACCTTCCTCAACATCAAGCGATGGCTGGATGACAACAACGAGAACAGCTGAAAGAACCCAACAATTCAACATTCAGATAACTCTCCGGTGTCGGCCCTAATAATGATAAGAAGGAGTGATCTCATCAAGGCATCTTTCGATCCGAAGATCACCGATCGAGATGTTCAGCAACCAGCGGGTGATCTCCGATGAACAATATAGATAGTCTCAATCCAGACAAATATGGATTGATCCTCGAGGACAATATCAAGTCAAAGATATACAACATTCGAGGAGTCCAGGTGATATTGGACGGGGATCTGGTAAAATCTGTATCAAGTTGAAACAAGAGTGCTGAACCAGGCCGTAAGAAGGAATCGGAAGAGATTCGGAGCCTCTCTCAAAGACCTGGGTAAGAAGTGGTTTGCCTTCTCCAAGATGGATATGCAAGCCCTCGACCTTCTCTCCAGATTGAAGGACATCATTTGAGCAGTGAGGGCCGGGTCCACCTCTGATTCATTCCCGGGACCCGATACGGATGATAACTATCGATCATCACGGATTCCCGGATTGATATTCTCATTGTGTTGTTCTGACCTGTCGTTATCATTTTCAATTCTTTCATTTATGGCTCCGGACCCCTCAGTCCTCCTTTGCCTGAGGAAAAGAAAGACAGAAACACCCGAACCTACAAGCAGGACAAGGATGACGACTGCTGCGATCCAGATTAGAAGATTCGATCCGTCATCCCTGTCACCTGTCACATCCGCAGGCGGTTCGTAATAACCGATGATGGTGGATCCGTTGAAGGTCATGTGGATCTCTATTGTCCCTTTCCCGGGGCGCACTCTGTACGGATCGATCGGTTCGAAGTCTCCCACCCATGTGATGTTGCATTCCCCGGTGATGTCATTCTCGAACTGGTCGAGGACCATGACCTCTATTATGCCGTTGCCCGGCTCCAGTATCCGGTAGGAGGCTATCCGCGGAGGATCTATGACGATGATGGTGAAGTTGCTCTCGATGTATTCTCCGTAGTAATCCAGGTTGATGTTGAACCAGTACTCTCCTGTGATATTCGACCAGAGGAGAAAATGTCCCGGGAAGCTTCCGTATTCCAGCCCCGGGGAGGATGTGACATTCCACACCTCGTTCACGATGGGTCCGTCGAGATATGTCTCGAGTACCGGTTCGATCCTCTCGGTCTGACCCACCCTCAGAACGATCTCTTGGCCCCCGGGCCGTATGTGGTCCGCATTTGGTACCGCATAGGTCCATACCGTTTCCGAAAGCGAGTGCCAATTGGTCTGGTAGGTGATCTTCAGGGAGTTTCTCCCCGGGTAGACCGCATTGAAGGTGTAATACAGGTCCGCGCTCACCAGATAGAGGTCGGTCTTGATCGTGACGGTAGAGCCGTAGGGATGGTTCCCGACATTGTCATATGCCCGGATCCGGACCTGGAAATCCTGCTTCAACTGGACCACGGGCGGGATATCGATGATGATGGATCTCGGGATACCCTCGACGATCAGATAGAACTTCTTCGAGATGTTGGTCCCTCCGGAAGCCGCCACTATCTCGAGATGGGTGGATCCTCCCTTGATCCCCTGGACCGTCAATCCGTTCCCCTCTTTCATTATCGTCGCAATGGATGTGTTGAGGCTCCTGACATTGACGACAACCGGGCCTGTGAATTCCCTTCCATCCGTTCCGCAAACCGTGAAATTGACGACGAACTCAGTTCCGACCTCGAACCTGATCTCACGGTCCAGGGAGATATCCTTGAGGCCGGGCGTGACCTCTATCCTTATGTACGCCCTGGCGGTTTCATTGAGGTAGGTGACGTTCGCATACAGATCGATATGACCGATCGCAGTCGCATTGAGTGTGACGGATCTTCCCGAGGTTGTGTTCAGCAGTCCGCCCCCCGACAGTGACCACTCCACATCGCAGTCTTCGAGTTTTCTGCTGGAATTGCTCACCACATCGATCCAGCAGACCTGGCCCGTTCCTGCCATCATCCCGGATCCTTCCACCTTTATGCTGACAGAGGAGATCGCATTGCCCACGATGATGGTTTCCTTCGCTTCGAGCAGCCCCAGCCCGAGATCTATGTCGCATTCCACTGTGATCGGCCCCGGGGCCGTAGGAAGTATGCCGAGATTATCCCCGATCCATTGGATCATTACTTGCCCTTCCACGGTCCAGTTAAGATCGCTGTCCCTTAGATGGATCTCATCTCCGAAGTAATCCCTTCCCGTGACCATCACACTGATCCAGTCTCCCACATTTCCTTTCCCTTTCTCGATGTAGAACCACGCAGAAATGGAGGAAACCGGAAGATGGCTGTGGACCGAGATATTGTGGTCCGCGCTCTGTCCGAACCTCACGGTCCTCACGGTCAGATCGAAGGTCCCCATCTCGAAAACCTTCACGGAGAAGGAGCCACCCCCTTTTGATTCGACGTTCATCTCTTTCCTGTCGAAGATCACCTGATACGTGCTGTCCGAGGTGATGTTCTTTCCGCTGCTCGTGAAGGCGTTGACATCCATGTTTGATGTCACGTTGCAGGGAACATGAACCTCGTCCATATCGAGGTGGTGCGGGATCTCCCCCGGCGGTACGATATCGAACTCCTCGTCAAGGACCTGATGGATATATTCTCCGTTCCAGGTGAAACCCGTATCGACACTGCAGTCCAGTTCGAAGGTCTCTGCGGCATGGTCGAATATGACACTGTTGAGCCGGCCCGGACGAAGATAATGCGTCCCGGCATCGATCGTGCCGTTTCGGTGTATGATACGGAGCTCGGCTGAGCCCTCCGGGAACGATGAGCTGGTATCGATGACTAGCTCCATCCTCCCTCCCGAGACGACGGAGCCTCCATTCGCCGGTGAAACTAGTTTTGCCAGTTTCGTGCGGTCCTCCGAATTGTGTATTGAATACGGTCCTGCCGTGTTCGAGAAAGGGCCCCTCTCAACCTTGAGAAACACATCTTCGGAGGGAACATCAGGGATGATGATGTTCGTCCGCCATCCGCGGAAATCCGTCTTCAACGGAAGATATTTTCCCGAAATACCCGTATACGAGATCGAGATGTTGAAGGTCTGATCGATGTTCTCGGATGCATTCTTCATCGTCCATGAAAGGGCATGGATCGAGCCGGATCTTAGATGAGGCGATGACGGGGAATCGATGAACGTGATGTTTTTCGAGTCGTTCATGGTGTTCTCGCAGAAGAGGATGTTCCCCCAGTAGGTCCAGTAGTTCCTTTTAAAGGTCTTCAGGAGGACTATGTCCTTGTCACCGTCGCGGTCGAGGTCGGCAATGTGCGGGTACATAGCGTTACCCCCGGTACTCTCGAACTGCTTGACGTTGTTCCACGAGAAATTGCCGTCCCCGTATGCTATCCAAAGCGTCGACGAGCAATCGATCAGGACGTTGTGCTGGTCGTATATGTCCTTGTTGATATAGTAGATCAGGTCCTGGAACCCGTCCTCGTCGATATCATTAAAGAGCATATCGTCGAAGTTCAAGGATGTCGGGAAGTTCCTGGTCCTCCATGATGTGCCGTTGATGTTCTCGTAGAGATACCTGCCCTGGTCCGTTATCAGGGCGTAATCGAGGTCTTGGTCGTTATCGATATCTGCCAGTTCGAGGTTCAATCCGCACTGGTATGTCGGGAATCCCCTGGAGAAGTTTGACCATGTCCCGTCACCGTTCGAGACCCAGTTCCAGTACTGGCAGGGGCCGCTGTTCCACCATGAATTCCCGTTCCCCATTGCAGTGCATAGATCCGACCATCCGTCGCAGTTGATGTCTTCCATGACGTGGTTCCTTGCTATGTATCTCGGTGAATTGGCGGAGGGGGGTTTTCTCGGTATCCCCGAATCCCAGCCGGTTCCGTTGAAGCTCCCGTTGTCCTCCATCCTGGAGAGGTATATGTTGGAGATATCACTGTTCCCCGCGATATCGAAATCGCCGTCGCAGTCGATGTCCGATGCCACGGCGTCCAGGACGGGCCCCTGGAAGTTCGTGGGAAAGGTATTGCCGGTGATGTTCCCGTCCTCAACTTCCATTATCGTCTGCCCGAAGACCATGAGATCGAGGTCGTTGTCCTCGTCAATATCGATGAGCCTGTTGGGGGTCAGGTTCCGGAGTTTTTCAGGGAGGTCATGGGTCCGTCTCTCGACGCTTCCCTCCTCGTCGAATTGGAAGGAATGGAGGCCCCTTTCGTAGGAGATGTTCTCGTACATGGTATCCCAGTTTGATACGATGACCTCCGGGAACCCGTTTTCGTCCAGATCTGAGATGATAATCCCGTCCCACATCTCATCGAGAGCCAGTTTTATAGGAGACGGGAACTGCACCGAATTACGGGTGCAAGGGAGGGTCTCCCCGGAGGTCTGCAGGGGGCCACCCCCGGGTCCTGATCCGGTCGCTTTTAATGCCGGTACAAGCCCAAGACCGGTTGATACGAGGATCAAAATAACAATGAACGAGATGACCCGCTTCCTCTCCCTTATGGTGATCCCTCCACACATCAGACCCGGGAATGATCCTGGATCTGCCAGAAGATCGAGTAGGCCGCTGATTGATAATCTTTTCTGTCACATGCTTCAACGCATGCAAAACTCCTGTTCATGACCGGTTTATAAAATACAGGTTCATCCTGAAATCTCAATTCCCTGGAAGGAGAGATCGGTCTTTATGGACCTATATGGGTCTCCCGGATTGGCCGACTTGATGTCGTCGAATTCCCATGAAGGATACGCTATTGGATTTTTCTTCGATAGATCAACCCATATCCCTTTCGATATAGAACTCGGTCAATTTTCTGACACTTACACCGATCACAATCTCCAGAACTCTTATGAGATCATCGGTGATCTTGAAACCGCCATAGGTGTTCCCCAGTGTTTTTGAACCGATGGACCTGGCAATTGCTCCAGCTGCCAATTCTGCAACTTCTCCGTATTTCTTTTCCATCTCCTTGAGCTCTTCCGGTGGTTCATCCGGCAGGTTCAACAATTTATCACAGATCTTTTCCATGGCTATCTTCACAATATCGAGAAGGACGTCAAGGTATACATCTTCCAATTTATTAATATCGGGTCTCTTTATCTCGATGCCGGTTCTGGTTGTGTATACTCCCTCGAAAAAATATTCGATCACTCCGTCGATTATGGGTCTATCCTCCGGTCTGAATACGGTGCTGTCAAAGGGGCTGTTGAAACTGGCCTCTATCGTCCATTTAACGTCATCGAAGAAATCGAAGATCGTATGCCGGAAAGGTGACATCTCCTTAAGGAGGTCCTTCGGACGATCGAATCCCTCCCTGATCTCCTCGATCCGCTCGCTCTGGACCTGGGCGCGTTTCCTGGAGACGAAGAAGTTGCCGATGCGCAGCATGGGATCGAGGAGCAGCAGGATGTAGGCATTGAACGCCACGAATTCGCCGATGGTCAGGTTGCCCTGG
>JBLIRL010000012.1:0-28878 GCA_049472275.1 Thermoplasmatota archaeon | reverse complement strand
CGACGATGGTTAGGAGGTTGTACGTGCCATCCCGCGAGATCAGCTCGTTTCCCTGGAAATCCGAATAATATCCGGACCACAGGTAGACTGAATACAATGACAGTGAGTTGTTTGCGAAATTGCTGTATCTGAAACGTAGATGGTCGTAACTGTGTATGGTCCCCCTGTTGAGGTTGAATGTAACGGAGGACGAATAATCCAGGTCCATCTCCATATTCGGTGTGTTGAAGGTGTTGTTGGAGATCAGGACCTCAGACCCGTAATATGAATAGACCACCTTGCCCGTGGCCGAAGGATTGCTGAATGTACAATCGCTTATGGTGACCCTGACCGGGATGTAGAGGTATACCTGATAGGATCCTCCGATTATGGTGATGTTCTTCATAACGATGTTCTGGGAATTCCAACTGTAGGACCGGAGATAGATACCGATGGAAGATCCTGATACCCTGATGGTGAGGTTCCTCATGATCAGGTTGGCAGTGGTGTTCCTGATGGCAATCCCATACCTTCCGCTTGCGGTGCTGTCAATCGAGTAGTCCGATATCACATAGGGATCCAATGTTGTCCCGCTTCCAGACCTTACCGAGGGGTGGGCTCCGAGGTCATTATCCTTCTCGATGACAATGGGTGTGATGGATGTGAGTGCACCATCAGCGTGTATCATCGGCTGGATTTCATCAGGGAGCCACAGTACGGAAGCAACGGAGATCATCAGAAGGATCGTCAGCAGGACGGATCTAGAACCCATCTGATAGTTACTTCTCGGCCCCATAAGCATAACCTCGATCAGCGGAAGGTGGTTACATCCACGGGGCTTTCAATGTCAATTTCATCTATAAAAAATGTCTGGAGGTCTTCGCCCAACCTGGAAAAATGATAAGTATTCATTTTGGATGGTACCCCCGTGAGAAAGATCACAATTTACCAACCCGGTGGATCCTTCCCCTCAGTCTCGGTTACGGGAGCGAACTGCTCAATGTCCTGTGCCCATTGCAGCGGGAGATATCTCTCCGGCATGAAGGACGTATCTACCAAAGGCGAACTTCTCGACCTCGCACTTTCCCTTTGGAAAGGAGGAGGGAAGGGCATGCTGGTATCGGGTGGATGCGATCCGTTCGGCGCCGTGGACTTCCCGGCCCACACCTTCGATGAGATAAGGATGATCAAGGAGAGGACCGACCTCGTCATAAATCTCCACTGCGGTCTTATCGACGACCGCACCGCTGATCTGATCGCATCATCCGGTGCGGACAGGGTATCGTTCGATCTGGTCTATGATGATGATACCATTCGGGAGGTTCTGAAGCTGCGGAGGACCAAGGAAGATTACCTGAACACCATGAAGAAATTGAAGGGCCGGGGTGTTGAAGTGGTGCCTCACATCCTCGCGGGTCTGAACAGAGGCAGGGTATCATGGGAGTTCGATGCAATCCAAAGGGTATCGGAGATGGAGGTGGGTGAAGCTGTCCTGATAATACTGATCCCCACGAAAGGGACCGAGTTCCATCATATCGACCCTCCCCCCGGGAAGGATATCCTGAGATTGGCAGGAAAGATGAGAGACGTCATCAAGGGAAGGCTGGTCCTCGGCTGTATGAGGCCGAAGAGCGATCCCGGAATCGAGGTGGAGGTGCTGAGGGCCGGATTCGATGGTATAGTGCTGCCCAGGAGATCCACGGTAAGCTGGCTTATCGCGGAAGGATATCAGATCGAGAGAATGGACACTTGCTGCTGTTTCCATTGAATGGTCTCAACATATGTGAAGAACACCCATATTTTATTATAAAACCACTTCAATAAGTTGATGTTAACCTACTTGAAAGGTTGGAACAAGCCCGCTAGAGGACGATCGGTGATGCAACTTGAGGACCTTCTCACTATACGATCCAAAGGTCTATTCGCTGCTTCTTTTCAGACCAAAGAAGGACAAGACAAAACAGCTTCTCGAGATGTTGAAATCCGAATTCATGAAGTTCAAGGGAATAAAATGCGACCTTTCGAACAAGGATGAATGGACCATAATCGAGCTCATGCTCGACATCCTGCCCGATGTAAAGGGTCTGGCAGAGGTGTCCCCGGACCTGATAAAGGTCAAATACGAGGAGATATCAGGTTACAGGAAGACCATCAATGAGAAGCTGCTCTCCTTCATCGAAACCGGGTCCTCAGTGCAGCATTACACCTTGTTCACCTGTGCAAGCAATGAGAAGGTTTGGATGAAGACGTACTCCGATATCTCCTTCCTCTACAAGGACCGGGATGAGGACCAGCTGGATGTTCTCCAGTCCAATATCTCATATCTGAACAGGATAATGAACAGGTCCGGTGAGATCATAATCAATACCATTCAACATGGAAAAGTATCATCCTCGCTCTACCTTCTGGGGAGTCAGCAGGGAAGGATGAAAGAAGGTTCCTTCAGGGACATGGTACTGGAGATGGATATGGGTGATATCAGGGCCATAAGCACCTACGGGGAGAGCCCGATTCAGGTGACAACGAGTTCCCCGTACGGCGAGGGGACCATGAGCGACAAGAAACTCTACCAGATCAAACAGACATATCTGATAAATCTCATGGCCATCAAGTCAAAGATCATTGAGATGTTCCTAGTCCAGTCCCAATTCGCGGAGATGGGATCGACCGAGTTGAAAGACCTTTTCATCAAAGGAAGGGACCTCAAGGACCAGATCTTCCAGCTTCAGAACAGCATCAACAATCATATGCAGGTGTACTCCACAAAGGTAAGTTCCAAAGGGGACCGGAAGAAAAAGAAGGAAAAAGCCTTTCTTAAGAGGGAAAGCTTCGAAACCGAGAAGGAGCTTCTTACACGGGCATCAGTCAGGTTCTCGCTTGTATCCGAGGTCGAGCATCAGATAATGAGGTCTTCCTCCAGATTGCAGGACTTGCATCAGAGGATCTCCGAGGTAACGAGGTCCATTTCGATGAGCACTGAAACCGTTTCCATCGAAGGATTATCCCACACTCTCGGCGGAATGACCCAGAAGAGGATCGATAGTGCACGAAGGGATCTATCCACACTTCTCGACGAACTATCCCATTCGAGGGATATCCTTTCGTCGACCATCGAGGTCCTGAGGACATTCATAGATACAAGGCAGAGAGAGGTCTCGGAGGAAATGAGCAGGTTGATGAACGTTCTCTTCCTTGTGTTCGCATGCATAGGTCTGGCCGATGCACTGGGGAATTTCGTCATCCTGGCGATAGAGTATATGTTCCTCGAGGATGCGACCAGGATCGAGGTCCTCAGATGGTCGTCCTTCGGACTCATGCTGACCTTGTTGCCTCTTCTGATAGCAGTGATGTTCCTTGTGTTGTATTTCAACAAGAAGAAATGATGTTCTTTCACCCACCCCCACCTCTTGATTTAAATCGGTAACTCAGATAATCCCGGGTCAGACTTACTGCTCAACGGGGGTTAACGGTTGGTTGTACCTTATGCTCAAAAGATGGCGGCAAGCCAGAAGGAGATATCGATCTCAGACTTCTTTGCCAAGAACAGGCAGATACTGGGATTTGACAACCCGTCCAAGGCGATGCTCGTCTCCATAAAGGAGGCCGTGGACAATTCTCTCGATGCATGCGAGGAGGCGAATATCCTTCCCGTTATCACGGTGAAGGTCCAGAAAACGAGCGACAGGGACAGGTTCATCATCACCGTGAGAGACAATGGACCTGGGATAGTCAAGAAGCAGATCCCCAATGTGTTCGGCTGGATGCTGTACGGATCCTGGTTCCTTGCCATAAGGCAATCAAGAGGGCAACTGGGCATTGGGATCTCCTCGGTCGTGTTGTACTCGCAGTTGACAACCGGAAAAGCGACCACCATCATCTCGAAGATCGGAGAGGCCTATCCCTGTCACCGGATGGAAGTCCAGATAAATACGAAAACGAACAGACCCCAGACCATCTCCAGCGAGGTAGTCCTCTGGGACCCTCCCCATGGCACCGAGTTCAGCTGCGAGATCGAGGGCAGATACCAGAAGAACAAGAAACAGTCAGTCTACGAATATCTCAGGTCCACGGCGATCGTCAATCCCCATGTGGACATACATTTCGAGGACCCCGAGGGGGAGACCTATCATTTCCAGCGTGTGGTTGATAAGATGCCGGAATCGGCAAAGGAGAGCAAACCACATCCCCACGGTATCGAACTCGGGGTGCTTAAGAACATGCTCCAGTACACGGAAGCGAGAAAGATGACATCCTTTCTCACGAACGAGTTCACGAGGATCTCTCCCCGCGGGGCCCGCGATATCCTTGACAAGGCCCAGATCAAGGAGGGTAGCAATCCCAAGAGGATGAACCTGGACAGTGTTCAGTTCCTGTACAATACCATGCAGGACATGAAGTTCATGGCACCTCCCACCGACTGCCTTTCCCCAATCGGGGACAGATTGATCAGGAAGGGACTCAGAAAGGAGATCGATTCAAAGTTCGCCTACACGGTAACGAGGGACCCCAAGGTATTCAGGGGAACACCGTTCCAGATCGAGGCCGGGATCGTCTACGGGGGAGAGCTCCCGCCCGGAGACCAGGTCCAGATCCTGCGCTTTGCAAACCGGGTACCGCTGCTGTATCAGCAGGGAGGATGCGCAATGACGCATGCGGTTGAGAGGATCAACTGGAGACCCTATGGGCTGGAGCAGCGCGGTGGGAAGGGTATACCCGCCGGACCGGCGGTGATACTCATCCACATAGCCTCAACCAATGTTCCTTTTACTTCGGAGTCAAAGGAGGCGGTTGCCGACGTCGATGAGATCATCGACGAGTGCACGAGGGCTCTCATGGACTGCGGCAGAAGGGTGAAATCCCACATTAACAAGAAGAAGAAGCTCAAGAAGGTGTCGGAGAAGTACACACTGATCAAGGAGATACTGCCTGAGATCGCCAGGAAGAGTTCCGACATACTGAAGAGACCGCAACTGCCCCTTGATGATGTTATCACCAAGATAATGAACGTCCATGTGATAGATTCGGGCATCCATTACCATGAGGTCGGGAAGGGTGAGGACAAACAGCAACATACCGAGGTTACGATCCGGGTTCAGAACTATACACAGAAGGAAAGGAAGTTCAAACTGACGGTGAAGGTCCCCGATACTTTGGTACAGGGGGTATATCCAGAGAGCTACAGGATGAAACACGGCGTGATCGAGTGGGATGTCGGACCACTGCCCCCGGCCAGATCGATGCATCTTGGTTTCACGCTCGTGGGGCTTGATAAGGACGAATACGAGGAGGTCGAAGTGTTCTATTCGAGACTTCCTGGAGAGGTTATCGGAGCAGATCCGCTTTGATTGGTGATCCTATGACGAAGGTTAGTGCAACGAAGGGGAACAAACTGGCAAGGGACCGCCTTATGAAGATCGCGGAGTTCATCTACAACCAGCTCGAGGAGGGGAGCATACCACACCTCGAGGTCTCATCAAGGACCAAATCCAACATAGTACTTTCCAAACATCACAAGGTCTGGAAGTACGGGGATGATGTCGTGAGAAGGTCGGCGAAGGACCTTGGGGGAGCCACAAGCATTCTCAGAACTCTTTACACCGTCGATTTCATCGGTGAGATGATAGGCTCCGGAAAATCCTCTACCTTGAGGGAGATGTATTACATTTCGGAGGGATGGGACAAGGCGAAGTTCCCCACCCAGGACGAATCCAACAGGCTTGCGGAGGACCTCGAGATAATAACCACATCCCTTAGGGAGGATTTCAAACTTAGACCCGAAGAGGACGGAGCGAGGGTCATCGGTGATATCACCATCGAGGAGAAGAACCGCAAGGGAGAGATCAAGAAGATAAACTGCAAGGATGACGTTGGCGATTCGGGCTATGGAATACCCTACAACGTCGAAGAGGAGAAGCTCAAGTTCAAGAAGGTCAATGCCAAGATGATCCTTGCCGTGGAAACAGGTGGTATGTTCGACAGGTTGGTCGAGAACGGATTCGATGAGTCGCACAAGGCAGTACTCGTACATCTGAAGGGGCAGCCCGCAAGGTCCACCAGGAGGTTCATCAAGAGATTGCACGAGAATTCCAAGCTGCCGGTCGTCCTGTTCACTGATGGGGATCCGTGGTCCTACAGGATTTTCGCATCTGTAGCCTACGGGGCCATTAAGACCGCCCATATTTCCGAATATCTGGCGACACCTTCAGCGCAGTACCTTGGGATAACTCCATCGGATATCGTGAACTACGATCTACCGAGTGACGGGCTTTCGGATAACGATATTAACGCCCTGAAGTCCGAGTTGACCGATCCAAGGTTCTCCTCCAACAAATGGAAGGAGGAGATCAAGCTCCAGCTCAAGCTCAAGAAGAAATCGGAACAGCAGGCACTGGCAAAATACGGCCTGGATTTCGTGACGGACACTTATCTTCCGGAGAAGCTGGCGGAGATGAACATGATTTAATACCAGACCGGGTTTTTTGACGCGCATGAAAAGACTGACGATGATCGGCCTGGGGATCTCGAACGAAAGGTCAATACCCGTTGAGGGTCTGGACAGGTTGAAGGAAGCGGATATCATCTTTGCCGAATTCTTCACATCCATACTGGAAGAGGGTTCCATCGGAAGGCTCGAAGCGATGATCGACAGGAAGATCAGTGTTCTGGGCAGAGAGGAAGTGGAGGAGGAGGAGGTGGTGATAGATGCTTTCGGGAGGTATGACGAGGTATGTTTTCTGACGGCTGGGGACCCCCTGACCGCAACCACTCATCAGGAACTGAGGTTCGACGCTATCGGCAGAGGCATCAAGGTCGATATCATACACTCATCATCGATATACAATGCAGCTGCGGGACTGGCGGGACTTCACCATTACAAGTTCGGCAGGACGACGACCCTGGCATATCCCGATGGAGAATATCTTCCGACATCGCCCCTGGATTTCATCCTGGAAAATCTGGATAGGGGGCTTCATACTCTAGTCCTTCTCGACATCCAATCTCATAACGAGAGATACATGACCGCTTCTGAGGGATGCGATATCCTGCTGAAGATGGAGGGTAAGCGTGGAGGCGGAGAGATCAACGAAAGGACCGAGGTTGTTGCCGTGTTGAGAGCGGGGAGGAAGGATTGGAAAGTAATATTCGGGACACTGGGGGAGCTGAAGGATATTGAAATGGGTCCCCCGCCTCACTGCTTGATAGTTCCGGGAAATCTTCATTTTACGGAGGAGGAAGCTCTGGAGAGGTTCAGGATATGATCTCACCGACCCAATACATCCACGACCCCCTCCCCTGAAAAGAACCTTTATAATCCTTCCAGATGAATACATGATAAGGTGAAATGATGGAGGAGGATACCATCGACGAATTGAAACAGAAATATCCCGATGAATGGATCATAGTTGAGGTCCTTTCCAGAGATGATCTGGGAAGGGTAAAAGAGGCAAAGCTCCTTGGACATTCCAGGAACAAGGATGAGATCGACAACATAATGATGGAATATCAAGGGCTTACTTTCACATTCTTTTCAGGTGAGATACCTCCACGAGGTCATGCTCTGGCGCTATGAGGTGGTCCTTTGAAAGCATCTATCAGTCGTGACTGCACAGCCATAGTGCTGGATGGTTTGATAACCGGATCAAATGACCAGAGAATGGTCCAGTTCATTCTTGATACAGGAGCTTCAATGACCCTGATACCCACAAAGGTCCTGGAAAGGATCGGATCTGTCCAGGACACGGAGATCGGTCAGATCTTTATTGAGACCGCTGGAGGGTCTATACGGGCGAACCTGTACTGGATAGGATCGATCGAGGTCCTGGGGAAGAGGTCAGGGAGAATGATGGTAGCAGGTTTTGACCTGCCAGTAGAAACAAGGATAGAAGGGCTTCTTGGCCTGGATTTCATGAAGATGTTCAAACTTGTCCTGGACATACCAAACGGAACGATAGAGATCGATTGATCATGGATCGAATTCTCCATGAACCCTCCTCCTTACCGGATCCGCCATCACAGGTGATTCGTAGAGATCCAATCCACCTCAAATCCCTTTTGAAGGCTTGGATGAGTGAGTTGATATCGAACCTGGTATATTAGAGGGCAAGCGGTCTATTTTTTCCATACTTATGGCTTCCATTTTTCGAGATAAGGGTAGTTCAGCTTTACAGTATCTGAGACTTAAGTTCGAACTGAACGGCCCATGATCGAATATCACTGTGACCATCAAAGAAAAAAAATTCACCTTGGTGGGCGAAGATCACCCACCAAGGTTCGTCATGACCAGATCAGAACATCTCGAAAATGTTCTTTTCTCTACTTCTTCGCGTCAGGTATGACGTCATAGATGAAGTCGATACCCTTGTTTGTGATCTTGTACCTTCCCTGTTTCTTTCCGTGCTCGAGCAATCCCTTTTCATCTTCCGAGAGCTTTCTCAGGAAATAGCTCAGGTTCTTCGGAACATCGAGTTTCAGCTTCTCGTAAAGGGGTGGAAGGTCCATTGCCCTGAACTCCCTCTTGGACTCGACCTTGTTCATGTAGTAAGCCAGTAGCATGATCCTCTGGTTCTCTCTCTTGGGAGCCTTCATCGAAAAGATCTCCTCGAGCTTCATCGATCTCATGTCGACCCGGTCCTTCTTGGGGATCTTTTTGGATTTCTTCTTCTTCGGTTTCGGACCCGGTTTCTTCTTCCTGCCGGGTTTTTTCCTGCGTTTTTTGGGTTTCTTGTCTGCAATGCTTCGGGGGGTCTTGAGGTCTTTATCAAGGATCTTCTTGATCTCTCTGAAAGCTTTCTTGACGAATTTCTTGTCACCTGCCAACTCTATGACAGTATCCTCGTCTTTAATCTTAATTCTGTATATTTTTTCCTCCATAAATACACCTCCGGGTCCAAGGTGGAATGCATAGGAACATATGACATATTAATTATATAATTTACCACGAATCAAAGGAAAAAACACGGCGCATTCCTGACCTCCTATATATTTTCAATATCAACGTAAGTCGACCCATACACGATTGCGAGAAGGATATTGAATATTATCAGTAACGATTAGTAAAATCGGTCGTCCAGGCAGCAGGATGAGAGTTATTTGCCATTTCTCTTGTAGCGCTGATAGTGCTTCACATCCTTCATGATGGCACGCCATCTGGACCTCTCCTCGGCCTGCGCTCCCTTATCCGTCTTCAGGGAGAGATGTTTCAGCTCTTTTCTCATCTTTATGTAATTATCGTACCGGGACCGGTCCATTTCACCCGCTTCAAGGGCCTTTTTCACCTCGCAATCAGGTTCGGAGACATGCTGGCAATCCTTGAACCTGCAGTGCCATGACAGTTCAAAAATATCTGGAAAGGCTTCGTCCAGCATGTTCTCGCCACCCCAGAGCTGGAGTTCCCGTATTCCGGGATTGTCGATTATGATGCCTCCGCCGGGAATTACTATGAGTTCTCTCGAAGTGGTAACATGCTTCCCCTTCCCATCTCCCCTCCTCACCTCACCGGTCCTCAGCCTCTCCTCCCTGAGCAGTCTGTTGATAAGCGTGGATTTCCCGACACCCGAGGAACCAACAAGCGCGGCCGTCACACCTGGAAACAGATGATCCCCCATTATGTCAAGACCCTGTCCGCTCAATGCGCTGATATTGTATACGGGGATATTCCCTGCGATCCCTTTTACAAGCTTGCCCTTCTCTTCTTGATCATCCACCATATCGGATTTATTGAGCAAGATGACCGGCTGGGCTCCTGAGGCAGAGACCATGACAAGATATCTCTCGAGCCTTCTGAGGTTGAAATCCCGGTCAAGACCCATCACGATGAACACAAGGTCGATATTGGCGGCAATAACCTGCTCCCTGCTGGCCTTGCCAGGAACCTTTCGGGAAATGCACCCCTTTCTCGGAAGGACCTTGATGATCATGTTCGCGGTTTCCGTCAGCTTGACTACTGTCCAATCTCCGACCGCGGGCAAGACCTCCCCCTGGACCTTGGAGGTTGGCCTCCCTCTTATCTCAGCGTTTTCCGTCAGTATCGTGTAGGAATTACCGTCATAGAACGAGATCCTCCCCAGAGTTATTCCCTTGATATTCTGAAGGGAAAGCTCCTTCCAGGAGGTTTCGAAATGATCGTCCCACCCAAGTTCTTTAAGGTCCATATCGAATGACCGACCCGAAGCTTGTCATGTCCCATAAATACCTTATTGACAGAGTGGGGCCGGGCTGCCAATCAGTTGGACTCCTCCCATATGGTTGCTTTCATCAGGTAGAAGTCCCGTGTAAGACCGATATCGTCAATATCATAGAACAGGGATACGATCGAATCGGGAGCATCCTTGATGTATACACCCAGGGAGATCACAAAACCTCCCACATCCTTGCCGAGCAGTGAAATCGGAAGGGCCAGGTTCACCTTGGCCATCACCGCAAGTGTGAAAGAATCAGGCAAGTTAGCACTATCCGGTGCCATCTTCGCAACCGGTCCCGGCATTTCCACCTCCATGAATAGGTCCAGCCCTATGTAGCAACGGTTTAGGATCTCCCAGGGGAATTCCCTGTAATTCCCAGCATTCTGGGGGTCCGCGATGTTCAAAATGAAAACCTTGATGTTTTCATATAACCAACCGAGAAATCCGGCAACAGCCTCTCCATCGGCCTGAAAGGACATTTCTAGTCCTCCACCGGCCGAACCTGATGCGTCCTCGATCTCGATCGCAAGGAACAGCCTGACATCCGTAACTAGCTCCCGAACAAGAGAGAGGAATCTCTCCATGAACAGATCGATGGCCCTCTCCAAGAACGGGGCGATGACATCGAAGCACAGACCATAGGCTGCGAATGATTCCTTCCAGGCTTCCTTCAACGAACTGAGAGCAATCGACACAAGAAGGGAGCGGATATCGGTTGGAAGGCTTCCTCCGTTGCCGTAACCGGGAGTTCCTTTTGAAGACCTCCATACACCGAAACCATCCGCATCTCTCGATAACCATCCGTCGCGGGACAGATCCACCTCAACCTCATCCAACACAGAACCCGACGAAGACCTTAGAACCAGAAGTACCAATCCGTCATCGGGTATCCTCGCTGACCATTTCCATAGGGAGTCACGGTCGAGCCCATTGAGCAGATACACATCAACTTCGGGCTCCAATCTCCAGATGGCCATGGTTAGGCCGTCAGGGGAAACCATGTTGACCGTGGAACCGTAAATCGGAAATTTCCTAGGATCATAGATCTCGATCCTGGTGATGTTAAATCCAGTCACTTCAACCTCGTTCAGGCGGGGACCAAGTTCCTCCGGCATCCTGTAGTTAAGTCTTAAACCAGCATCGATGACAGCCTGTATCCCCAAAGGCGGGACAGGTATGAACGGTTCCACCCCGAGGGTATCTCCCAATGACACTTCACAGGACCTGTATTCCTCCAATGAAGGGCATTCGAAGGATGCTCCGATCACATTCCCATCCTTACCCTCATGTCTAACCTCTATCGAGACCATGTTGGGAGCCCTCATCATGAAGGGATCCAGTTCCAATCTTATACGCAGGAGGCCCAGATCGAAGGTTACCGTACCGTTGAAATCGAATTCCTCATCCTTCAGCCGATTGAAAGACATGTAGCAATGCATTCCGATCGGTGGTAGATCGAAGGTGATGTTGAGCAGGGTACCCGCTCCACCAGTGAGTGCTCTCCTTTCAGTATGAAGAGCTGCCCTGAACGATCCGAGATCTATCTCGAGATCTATCTCATCCAATCCAAGGATACTGCATGCAATGTCAAGGACACCCGTTAGCCCCATGTCGATGATCTTCTTGATCAGACCCGTTACTGTCTCTCGGACCGTGGAGGAAAGGTCCATGGTAACATTGGAGACCACACGGGCTATCTCAACCGGATCGAGATCTCTGCTCCTGACGATATCCATAACTATCGGGGGAACCTCCCTCAGTGAGGACATCGTTCCACCTAGTATATCCTCCAATAGATCGTTCATTTCCTCCTTCAAACGTGACCTGGCCTCCGCAACCTTGTCCAGAAGGTGCTCCCGCAGCGTACCTATCTTCCTGTATTCGATCCCAAGCATCGGCCAGTATGAGTCTACCACGATGGGTACAGTGAGATCGATCCTGCAATGCAGGGTCCTGATGGACCCAAGGTCGTTCTTTGGTACCTTCGAAAGATACTCAACGTGGTAGTCAGATTTGAAAACTAACGAGTATCTTGTCCTGTAAGGCGCTGATAAGTTGAATGGAACGGTCTGATATTCACCATCGAGCGGCATAATGGAAGCCCATGAAGCAGGACCTCTGGTGATAATAACTTCCGTGGATAGATCATCGAAGGGACCTTCAGAACCTCCTGGCCAAGCAACCTTCACAGGACCTCCGCTATCGGGGACGGGAACGATGAACCTATTTCCTGAGAGACGAGTGACCCTGTCGAAGGAACCGGCAATCCGATCGAGCGAGGCTCCAAGATATGACCCGATATGATCGGATAAACTGCTTACAGAACCTTTGTATGAGCTGAAAAGGAGATCGATACCCCTCGTATCCGCCACCGACAGCTCTCTGCGGATCCAACCCTCTTGACGAGATGTGCCGCCATTGTCGAATTCCCTCTCCATGACCTCATTATAGGATGAAACCACTCCCTCCGCCCACAGGACGTAGAGCTCCGGATCCATCACCATTTTCTCCGCCAGACCCAGTCCGAACCATTTCGAGAACTCCGGGTATGTTTCGAAAACAGTGGTATCCTCCCGGCCTGTCTCCAGGTAAGGTCCGCTGTAGATCACATTTTCCTCCAATATCTCGATATCGAGCAACTCCACAGTGCAGTTCTCGAATAGGATCCTAATCCTCTCTTCATCACATCCATCCATCTGCTCTCCGCGATGACACCAAGTATCATAATTGGTCATGATCCAGTCAGATACCAATGATGAATATCCTCTCTCAACATCAACAAGTGTATCAAGAAGACCGACGGATGTGAATTCGTCAATGAGTGCTTCTGTAAAGGATCCTGCAAGTTCCATGAGCGGCCACAATTCCACATTCACCATGGAGCCCATCGATGGAAAATCATCCATCATCGAAGGCAGGGAATCCATATCCCATCCGACCCATAATCTCTCCCAATCCTCGTTGCAGGAGCCCGTCAGGTCACCGAACATATCGTCTATTACCTTCCGGATGGCGAATCTGCCCTTCTCCCTGAAAACGGACTCCGGTGTCTGCAGATCATTTCCTTCCTCCGTTCCGAGAAAATATGCAAGAGCTGCGATGAAATCATCATCCATGAGCAGGTTGCGGGAGAAGAACGGGGGTTCCATCGGCTGGAATTCGAAAGCCGATCCAACTGAATATACAGTGCAGGATGCACCAATGAACTCATCGTCGGGGTTGAAATATTCGGCTTTCGTATGGATTGTCCCGTTCGATGAACGATAGTATTTGTTCTCCGGTCCACCGTCGGAAAGTCCGAATTCGAAGGTCCTCTCCATTCGTGGAATTTGGATCGGAGGATATCCTGAGATCGGGGAGTTGTTCCAGTATGCACCTTCTTCGGCACCGATCATTATACAATCCTCTTCCGGGTCCAGCAGATCGCTTCTCTTCAGAAGTGCTTCGAACATCCCGCTGGCAGTTTCATGACTGGTATCGATTATGTCGAGTCCCAGAAGGGACTCCGTCAAGGAATCCGCTGCCTCGACACCAAGATCGAAAAGCGCCTTGAAACCACCCACCCTCATTAGCATCTCATCCTCAAGCCCTATATACGATACCAGTCGGTTGATGATCAGGTCTGTCATGTGAAGGAATAAAGGCCTCAACATGGTCTGGAGCGAGGGAGGATTGTCATGATGGAATATACCTTCGCCGAGAACCACAAGCATGCCCGGGTCGATCAGATCACTTGAATTGGAAAGGAGCGGACCCGTCATCGATCTGCCAATGGCCCCGGGTGCGGAACCAAGAACGTCTCCTGCCATGTCGATGAGTCCATTATCGACGCATCCCAAATGAGAACTTGAGATGAGGCTTATCCCAAGGTCCATTACTGCAAGCAATTCCTTTTCGGTTACTATCGAGACCGGAGCGATCTCTCCGGATACTGGTTCCCTTCCGTAGCCCATCATGCACTTCATCTGTATCAGCGAACCGGCCATGTACTCAATGAGAGAGGCCAGCTCGATCCCATCCAGCGCATCCTGGAACCTTTCCAACCTTCCAGACATATACCCGGCAAGCGAGAGTCTACCGATAGACAGATCGAGTCGATCCCTGACGCGGAGCATGTTCCCTTCATCGATGATCTCCATCTCCAGCCAAATGGTGGTATTCACACCGAATACCTCAGGACCGATACAGGTCTCGGTCAATCCGGAGAGATTCCTGTCCATACTTGTTCCTGGCACCGGTATCTCCAAACCACCGATTAGGGGGCGGGAGTCCACGGACCAGTCAAGCACCTTCAATCCAAGGTTGGCGTCTTTCTTCATATGGGAGACCGCAATATCTTCCAATTCAAGCTCCAGATGAGCCACCATCTTCCCTTCGATGAGACCGTCCAGCCTTAGATCGCCTGGTCCTTCTGAAACATCGACCTCTGCTTCGACCATGATTTCATCATGAATGCGTATCAGTTCCTGACCTATTGACCATTTTACGGACGTGAGCTCACCCGTCAGGTCCGAAAGCAGGGAGTTGTTCTTCAATCCTCGATCCCTCTGCCTTTCATATGAGACCTGATAGGAAACAAAGAAGGACGTAAGAATCAGCAGCATCACAGCGAGATATGAGAAAGCCTCCCTTCCATGATTGTCTTTCATGATGGGCGTGAGTCTCATGGATCGCCCTCCTCTAGTTCCAAAGAACCGCTGTAGACGGACATGAACACTTTGATCACGAGGGTCGCATCAAACTGATATGACCATTGAACGTATTGGCCCGTCGGTTGTTGACGGACCTGTTCCGGTGATATGACCATCAGGACCGAGGTCATTCGGTCTGGGGTTGCGGCAATTCCCTCACAAAGTATTCTGGGACATCTCTCTGAATCTCCTTCGATCATCTCCAATCCTGTACCGTTCCATAATATAACGGTACCTGCGCAAGACAGAATTTCCGCACCGGAGGGGTCTGATGATGTATATGCCCCCACAATGACCTCACCAAGGCTCCTCACCTGGAATTCCCTCAGTTCCAGTATCCTATCTTCTGAATCTGTTCCCTGATTGAAGAAGGATAGAACTCCGAATACCAGCACGGAGGCGAGGATGAGCATGAACATTGAGGTGGTGGTCTCCATACCACTTCTCCGAATGTTCGAGATCATATGCCGTCCCCCGGAAATATGGATATCTCCATTGTCCCCGGTCTTATCACCTGGTCAATATCCAGAAGGACCGGACATCCATGGACGATCGAAGTTTCCAAAAGGTCATCGGTCGATGGTTGAATCGAACCCTCGACGAAATGGTAATGACTTATCCGTTGGTCCGACCTGAAGGTAACCATGGTCTCCTCCTCGAAGGGAAATACCGGGAGATCACCTCCCATGCCTGAATCCAGGTTCCAAGGTTCTATCAATCCATCATGATCTGGATCGAAACCCTCCCACTCCTTGATGATGACCATCGTCGATACCCAGTCTGTGGCATTCGATATCTCTTCATCAGCACCAGAGGTCCGGACACCGTAGATTATTGAGAACACGATCAATACGGATAGTGAAAAAGCCAGCAGGTCCCCTACCGGGGAGACGGTTCCAACGTCCCCAATCCTCATCGGTCCGAGAGAGGAGAGGTCAGGATAAAAAGGTTTGTGAACCAATATCAAAGCTCGATCGCTTCAACCGTCCTTTCTATCTCCGACTGGCTGATGGATATACCCTTCGCCTTGGATATTGAACCGCAGTAGGTGCACCTTCCGTAATCACCGGGCAGAAGTACCTCATCATGTTGGGCGCCGCATTTATCACACGTCCATCCGACTCTGGCATCGTCCAGCTGCTCGAGATATTCCTGCGTGTAGAAGACATGCTGTTTGGTTGAGAGGTAACCCTTGACTAGACCCTCCTCCAGGCATTCCAGGATCAGTTTCTCGGTTGTGGCCATATCCTGGCCGATCTTCTCCGAAACGACCTTTATCTGCACTCTCCTGTAGGCTATCAGGACATCGGCGACATCCTTCAACCTCTCTATCCAATCGGTCCTTCTATCAAGGTATTCAAGCTTGGCAGGAGAGTAGTAGACGGCATTGATCACTTTTCCCTGAACCATACCGCGGTCTATGCACTGATGTATCTTCTTTTCCGCACCCCTTTCTGACAGGTTAAGAATCTCCGCGGCATCCTCTATACTGATCTGCTCGTAGGACCTCAGGAGAGAGGCCACATCATCCAGACCGGATCCAGCCCTCTCCTCTAGACCAAAATATAGCAGGAACCCTGCAGGGATCCAGAAAATCGGAACACACATGACCATCATGCAGACACCTGTGCTGCTGTCCCCCTCCACCTCCTCTCCCTGCTCATTCTCATCAGGAGGTGGGTCCACTATGGCATCCAGGCTGACACCGAAGAAGAAAAGGCCCACCAATCCCAGGAGAATGCCTATCCCTACAAGTATCTTCGATCTCATCTGTTCCTGGTCCCCTCTGGGATAATGGAAGGGAGGTATTTTAATTTACGAGGCTTGAATTTCTGTTTTGATATCACAGTTCTGGTACAAAATTATATAGCTTCTCGAGTTCAGGATTTTTCATACCCTCCGCCTTTACTATGAAGTTCACATCCACGATCACTGGTTTTTCAATGAGATAGTCCTCGTAGGTGACCCTGATCGCATCATAATACTTTCTAGCAGTTGCATGGTCTGCAGCTGAGAATCGAAGTACCCAATCGAATTCACCATTGACATGAAAGGCGTCTATCAATCGAACGTTCAAACGGTTCATCTCATCGTTCTTAACCCTTCGATAGATCACATCGGCCAAACCTCTTGTCATTGGTTTCATTTTCATAAGTATCAGATATATCACATTACCAAGTTTGTTTTCATCCACCACAGCGGTATATCCCCAGATCACTTTTTCATCCTCTAACTTCTTCTTTCTGCGCCAAAGTGTCTGTCTATAGAGGTTCAGGGATTTTGCCATCTCGTTAAGACTTCTGGTAGGGTCCTCGAGGAGCCATCTGATGATATCGGAATCTTCTACCTTTTTACCAGCCCTCTTGGAATTGTCCACTAATACCACCAAATGTAACAGAGGAACGCTACATTTCTTATGATAATAATCACTATTTAACTCATTCCATCAAAGCGAAGTGTTTCAGTATGTACTTTTTCACTGAAAAGAGGTAACGACGTTACAATGTCTTTCTGGTGAATAACTCAAAATGATTTGCACCAAAAAGGTGAATTCCTCAATAAAATACAGCAATGTCATCGAGTCAGACTCGAATAATGGAAATCTTCAATGATTTTTTATGAGAATATTTATTTTTCATCTAACAATATGGACGAATTGATGAAAAAATTTATCCATTTACCAAATAATGTAATATCTTTCTGTTGCTTAACTTAATATTGTCACAGATATATTCTTATTCTGCAGAGGGATATCAGGTCCCGGATCCTTCATCAAATAACCAAAGGAGTGATCGTATGAAGATAGCAATACCCTGCAAGGTGGACTGCATTCAAAGTCCGTTGGAGGACGCCTTCGAGATATCCAGACATTTTGCGATCTATGATACTGACAACGAAATGACCGAATTCATCACTCTGAATGAGTTTATAGATGGCGGGAGCGCAGGTCTTTTCTTTGCAAAACAGCTGATCGATTCTGGTATCGATGTTGTCATCGCCGGCAGGATCGCTCCTGCGGTCGAACAGGCGTTCAAAGAGGTTGATATCAAGATTATCCCGAATCAATACGGTAATATTTCTGATATTATCGTTGGATACAAGATCTACCAAGATAAGCTTATTTAAAAAGAATGTGAGCTTGTCTCAACCTTCCCCCATAAATATTTCCAAATTCATAAAAAAACAATCCAATCGTTGCATTTTCATATCAATTTTTCATAGAATGTTATCAAATGATTTTTCCTCACATTCCTGCAATATCATTATTGTTGAAATATTATTGAATTAATTTCTTTTTATCGAATCATATATGAATCGAAAAGTCTTAATAACTAGCTACCAATCCAAAAAATATCCCTAATAATTCCTCAAATAGTAACATTAAAATGAGACACATTGACACAATAACGCAACATTGTCGATATCAAATATCATCAATGAAGGGAATGAGGGAGAAGAAGTTTGGGAGGTATATCATTGAACCTAAGACGACCGAATTCGAACGAGGCAACGGGAACCTTCAACCGCTCAAGAAGTGTATCACCGATGTCCGGAATATGCACAAGATGTATCGATGGATGCACCGGTGGATGCGAGATATGGCTAGCGTCGTTCAGGGGCAGAGAGGTTCTATATCCGGGACCCTTCGGTCATATTACCGCGGGAGCTGATAAAGAGTACCCTGTGGATTATTCGCATCTAAATATTCAGGGGTATGCCAGAGGTGCAGACGGATTACCTGAGGGGATGGAAATTGGACCAGATACGGCCCTTTTCACCGATGTGGATACCGAAACAGAATACGGTTGGGACCTGAAGGTAAAGTTGAAGGTTCCGGTTTTCACCGGGGCGTTGGGCTCTACCGATATCGCACGAAGAAATTGGAAACATTTCGCTATTGGTGCTGCGATCTCTGGTATCACTCTTGTTTGTGGAGAGAATGTTTGTGGTGTTGATCCTGATCATGTGAGAGGCGGTGATGGAAAGATTACAAGGTCACCAGAGATGGATAGACGGATAGAGATCTACAGAAAGTACCATGAAGGTTATGGGGAGATACTGGTTCAGTTGAACGTTGAGGATACAAGATTGGGGGTCGCCGAGTACGTTTCCTCGAAACATGAACTTGACACCATAGAATTGAAATGGGGGCAGGGTGCCAAATGTATCGGAGGGGAGATCAGGGTGAAATCACTTGATAGGGCTCTCGAATTGAAGAAACGGGGTTACATTGTGACACCCGATCCCACATTGAAAAGCATCCAGGAAGCTTTCCATGAGGGAGGCATACGGGAGTTCGAGAGGCATTCAAGGCTCGGTTTCGTGACAAGGGAGGGATTCTTGGAGGAAGTAGACCGTTTGAGGGATTTAGGATTCAAGAGGATCACGTTGAAAACAGGGGCGTATTCCATGGTTGAGCTAGCAATGGCTTTGCGGTATGGCTCAGAGGCGAAGATAGACCTCTTGACGATCGATGGAGCTCCGGGAGGAACAGGCATGAGTCCATGGCCCATGATGACGGAATGGGGCATACCTACTTTCTACCTGCAATCACTAGCTCATGAATTTGCCGAGAAACTGGTCAAGAAAGGGATGAAAGTACCAGATATGGCAATGGCAGGTGGTTTCTCGAGTGAGGACGGTATCTTCAAAGCTCTTGCATTGGGAAGTCCGCATTTTAAGGCCGTTTGTATGGGGCGGGCTCTTATGATACCGGGTTTCGTTGGTAAGAATATCAAGAAATGGATGGATGAAGACAATCTACCGAAAACGGTTGCGAACCATGGTTCGAAAAAGGCTGAGATTTTCGTTCACTATGAGGAACTGAAGGAGAAATTCGGCCAGGAGATCAAGGAGATACCACTTGGAGCGATCGGGATATATACCTTCACAAACAAATTGAAAGTTGGTCTCCAACAGCTGATGGCCGGAAGCAGAAACTTCAGCCTCTCATCTATCTCGAGGAACGATCTTATGGCCCTAACCGAGGAAGCGTCGAAAATTTCGGGTATTCCCTACCTAATGAATGCTTACAGGGATTCGGCTATTGAAGTACTGGATAGTTGAAAAAATGAAAAAGAAAGGCCCCAGGCGATCCTGAGGCCGATTATCAGCAATGAAGGATCAGACGAGGCCCTGATCGATCATGGAGTCCGCAACCTTCAGGAAGCCGGCGATATTGGCTCCGACGACGAGGTTGCCCTTGAAACCGTATTTCTCGGCTGCGTCCCAGGAATTCTTGTGGATGTTCACCATGATCTGGTGAAGCTCCTGATCGACCTTCTCGAAGGTCCATGCGAGTCCCACATGGTTCTGGGCCATCTCCAGACCCGATGTGGCCACTCCGCCGGCATTTGCGGCCTTTGCCGGTCCGAAGAGGATCTTGTTCTCAACGAAGTAATCCACACCCGCGGGCACCGTGGGCATGTTCGCTCCCTCCGAGACTGCCATGCAGCCGTTGTTCACGAGCATCTTGGCCTCTTCGAGATTGATCTCGTTCTGTGTGGCGGAGGGAATTGCCACATCACATGCGATTTCCCACGGCCTCTTTCCCGGGAAGTAATCGACGCCGAACTTCTCGGCATACTCTGAGATCCTCCCCCTCCTGACGTTCTTGAGGTCCATGACGAAGTCCCATTTCTCACCGACGATCCCATCCGGATCGTATATGTAGCCGCCGGAGTCGGAGAGAGTGACGACCTTTCCTCCCAGCTGGTTGACCTTCTGAGTGGCGTACTGGGCCACGTTTCCGGAACCGGAGATCGTAACGATCTTGCCTTCGAAGGATTCTCCCCTGGTCTTGAGCATCTCCTCGGCGAAGTATACAGCTCCGTATCCTGTAGCTTCCGGTCTGACCAGGGATCCGCCCCAGTTGACTCCCTTTCCGGTCAGGACGGACTCGAACCTGTTGACGAGCTTCTTGTACTGTCCGTACATGTAGCCTATCTCCCTGCCGCCGACGCCGATGTCTCCGGCGGGTACGTCGGTATTCGGACCTATGTGCCTGAAGAGCTCGGACATGAAGCTCTGACAGAACCTCATGACCTCCATATCGGATTTCCCCTTTGGATCGAAATCCGAACCTCCCTTGCCTCCACCGATCGGCAGTCCGGTAAGGGAGTTCTTGAAGATCTGCTCGAAACCAAGGAACTTGATTATACCTATGTATACCGAGGGGTGGAATCTGAGACCACCCTTGTAAGGACCAATGGCCGAGTTGAACTCGATCCTGAATCCCCTGTTCACCTGGATCTCACCGTTATCGTCCATCCAGGGCACCCTGAAAATTATCTGCCTCTCCGGTTCCACCATTCTCTCGAGTATCTTGTACCTCTCATACTCGGGATTCTTCTTGAGAACTGGCTGAACGGATTCCGCGACCTCTCTGACTGCCTGATGGAATTCCTTTTCACCGGGGTTCTTTGCAGTTACCCAATCCATGAATTGTTCGACGTCCATTTGAAAGCCTCCTTCATCCCCACCGTCCGCTTCGGAGCGGACCCCTCTGCGGAACAGGGGCCAGGGGGATACAATATGACCGTTTTGCCTTCTTCGGTTAGGCTTGGGGTCGAACCTGAAACCGAGTTTTTGTATATAAACAGTACCTTCGTACCTGCTGGAGATTCATTGAATGAACGAGCATTTTTCGTTATGGAAATGACCATGAATGCAGCAATGGTGACGACACCTTGATTTATGGTGCCATGAACACCTTCTCCCATGATATTTTGGCGGGTCCGTCAGGGAAAGATGCCCCTGAGTTCGAGTGCCTTGGCGATCTTGGAGACCCCAAGGGTGAAAGCTGCCTCCCTCATCGTCAATCTCTCCTCTTTTGCCATTTCCCAGACCTCTGCGAAGGATTTCAGCATGATCCTTTCGAGATGGCCGTTGACCTCATCCTCCGTCCAGAAGAACGACTGGATGCCCTGGACCCATTCGAAGTAGGATGCGACCACACCTCCACTGTTGGCCAGGATATCCGGAATTACCTGAATTCCCTTCTCGTTTATCACGGAATCAGCTTTTTTGGTGATCGGTCCGTTCGCTCCCTCGACCACGACCCTGGCCTGCACCCTATCGGCATTGTCCATGGTTATCTGGTTCTCCAGGGCTGCAGGCACAAGGACATCCACATCGACGTAGAGGATATCCTCACCACTTTTGTCAAATGTGGATTTTCCGTCATCGAAATCCTTGAACAATCCGGGTCGGGGTCCGGAATATACGAATTCCACGAGGGATCTCACATCGATACCATCTGGATCATAGAGGACACCGGATACATCGCTGGCAGCCACGACCTTCGATCCCTTCTCCGATATAAGTTCGGCGGCCACTGAACCCACATTGCCGAAACCCTGGACGGCCACCGTCGTATTCTTCGGGTCCATGTCGAGTTTTCTCAGTATCTCCATGGTGTTCAGCATGACACCCCTGCCTGTCGCTTCCCTTCTTCCCAAAGATCCGCCAAGTTCAAGGGGTTTTCCCGTTACGATGTCAAGCATCGTGTGACCCGCATACATCGAAACCGCATCCATGAACCATCCCATTGTCTCCGCGTTCGTGTTCATATCGGGAGCGGGTATGTCCCTTTTCGGACCTATGAAGGGGTGGATCATGGTGGCATACCTCTTGGTGATCTTCTGTATCTCGCATCTGCTGAGCTCGGCGGGATCACAGGTGATGCCGCCCTTGGCACCCCCGAAAGGTACGTTCGCAACGGCACACTTCAGAGACATCAAAGTGGCCAGGGCCTTCACCTCGTCCAGATCCGTCTGGGGATGATATCTGATTCCACCCTTGCAGGGGCCTCTTGCCGTATTGTGCTGGACCCTGTATCCCGTGAACACATCGATCTCACCTTCATCGTTCACTATGGGTATCTGGACCGTGAGCTCCCTTTCGGGGGTCTTGATTATCTTTGCTATCCCGGGATCGACACAGATGCGCTCCACGGTGGAGTCTATCTGCTCCAAAACTGATTCGTAGAAAGACTGGACCATTTTCCAACCTCCTCGGTTCGGAGGCGTCTAAAAACTCCATGATTATAAATCTTTCATATACGGGGTTCATTCCTCATCGATATCAATTCTGGTCCTCGAGAAAAATATCACAGCGAGGAACACCAGTGAAACCGTAATCAAGGACGCCAGTAGGATCAGGAGGGGCGATATCCTCCAATCCTTCCCATCTTCTTCCAGCACCACGACCTCGGTACGAGAAGTGCCTGCCGTCACGAACACCGACAACACCTTTGTCCTATATCCCCCGGCCTTCACCTCGACCTCGTAATCACCTGGATCAAGGTCAAGGATCTGCACAATTCCAGCGGACTCATGGTCCTCGTAGACTTCGTTCAGCGGGAAGATACTTACCCTGATCCCTCTTATCAATTCACCGTTTCCATCCACTACGAGGATGTTCAAGTCCCCCTTTGCGGGATCTGTACCTTCCCTCCCGGTTGAGAAGAGAAAATGGTATTCATCCATTCGATTCCCCGCGATATCGGACCCTGACACGACTATACTGAACCTCATATCCCGTCCAAGGACCATGAGGGGAGTTATTAGAACCCCGGTATCATTGGCGATCTCGAAGGAATAGTTCATACCGCGGATCTGGATATCTATGGATCCGGCATCCATGGGTTCTGAGAATATTATCCAGATCCGATCGTTTTGTTCCCATTCGTTCTCCTTCGGCCCCCAGGATGTCACATGGGGGGGAAGATTATCCACCTCCAGTTCGATCCTTGAGATGAACTCGTTTCCGGCGATGTCCCTTGTCATGAGATCGACCACCTCTGGGCCTTGACGGAGCTGTAGTATCAATGATAGATCGAACGGGTTGATCTCGACCCATTCAAGTCCGGGCTGACTCCACCACATCCTGAGGGTTTCATTCTCGATATTATCGAATTTCCATCTTATTGTCACCGGGCTATTGACAGGTCCGCTGTTGAGAATTTGGAAACTCGGGGGAACGGTATCGACAGTGAACTCGATCGAATCCTCTGCGGAGTTGCCAAAATGGTCAGTGACCTTGATGGTGACGGTATTGGTTCCTTCCTTCATCCTTTTCGAAGTGTGGTTGTAATCAGTATCCGAGAAATTCATTTCCTCCCCGTTGATGATGGCCCTGAGATCGATCAACTCGCCTCCCACGTTCGAATGGGCTTCCCAGTCAATCCTCACTATCCTCTGGTTGAGAACTGATCCATCCTGAGGTGAAAGGATACGCACCGTTGGTTGGATGACCGAATCCGGAAATGTAGTATTGACCCTCCTCGAAGTGCCTGCGATACTCTCCGTGTAGACCTCGAACCGTAGCTCTTCTCCTCGCAGGGGCCTTTCGAAGAAGAATTCAAATTCCCCGTATTCATCGACAGGATGGGTGCGATGGTCCGTTCCTTCCGGGGTGGCGATCACGATATGGACGGACCGTACGGGGGCGTTCTTCAATCCTTCCCGGATTTCGAAATCGAGCCTGACCGGTTCTGGTGAGGTCGTATCTGTCAAACGTGTGAATGGATCTGTAGGCCACGGGAGAACGGGATAGACCGGATAAACGATCGGTTCATGGTCAAGATCGTTCGAACCTGGACCAACCCAGTAAGGCTCTTCGTAAATCCAATCCCTCTCCGGATCGATCTTTGAACCTTCCATCCCGCTCCAGTAATTATTATTGAAGTGTGAAGACGAAGAGTGACATTCGACCTGAGGATCGTTGCCTGTCCTCGAACCGTTCCTCTCCGTCCAGTTATTGCGGTTGAAACTGTTCTCGCAGATCTCATTATCATCGGAGGTACGATCAATGATCATCGCATATTTGCGGTTCAGGGCGAAGATGTTCTGATTCACCTCAACGTCCGATGTCGTGCTCGAAAGATGGATGCCGTTCTCCATCTCCGTGATGACGCACCATTTGATTTCCACTCTTACACCGCAGTTCTGGAGATCGATACCATCACCGGCTCCCTCTTGTATGGTCGAGTTTTGGATATGAATGTAGGACGAGATCCTGAGGTCCATCGCTACCTCGGAAGAATCGGTGACGGTGCTTTCCTTAACAAGCACCCCACTCGAATATACCACTCTGATCCCAATTGAAGATCCGGCGACCATGCAATTGCTCAGTTGAGCGTTCTCGCATCGATATAGTTCGACCGAAATGTATTGATCGGCAAAGGTGCAGTTCCTGACAGTGATACCCTCGCAATACGCCATCAAGAGAGAGTTGGTACCTCTCCTGAAGTTAATATCCTCCATAACGACCTCATCGTAATCGGCAATGATGACCTGGCCGGGATCAACATCAATATCGGTATCGAAGATCAGACCTGTTTTGCTCATGAAATAGTGAAGCGGTCTGGAATCCACCGTGTTCGTTGGGCCGATCTGGTGTGGGGCGAAGTGCTTTCTCTCGGATCCGGACATATGGACCGAGCAGTTGAAGAGCTCATTCCCAGCCAGAAGGATGTTCGTCGATCCGAAGATCTCGATCCCGTATCTTCCCGCATCGAGGATGACATTGTCCGTAAGCCAGACGTTATCGCAATCGATCAGGAAGATACCGTACCGCAAGGGGTCCAAAATCACATTCCCGTTTGCAGTGCTTTGCTGGGCATCCCGGGTCGAGAACTGAAGTCCTACGGAGTCAGCCTTCATCTGATTCCAGGAGATCGAGATGACTCCGGCCTTGACATCAACACCGATACCATTTCCATTGAAAGAGTTGTTGAAGACCTCAGCATCTATGATACCTGAGGTGGATTGATCCAGCTGAACACCGATCGCATTCCCTGCAAAAGTGTTCCCCCTGACGACGGAACTGACAGTTCTCAGATCCAAAGCCTTGTCGGCATTGCCACTGAAGTGGTTCTCAGAGATATCGCAGTGTTGGTCCGGAACACCCCAATATTCGTTCTGGACGCCGACCATGTTTTCAGAGATATTGTTGCGATGCATCTCCAGATGTACCAAGCCGATAAGGTCCATACCGACCTCGTTCCCATGCAATCTGCAATCGAGAATTCCCAGCATGGAGGTCATGTAGATCCTTATACCCTCGTAATTATCCTCGAAGGTCGAGTTCGAGATCCTGCAACGGTCCATTCCATTTGCATAGAATCCGTAATATGTATTTCCGTTCATATCACAATCTGAAAGAGTGATATCCCTGCACTCGCTGAGGATCGTTCCGATCGTTTGGGAGCTCAGGTCGCAGTTGAAGATACGAGCCTCATCCACATTACCAAGTATGACCTGTCCAGCACCACCGGAGATGGTGAGTGAAGGGACATCAACATGATGGTGGATCCTCTTTCCGTTGACAGTGTTGTTGAGGGCTATCTTTTGACCACGGATCAGTTCGATGTCCGGTTCCATGTAGAAGGAACAGTTCACCATCCTGTTGTTGTAGAACCTGTTGTCCTTGCTTCCTATCTCAACGTAGATACCGAATTCCATATTGTCGATGAAACTGTTGTTCAAAACGGTGATATTGTTCGGATCGTAGATCAATGACAATCCATCACCGTAACCATATGCTGTGTTGCCCTCGACCACGATATCCATACTGTTATCGATCCTTATGTGATGATCATCCTGGTTCAGGAGGATGTTTTCCCTGACATCGGACCCCCGGTTGCTCAAAAGGTAGATGCCGAAATCGTTGTCAACGACATGATTTCGGACAATGGAAATGTTGGTACTGTCGTCGGCGCTTGCGGCAGTTGCCGTATTGCTTATCAGTTCGTTCTCCTCCACGTGACAATCATCTGACATCAGGACATCGATGCCGTCCTTGTTCCCGCTGCAGATGTTATCCTTCACCGTCACATTGACGCAGTTCTCGAGGACTATCCCGAAGAACCCATCGGAGTAATTCCCCCCGGATACAACCATGTTCGAAGCACGGGTCAGCCTTACGCCGTAATCCGCTCCGATCACGTTGCAGTCCATTATATCCCCGGATGCATTGATCAGGTGTATCCCGCCGGGTTCCGAGTATGAAAGGTTTCTTAAGGTTATGTTGATGATCTTGAAATTCAGAGAGATATCCTCCAATTTTAGTATTATACCGGAGTGACCTTGAGAATAGATGATTCGATCTCGGATCAATACCGGATCATCGTCCGCTCCGGTTCCGGTCCAACCCCATTGCGAGGCAGTTTGGAGCAACGCCGCATCACCCTTGATCCACATATCTCTGGTCGGCTGGCCTGTTACTGACATGACAGAGGGGAGACCGGTGACCTGAAGTGTGCCTGCCAATAGAAAGATCGCCACGAGCGTTGGTAAGATTTTTCTCATCTTGCCCCTCCCCGATGTCATTCAACTGGATGGAGAGGATTGGTCCACCGTACTTATTAGATTTACCGGTTCAGATGAGTTTCAACCTGATCCTGGAAAGGTCCTCGAACGCATCGGGAATCCTGCATTTCGCCTGTCCGTAATCCACCTCGACCTTTCCTACGTTCCTTGCGACCTCGATCCCGCGCTCATTGAGATTCTCGCTCCTCGATCCTATATGAATGAGGGCGTAGTTCATGACCTCCCTGACCCAGTTGCGCTCTCCCTGGAGCTCCTTCTCGATCCTGTCGAGATACCCCATAAGCTCTCTCTCGGAGATATCCGAGTCCCTGCCTTTTTGGGCGAACTTCCCCAGGAGGACATACCCTGCTCTCTTATGAAACTCCTTCTCGTGGGCCGCCCATGATTCCATTTTCCCCTTTGCGAATGGAGTGTTCCAGACGACCTCGGTCGCGAACTTGTCCGAAAGATCCATGAAGTCAACATCATCCATCCAGGAATCTATCTGCTCTTCTGTCACCCTCTTAGGCTCCTCTACATAGCATGCCAGCAGCTGGGCATCATGGATCCCGGAATCCCATAATTTCGATGCCAGGGCGTGATCCTTGCCGATCTCTCTTGAGAATTTCTTGAGTTTCGTCAGGTTCACCCCGAAATACCTCTTGGCATCCATACCCAACCTTGCCCATACCTTCCTCGCCCTCTCGTCGCCCATTTCCTCCAACCGTTTCATCACCACATCTGATTCCATCGGGACCACGGAATTGGATTATCGATATTCCAATTATCGATATCGGCAAACATGTTCAACCTGGTCCTTCGCCCAGTTTCCAGGATTCGATCTGGGTCTGGGCGATCTTCACATCCTTGTGAGCGGAGGCTTCTTTCAGGATCAAACGGTAAAGATTGTCCGCATGGAACCTTCTCTTTTTTGCCTCGGTCACGTACCTGACACTTATTTTGATGAAACTCTCATCAAAAGTGACGTACACCGCCGGTTCGACATCCCTCTTCGGAAGATAATATTTCTCCCCGATCTTGGCGATCTCCTTCGAAGCCTGTCTCGTGAGACCGGATGTGTACTCCCTGACAGAGAGGAGAATGGGCTCGATAATGCTCTCCCAGTTGCTATCGAACGTGACCGGGATCGTGATCTCCTCCCACAGGAAGCTATGGTCCTTGGTGTAATTCATGACCGAGTTGGAAAGAACTAGAGAGTTGGGCATCGATATTATCCTGCCGCTGGCCTGATCTCCTTTCACCCACCCCCTCGTCTCCATTAGCGTCGTATAAAGGATGCCTATGTCCATCACATCCCCGTAGGTTCCACCGACCTCTATCCTATCCCCGACCCTGTACAGGTTGTTGGCGAGTATCAGTATCCCCCCTGTGAATCCCTTGAAAAAGTCCTGAAGGGAAATGGCGATCCCGGCCGCGATGAGACCGTATGCGACCAGGATGGCCTGGGTATTCTCTATCCAGATCCCTATGACGAAGACCGTTACTAGGAGAAGGAAAAGGATCGAGGTGGTTTTCTTCACTGTATATCGGGTTTTGTAATCCTTTAATTTACCCACCAGTAGCTCCTCGATGAGAAATTTCAGTGAGCATTCCCTGCTGCCGTATACCCAAACGTTGGCAAAGGTCGAGGGATGCAGGGTGTCTGTAACGTGAAGCAGAAGAACATTGTACTGATACCAGAGTTCAACCAAA
>JBLIRL010000119.1:0-8891 GCA_049472275.1 Thermoplasmatota archaeon | reverse complement strand
CCCTGGCGGAAGGCGAGAGCACCGGAAGCATCGGCTGCCTCAACCCTAGTGGCGGGAATCTGGTTGGCAGTCAAACCCACCTCTTCTGCGATCATCGAAGCTATGTGTTCCTGGTCCAGGAACAGGCCGGCGGACATGTTGCCGACGAAAAGCGCATCTATCCTCTTGGAGTCGATCCCCGCATCCTGGATGGCCATGATCCCTGCCTGGATCCCTAGTTCCCGGAAAGACAGGTCCCAGTGTTCTCCGAACTTAGTCTGTCCGATGCCAATGACCGCCACGTTCCTGGAGAGCTTCTGCATCATTCTCCCTCCATCTTTATCTTCTCTCTGAACTTGACGTACATTCCGTAATCAAGCGGTATCTCCTTGGATATCTCGTCCATGACAAGCGGTGAGCTGTCTCTAGAATAATCCTCTATCTCGTTTGTGATCTCTATGTGGAATCCGTCGGACCCGGCACCGGACCCGTATGAGACGGCCAGGATCTTGTCCCCAGGCTTGGCCCTGTCGAGGATGTTCGCAAGACCTATCATCATGGAACCGGAATAGGTGTTGCCGATAAGGGGGGTCATGAGTCCGTCCTTGATCTGGTCCATATTGAAACCGAGCTTCCTGCCCACACTGATGGGGAATTTTCCATTGGGCTGATGGAACACTGCATAGTCATAATCCTTCGGTTCGCATCCCATCGTGTCCATCATCATTCTGGTACATTCCTGGATGTGCTTGAAGTATGCCGGTTTGCCGGTGAACCTCTCCCCGTGGGAAGGGTACTTCATTCCCTCTCTCCTCCAGAAATCGGGTGTATCGGATGTGTAGGACATCGTCAAGAGGATCTCGGCAATGACCTTTGTATGACCTAGAAGGTAGGAGACGCCTCCAGCTGAGGCCGAGTATTCCAGTGCGTTACCCGGGGCTCCCTGTGACGTATCGGATCCAATTGCCATAGCATAGTCCATCGGGATGTTGCTGTTGGAGCTGTTGATCAATCCCAGGGCCGCCTGCATGCCCGCAGTTCCTGCCTTGCACGCGAATTCAAGGTCAGCCGCTGTGAGGTAAGGAGCTGCCCCTACCGCCTCTGCCACGATCGATGCCGTGGGTTTAACGGCGTATGGATGCGACTCGGATCCGACGAAGATCGCACCTATGGAAGAGGGGTCCAGCTGAACCCTTTTCAATGCCCTCCTCGCCGCCATCACTGCTATCGTCGCAGCATCCTCGTCAGGTGCCGGAACAGACTTGGCCTTTATGTTCAGGGCCCTGCCCATAGCTTCGCCGTTCTGACCCCAAATCCTCCCAATGTCCTTGGGATATATTCTGTACCTGGGAACATATATTCCGTAGCTTACGATACCGGAACCCATTTAACCACCTCAGATGAGCTTCCTCAATCTCCTTGACAGCTCCTCTATGTCAAGTTTTGTCGTGACCAGGGGAATCCTCTCGAGCCTGGCAAGTTTTATTGCCAGAGGATCCACCTTCTCTGGTTTGATGTAGACCACCATAGCCGGTTTTATCGGGTGGGCCCTGACCGCGATCATGGGGGACCTTCCATATGCGACCTTCGTGAAGAATAGTGAACGCTCGGTGGACCGGCCGTATATCCTCATATAATCCAGCGATGAGAACCTTAGAATTCCCAGTATGGAATCGATGATCGAATAGCCCATGATCGGTCTTCGGATGTAATCATCGTTCTCGATATCCGAGTCAGATTGGAGCGTGCCCTCTATGACATCAATGAAAACAGAGGGATTGATCCCGACGGTGAATTCTGCCATGTCGAGTATGGCTTCATCCTGAAGGTCCATCGAGTATTTTTTGATCGTTGGAGCGCCCCTTTTCTCGTCAAGGTCGATCAATCCGTTAATAACACGCTTGATCAGGTTGAGGGATGGGTTCTTCCTGCGCCCCTTCTCATAATCGGAAAGCTGGGATGGGGAGACCCCTATCTCCACAGCAAGGTCATGCTGGGAAACATTGAACTGGTCCCTCCAGGCCCTGAACGTCTGACTGGGGTTCTTGGAAAGGATGATCTCAGAGGAAAGTTTCTCTGCGAGCCTCTCCCTGGCTAACCACATCGTATCCTGAGGGCCATCCTCCTCAGCATTCCCGTATTGGACCATGACCGGTCATCGAAAAATACCTATTAATATTTATGCTAACGTTGAACTTAAACTTTATCAATGAGTGAACGTTGAACCTGGTCCAGCATCAGTTGTATGCATGGTCCACGGAGGCCTTTTTGGGTTTGGTCCGGGGTGTCTTTCTTACAAGTTCGTTGTCTTTCTCGGGAGCGGGTCTGTTGTGTTTCAGCACCTTGATGCCCACGACCCAATCCATGATGATCTTCTGATACAGGCCGTCCTCCCCGAGGACCTCGAGATCGTCCTTCATCGAAAGAAGTCTGCCCCTGATCTTTATGAGCTCGTTGCCAGCGATCACAAGAACCTCCAGGTCATCATCGATCCTTATGCCGTAATGTCTGCTTTTGAGCTCGCCTGTGAAGATATCGTCCAGTGGTCCGGGTTCAACCGTTTTTTCCTCTTTCGCTTTGGACCTTTTGGCCATGATTCCCTAACGCATTGTTAATATATCATCTTCTCCCTTTCTCGCACCAGATAATGACCTTTCTGGTGGTTTTCTCATGGAATTCGAACTAAGGATCGTCAGGAACAATCCATTGACCGGAGAATCCGACCTCGAAGAGGCCCTGCGGACATTTCTCAAACAGATCGGCTATCTTCCGGAATCCTACGACGACGATTTCGGACTGAGGCTGCTATCGGATTGCTTTCTCGCATATCCAAAAAAGCCGTGGACCATAGACGAGCTCTTGAGCTATCTCGATACCAATAAATCTACACTTTACAGATATTTGAACAAACTGAAAGGTTTGGATATCATCGATGAAGAGGTGATCCCTCTCGAGAAGGTGAACGACACATCCTCAAAGAAGACCAGAAAGGGGTACAAGATAAGGTTCTCATCAATTTCTCTGGCGTGGTCGCTGGTGGAATCTCACACCAAGGTGGCAATGGACAATTACAGAAGGTCCATAGACCATATAGACAAACTAGCGTCCGACAGGGTCAGGGGCGAGATATCAACTGATAGAAAGACTCCGTCACTGACCGTGGATGGCATCATCAGAAAACTGGGAAAGAAAGGAATGGAGGTCCTTCTCGTCAAGAGGAGGAACGAACCGTACAAGGGAATATGGGCCCTTCCCGGAGGGTTCGTGGAATACGGTGAGACGACCTCTGATGCTGTCCTCCGGGAGGTCCGTGAGGAAACGGGGCTTTTATGCAGTGTTTTGGACCTGGTCTCAGTTGCCTCCGATCCGAAGAGGGACCCTAGAGGGCACACGGTTTCGGTCATATATGATCTCGAGATATGCGATGATAGCGGAATGATGGCTGGTGACGACGCCTCGGAGATAGGCTGGTTCCTTCTGACGGAACTGCCTCCGTTGGCCTTCGATCATGAGGAGGTCATCGGGAATCTGCCCGAGAGGTGAAATATTTCCGGACCGGGGATATCTATCGTATATGGTCCAATGAGAACGAGCCTCTGAGATCGAATGTTTTGTCCGTGAACGTATATTCTATCCAGGCACGGCTCATTACATCTCCGCCGCCCTCTACCCTGAGATAGTACTTGAGATCGTCCAGTTTGAACTCTATGAATCCAGTCATGGTATGTTTCAGGGTCTGGATGTCAGAGGCCTTGTGCATGCCCGTGTCCACGACGTAGACCGATACAGCGTTGTTGCGCTTGTTCTTCGCGTTCAATACCTGGAAGAACCTGAATATGTTCAGTGGTTCTATATATGTCAGGAGAGTGGAGACCGAGAAGAACACTATCTTGTGATATGGATGTTTATCCTTGAACTCCGCCTGGAACTCACCTATGGCGTTCTCGATGGCATCTAGGTCCGTTGGTTTCTCCACATAGATCGTATTCGGATATTCATCCGTGATTCCCATGGATTTCGAATAAAGATCGATGTACTTTATCAATCCCTTCTCCTCGTATGCATCGACCTTCGGTATTATGGTCCTCAGGGAATCCTTGACCTCGGTCGGAGTGTGCTGTGTTACGACATATATCGTGGGAATTCCCTTCTTCAATCCTTCAGCAATGAACAGGTTGGTGAACGTCCTTCTTCCCGAGTAAGCTGGGCCGAAGAGGATGAAATTGGAATTGTGCTGGAAACCTCCGTAGCAGAGATCATCGAACCTCCTCACTCCCGTTCTGACCCTGTTGAGGTCGTCCTTGCTCTCCATGATCTCCATCTTCATTTCCTCGTCCACAAGGGACGATCTTAGCTGCTGCAGCTCCTGCTCCCTCTTGCGGAGGTATTCCTCCCTTTCCCTGAGCTTCTGCTCTATGTCACGGAGTTGTTTCTGCCTGTTGGCAAGTTCCTCGTTGAGTTCGGCTATCTGTCCTCCTGTCTCCGTGTCCTTGGCCTTCTTCAGCTGCTCGTCGATCTGTTTTCGTTCCTTCAGCATGAGCTCCTGACGGCGGGCGAGTCTTTCTTCCGCGAAGGATATCTCGTTCATCCGTTCCTTCATTTCCCTCTCAAGAAGGGTAACCCTCAATTTTTCCGCGGAGAGCTGGTCCCCCATCATCTCGAGCTCCTCGTTGCGGACCTTGAGCTGATCGAACTTTGACTTCATGGAGTCCATGAGGTTCTTGTAGTTTCCTTCGATCATGTTGAGCTTTGCCTGGTATTCGGATTCAAGGACCTCCTTTACCTCCTTGACATCCTTCGTATCTGCTATGGCCGCTCCCTCGTCCTCGTGAAGTCTGATCATCTCCTGCTTGAGATGGAGCTCGTTCTCGAGCTCCTTGATCCTGTTGTCCTTTCTCTCGAGACCTTCCATGAACTTGGCGATTTCCTTCTGCTTGTTCTTGATCTGTTCTTCTAGCTTGAGCAGCTGGTTCTCCCTCTCGGAAAGTGCCTCGATGACCTTTCTGTCCTCATCGGAGATCCCCTGGCTCATCTTGTGCTCCTTGGACCTGAGATCCTCTTCCTTTCTCAGAAGCTGGATCTCCTTCTCATCGAGGTTCTTTTTCATTTCTTCGAGCTGCTTTTTCAGCCCGTCCAACTCTTCCATCTGTCCATCTTGTTCAAGGGGTTGTGCTTCCGGAACGGCGATCTTTCCTGGTGCGTTCCTGAGATCTTCGATCTCGATCTCCTTGGCCTTGATCTGATCGTTCATCTCCTTGATCCGTTCTCTAAGGTCCTCGACCTCCGAGGGATCGGGTGCGTTGTTTGCCCTCTCCTGGATCTCCATCTCCCTTGCCTGAAAAGAAAGGAATTCCAGTATGGCATTGGTCTGGACCTCCTTCTCCTGGATCTCCAGCTCTTCCTGTCTCTTGAGAAGTTTTCCCTCTATCTCGTCCAGCCTCTTGGTCTTCTCGTTTATCTCCGAAACCTTCTTCTCCAGCCGCTCCTCGCTCTGACCCAGTGCCTCTTCCATCTTCACAAGGAGAGCTTCCTTTTTCTTCAGATCGACCTTGAGCTTCCCCAACATCTTGGTGATCTGCTCGATATCGCTCATGTTCTTGAGCAGCTCCTGCCTTGATGTGCTGTCGGCGGCCATCACTTCACCTTTCTCATTACCAAAAAAGGACCAACATCATATACCTATCGATTCCTAACCTGAGACAATGAGGGAATGTAGTATTAATAACATTTTTGTTATAATTTTTTCCTTCCAAGAATCATTAAGGGATAACAGGACATATTATAATCGTAGATGTTTTTGACCCACCATGGAGACGATCACGGTAGGGGGCCCTCCCGGTTCAGGAACAAGCACACTGTGCAATCTCCTAGGATCGGAACTGGATTTGAGGTACATCTATGCGGGCCAGATCTTTCGTGATAAGGCCAGGGATATGGGTATGACCCTTGCTGATTTCGGCAAGCTGTGTGAATCGGACCCTTCCTACGACATTGCCCTTGATGAGGACATGATCGAGATAGCGAGGGAAGGGGATGTGATACTCGAGGGGAGGATGATAGGTCCGTTATGCAAGAGGGCAAATATCAGGTCGATCAGGATATACATCGATGCGGATCGCAGGATACGCGCCGACAGGTTGATGGTAAGGGATGGAGGAGATATCGATACAGTCATCTCGGAGATGAAGATAAGGGAGGAGAGCGAGGCCAGAAGGTACATTTCCTATTATGATATCGATCCGAGGGACAAGAAATGGTACGATATCGTCATCGACTCCAGCCACATGACCCCCGAAGAGGAGCTTGATCTGATAATGGACAGGATCGGGAAAAGGTAAGTGGATGAAGAGAGAGAGGGAAGGTTTCATGGAAGGGGTCCTAGTCGACCTTTCCGCAGCAGGGATCATCCTTGTGATTGTCTTCTTACTGGCCATTCTTCTGGGCGCAACACTTGTATTCCTTCTTCTGATAGGCAGGAGCTTCGCTCTTGTCGGTTCTATCGTGTTCATAATGCTAGTTCCGGTATTCCTTTTCTGCGGATATCTCTTCAACAGATGGTTCTCAGGAAAGATCGAGGGAAGCACAAGCAGATTGACGGGTCCGTTCAAGGGAAGGTATGTGAATCCAGCGGAGTACTCTCGTAGATCCCGCAACAGGTTCATCCAGCAGCGGTTCGTAACACTTGCATTGATCGTTGGGATCTTCTTCTTATCCACGGTCGTTCTTGCGTTATTCCTTGTGTTCCCCGATATATGCTGCATCTGCTTTCCCGTAACCTTTCCCCTTTTGCTCGTTTCGATCACCGTTCCGGCCGTGGGCTGGGTAACCTTCACCTATGCTTTCGATCCTTACGAACCCGAACCCAGGGCATTCATTGTCATCGCCATGACCTGGGGGATGCTATCAACGTTTCCATCCCTGTTTCTGAACACGTTCAATGCAACCTGGATGGAACCCATAGGGATTGATGTAACCCTGGTATCTGCCCCGATCTTCGAGGAATTCTTCAAAGCTCTCGGTTTCGTCCTGGTCCTTGTCCAGATCAAGGATGAGACGGATGGCATCATATACGGTGCTGCGTTCGGTGCAGGTTTTTCCCTACTGGAGAACCTGTTCTATTCAACTAATTCCATACTTGGCGGGGATGGGGTCGTTGTCATTCTTCTGGTGATGTTCCGGTCGTTTTTCAATATAGTGGGTCATATGCTCGGGCCTGCGGCGATCGGCTTCATGATAGGATGGATAAGGAAGGCAAATGAATCCTCAAATAGAGCGGAAAGACCGATGTACCTGTTGACGTTGATGGGAGGTATATCAGCAGGGTATATCTTCGGTGTCACACTACATGCTTCCTGGAATTATATAGCGGGCTTATCCGGATGGTGGGTCCTTCTGATCTTCCCTTTCGGATTGGTCCAGTTGTTCATTTTCGTCGTGATGGTGATATCCGCTTTCTTCCTCGGTACAAGAAGATATAGACGTCTCCTGGATACCTTCGATGAGAAAGGATACGGATAACTGCCTGGCCAATACACAAACCTTTAATAATTCATCCTGTTACTCCATCCCGCTCGATCCGTGGGCCGGTAGATCAGACCGGTAGATCGCCCGCTTGGCATGCGGGAGGCCTCGGGTTCAAATCCCGACCGGTCCACTTCTCACTTAATCTGATTATATTATACTCTCGTGAGAAGTGGGCCTCTTTTGCACTGAATCCTTCCTGTCAATGACAATTAGTTCACAGGATTCATTGCTGCACATCGATTACAAACGATGAATTAGCTTACTGAGTAATTTTTTCTTATTCATCTTGTCATGAGAAGAACATATGAAAGTATGGTACTCGATCAGCAGTCTTTTTTAATCTTTTTCCAGACACCGTAGAAGATGGAGGCTACAAGGCAGGGGGGCGGTGTTTTGAAGATCTTAGAGTAGTCGGACATTTCAAATGAGAATATCTCATGTTCGAGGTCATCATCGAGCAGCGATAATGCCGCAATACCGACCGCCCATTGATCGCTCCTGTTCTTGATGGAATACTCCACGAAAGCACGTTGGTTCTTACGTTTGTATAGAAGTTCCATTTCGGTTTCCACGATCTCCGATATGTCGGCATGGGGGTCCGAAAGGGATTCTCCGTAATTGTAATAATCACCATAATGAACGAGATCTCCGGTGGCGATCAGTGCTGTTTCGGGAGTAATCTCATCTCTCAGCTCCTTTGCATCCTTGACAATTTCGGATATCATCTCCACCGGCTCCCTGCCATCAAGCGGTCTCTTCGGAAAGTAGGCGTAGACACACTCTGGCTCTTTCCTGTCCAGTAGCTCACCAGCCCTTCCAAGGAACGTCCGGAATCCGTCGAGGGAGAATTCCCTGGACGGGTCCATATGGCTGGATCTGTGCATGACCCCGAGGGCTATGATCTTCTTCCTGTCAGTTCTGTAGATCGAGTTGACAGTCCTTGACAACGGTTCTATCGTCGAATCGAGGTAGGTGTGTGGAAAGGAAAGAAGGCCACCGGACCCGGTAACCCTGTCAACGGAAGAATCCCCGTTAACATCCCATCTCCGGATGGTCCTGTCGATCCTAGCCAGGGATTTTTGTATCTCCTTGGAATAATATTCTTTCCAGGTGAGGTTCCCGATGGGATCCATCACCCTAAAATGTGTTTTTTCGGATATATATTGTCGCTTCGGTCTATTCCATGGTCCTGGCCATCTGGGTTATCTCGTTCTTGAACTGAATTACCCTGTGTTCGCATCTGATGATATCGGCGTACTTCTCCTTGATGACGCCTCGCCGAACCTTGCGCGTTCGGGTCAATTCTCCATCGTCGGCATCAAGCTGCTTGTAGAGCAGCAGGAACTTGCGGATTCTCTGGGCTTCCGGCAGCGACTCGTTGACAGTTT
>JBLIRL010000118.1:0-8908 GCA_049472275.1 Thermoplasmatota archaeon | reverse complement strand
AGGGTAAGTTTGTCGATCATTTCATCGTTGCAGTTCGTCAGGATTACCAGGGAAACGTTCCCTGGGATCGTGAACAACGACCTATGGTTGGCAAAGTACACGGGTCTGTCATCGACAGTGTTGTTTCCACGGAAGTCTGAAGTTGTCAATTCCTGCCAATATTGATATTTCAGAACAAGACCCGATCCGTTCAGATCGTTATTGATGAAGGTCGTGTACCGGCTGGAAACCCAATTGATCCCTATGTGTCCTCTGCCTCGTATCGTATTGTTCTCTATGACATCGTTCCTAGAACTGTCGATACCGATCCCGTAAGCACTCGATGACGAATTTACCATGAAGATCGAATTATCATGCATATGGGTGCCCTCTCCGCTGACGCTGAGACCTACCAAACTGGGAGCGATGACGCTGTTGTTCATGACGACCGTGGTGAACTCCTTAGAATTGGTATGTATTCCCGATGTGCAATTTTCGATGGAGTTGTTAGAAATAAGTGTTTTGTTCACGCGAACGATCGACATCCCGCCGTTTGAATTCTCGATGAAATTCCCGGATATCTTGATCCTCGATGCGGCATTACTGTATCCACCCGATACTGCTATCCCGCCGGATGATGAATTGATGATGCGGTTATCCAGAATATCGACCAGTGAGCAATCATCGATCCTGATACCCGAGACCATATCCCTCATGCAGTTGCTCCGGATCAGGTTATCTGACAGGTACCGGACATCGTTTCCGTAGAAATTGATACCGATGCCGGACCTTTCGAACGTGTTGTTGATTATCCTGCTTCTGCCGATCCTGCCTCCCGTGATCCCGAATGCGCTGTTGGAACAGTCGACGAACTCGTTTTCCGTGATGTTGAGATCATACACGTGTGCCTGAACCCTAGGATTGATAAGTACTCCATATTCGGCGGATTTGAATGTGCAGTTTGTGATATTGATCTTAGTCGAATAAGCCGTAATCAGAGCGATTTCCGTCTGGTTCAGGACCTGGTCCTTCACTGTCACGTTGTTCGAGTTCACGATTGTTATCTGTCCCGAGGGCTGGCTGACGACATAGTCTGTCCTGTTGACTAGATATCGCAAAGGCTTGTGGTTCACCGTGTTGTTCTCCACCTTGTGTGTGTACCATTGCGGCGCATCTCCTTCCAGCTGTATGTTGCAACCGAGGAAGGAGTTGTTCTGGATCCTCAGGTTCTTGCTGCTGTGGATGTAGAAAGCTGGATAGATCCAGTTCTCGCCATATTCCGCATACGAGAAATCGGAGATCGTGTTGTTGAAGTACCCGCAATCATCGGATTTCAGGTGGTAAACGCCGTACTCCTCGCAGGTGGAAACATTGCAGGATCTGATAGTTGTATTCCAGGACATCCGGATGGTGAACCCTCTTACGCAGTTCGAAAGGGAGATGTTCTCGTAAACCATGTTGCTGGAGGAAGCCTGAACGATCGCCCAGTGACCACTGTCGATCCTGAAATCGGAAAAAGTGCAGTTGGAGGAATCCGCCGAACCGATGGCACTTGATGTGAAATTGGCCACGGTGACATTCCTTATGACGCAGCCTTCCATGTAGGTGACCTTGACTGCAGTGGATGTGTTGTTGATGGTGCAGTTCTCTATCAGGAAGTTCTCAGGTGTGCTGGATGTCGTCGATCCCTGGACCGCGATCCCGTATCCGTTGTCCGACAGGTCGCAGTTCCTGACCGTCACATTTGATCCGGCTCCCAGAACGGTTATACCCGATACCCAGTCGACCCCGTGTGTCACCCTGAAGTTCTCAATCAGATTGTCGGATGCTTTCACATAAATGCCAACCTCATCAAGCGGATTGATGATCGTCGATCTGGAACAGTTCCCTATCAGCCTGAGGGACTTCTCGATCGTCAGACCTTCCCTGTAGGTCCCGTTGAACACCCTGATCGTATCCCCCGCACTTGCATTGTCTATTGCATCCTGTATCCTCGAATAGTTGCCTCCGGGCCCGACATAGATGATCTTCGCGGCCCTGGCATCGGATGTCATCATATCGGGGATGAAAAGTAATCCGCTGGTTGTGATCATTGCGGAAATTATGAATGTCCAGTATCTTCTCGATCTCATCCCCGGCTCTCTCCGAGAGGTGCTAACGGAGCCTGGGTTTAAATCGTTTTGGGCCGACCTCGGTCATCTCTCGACTATCTGGACCATATGTGTGGCGCATGATATGCAGGGATCGTAGGCCCTTGCGATCAGCTCCATCTTGCGCCTGAGCTCCTCCTTCGCAAGACCCTGGTCGCTCAGGAGCTTCCCAACCTTCTTCATGTCCTGGTCTATGATGAGGTTGTTGATCGCGGTGGGAGTTATTATGTTGGCATCCGTGATCATTCCTTCCCTGTCTATCCAGTACTCGTGATACAGGGTTCCCCTCGGAACCTCCAGAGAACCTATCCCGTGACTTTCTCTGGGCTCAACCTTGACGGGTCTCTCATCCTTCATTCCGAGATACAGCAGCCTGTCGATCAGCTCGATGGCCCTCTCCCATGCATAGATCCCCTCGAAGGCCTGTCCGAGATTGTTGTGGAGTATATTGTTCGATGGGAAAGGGAAGAACTCATCTCTCGCCTCCAGAACATGGGGGTGATCGAACTCCTTCATGATGTTCAGCCTGGAGAGCGATCCGACCATGACGGCGTCCCCTTGGGATGTCTTGCTCACCTTAGCAGTGGACCACGGTATGATCTCCTCCTTGATCACCTTCCGGTAGTCCGCAAGAGAGAACCTACTATCATCAAGGGCGATCGTGTCCCCCATGAGGGTGAACCTGTCGGAACCCGAGGAGACCAGAGTCGAATAGGGGGCGGTCAGCTCCATCTCCGTGGGATAGGAGAGCGATGCGAACAACCTGTATGCTTCCACCGTGTCCAGAACATTGTTCCTGAGCTTGTCCCGAAGCTCGACGAGCTTCCTCCTTGAGGGCATCTGGGTGAAGCCTCCTATGATCGGCTTTTCCGGATGGATCGGCCTGCCGCCGATTAGCTCCTGGATGTCATTTCCGATACCCTTGAGCCTCAGCGCCCTGTTCACCTCGTCGGGATGGTCCTTGTAGAGGGCAATGGCGTTGGGCATACCGAGATAATCGGGAAGCGCCAGAAAATATGCGTGCAGGTAATGGCTCTCGATTATAGAGCCCATGTGGATCAGCTCCCGAAGGAGCTCCGTCTGCTCGGTCACTTTCACATCGAAGGCCTGTTCTATGGCCTTTATGGAGGCAAGCTTGTGGGATACCGTGCAGATCGCGCATATCCTGGTCACGATCGATGGAACGTGTCTGAAGTACTTGCCCCTCACAAGCACCTCGAAGAAGCGGGGACCCTCCGTGATCGAGAAGTTCACGTCCTTCACCCTGTCCCCCTCGAACTCGAGAAAGATCTCACCGTGTCCCTCGACCCTTGCCACGGGTTCTATCTCCACGTATTTCTTCATTCTCCTGCCTCCTTGAGCTTCCCGATGTACTCCATAACCTTCTTTCCCTCATCCGAGAATGAGAAGAGCTTGATCAGGTCGATCACGTGGTCCAGGTTTATCCCGTACCTACTGTAATCCCTCACGGCGAACTTCATCAGGTCCTCATGGAAGACGACCCCGCGGCATCCTATGCAGGTGGACCCGTTCCTGGTGCAGTACGCGTTGCAGCCGGAATATGTCAGCGGTCCGAGACAGATGTTACCCCTGTATAAATTGCAGGATTCTCCCTGAAGCGGGCACATGGCGCATACGACGGTCGCCGAGAGGTCGAGGTCCCTGCACAGAGGCACGTAGGGGCACTCTCCGGAGGTCGGACAGTCCCTGCAGCTCTGCTCGTGCTGGGACATGGTCAGCTGCAGTATGGTCCTTCTCAGATCGTAGAGTTTTCTCGAGCTCGTGTGGATCACCATGTTCTCCCTGATGGGTGTCTGGCAGGCTTCCCGAGTGATCTTTGACCTTCCCTCGCCAAGCTCCACGAGGCACATCCTGCAGTTCCCAGTGTTTAGCTTGCCGAGAACGGGATTGTAGCAGATGTGAGGGAGTTCGACTCCCCTCTCTATGCAGAGCTCGAGTATGGTCTGGTCGGGTTTCCCGAAGTATTCCTTCCCGTCGATGATGACCCTCACCTTCTTCTCTACCATGGTCATCTATCTCACCTCCTCCACGGGTCCGTCATCGGGTCCGAACCTCTCCAGTTCCTTGTACAGTCTGGCCTTCAGGATGCGGTTGGACCAGTTGATCGCTCCCTTGTTGTAGTTGTCCATCCTTCTAACACGGTCCTCGATTATCCTCGGATCGGTGTTCGGATACTGGCCGCCTCCTGTTATGCACCCTTTGAGGCAGGGTATGAACTCCACGAAATCGTAGTCCTCTATCCGGGAAAGCACGTTATCGGCCTTCGTCAGGTCGGTCACGGTTGCCACCCTGAAATGGACATCGGGGTAGTCGATGGTCCTGACCACCGTACCATCCTCGAGCTCAACTTTCTGAAGAACGTTCTGCCTGACCTTGAGCGCCATCGTGTAATCGACCACCTCATCGCCCAGCCCTTCGGTCGCCGGGGTATCGGCCAATATGTCTATCAGGGGTTCCGTCATCACGAACCTGTCGAAGGAGACCGTCTCGATATCGCAGAGATCGACGTTGATCCTGTTCTTCTGGATGAGCCTCGAGACCTCCTTTGTGGAGATCACCGCATCGAAGTCGGCCATCTTCTTCATCGCAGTGCAAGGGGTTATCATCGCCAGGAAGACGGGGCCGTACCTCTTTTCGATCATCTCCCTCGCGATGGGTGATGGTCGACTCTCCAGGTCCAGGTAATCCTTGAACTTCGGTCTGTGCTTGGTCAGCCATATGTTGGCCGAGGGGCACCATGACATTATCTTGGTTCGACCAGGACTGTCCAGAGAATCCTGGACGGTCTTGAAGATGGAAACGTGCTGAGCGGCGGCGAAGTTGAATATCTTCCACATCCCGAGCCGCCTCAGGGCAACGATGACCTTCCTCATTAGAGCATGTGTATTGTCGGGTTCGTCCACCTGAAGGTTCTCGGAAAGAGAAGCAAGTATCATGGGATCGACAAGCGCCACGACCCGCTCCCCGCTCGCGAGGGCATCCTCGAGCTTCCGGATGTTGAACTCCCTCTCCTTTAGAGCGCCGCAGTAGCAGAACTGGATGCACTGGCCGCAGGATATGCAGGTGGTCCTTGCAAATGTCGATCCGAAGGGTGTGGACATCCTCTCGTCGTAGTTCCTCCCGACCATGCTGATGGCCTTGACGCCGAGGCCCTCATCGCAGACGTTCACGCATCTGCGGCAGGAGATGCACTTCTCCGGCAGATAGTTGATCACCGGATCCTTGATCTCCTCGACATCCCCGGGAACACTCCTGTCTATGGGCAGCGGGAGAGTGATGTTCTTGTGGGGGTCCATGGTCGCGAACTTCTTGAAATAATAGATGACCTCTGATTCCCTAACCGGGCATCCTCTGATGGTGTAGTCCACCTCTATGAAATAATCGAGAGGGTACGCCTTCTTCAGAGGCGTCGTGTTGATCATGGTGGTTCCGTATACCGCTCTGTAGGCTTCGGCAGCACCGAGTATGTCCTTGCCCGTGGCAACTCCCCCAGAGGCAGCGCATGTGCCTATGGCGACCACCCTTCTCGAGTTCTTCCTTATGTGATGGAGGACCTCGATGTCCTCCTCCGTAACCACAGCACCCTCAACGAAGGCTATGTCGAGCATGCCGAAATCCTGTCCTGACGAGGCCATGGAGAACACCTTGATGTCAAGGGATTCGAATATCTCGAGAAGCTCCTCCTCGCAGTTGAGTATGGCTAGCTGATCTCCCGCGCAGGAGGTCAGGCCGAATATCCCGACCTTCACCTTCATTCCCGCTCACCTCCCATGGGACAGACCTTCGAGGGACATTCGCCGCGGAGATGGTCCTCGAATTCGGAGCGGAAGTTCGTGTAAGCCGATGAGAAAGGGGTGGAGGCCGTCTTCCCAAGCCCGCAGATGGATGCAGCATCCATCAGACCCGAGATCTCCATGGCGTATTCCAGGTCGCCATCCCTGGATCTTCCCTGAATCAGTTCGTCGAGTATCCGGTGGATATGATGGGTTCCCGCTCTGCAGGGGGTGCATTTACCGCAGCTCTCGTGTGAGAAGAAACCCATGAGGTTATGTGCAACGTCGACGACGCAGCTCTTCTCGTTGAAGACCACGATAACACCCGAGCCCAATGTCAGGCCCTCGGCCTCGGCGTCCTCCATGGAGAACTTCGTCTCGAGCCTGTCAGGTGGTATGATAGAACCGGACGCACCTCCCAGGAGAACGAACTTGATCTCCTTTCCAAGAACGCCCCCGCCGAGGTCCTTTATGATGTCCATCAACGTACACTTCCCCATCTCGACCTCGTAGGCGCCCGGGGACCTCACATGCCCAGTTAGTGACACGATCCTAGTTCCGGTAGACTGGGAGGTCCCGATGGACCGGTAGTTGTCTCCTCCCTCAAGGATAATATACGGCACGTTGGCAAGTGTCTCGACATTGTTGACGCAGGTGGGTCTGTCGAACACGCCGGACACGGAAGTTCTCTTTATCTTGATCTTCGCCTGTCCTGCCATGCCCTCGATGGACTGGAGGATGGCAGAGGACTCCCCGCAAACGTAGGCACCGGCGCCCTTGACCACCTCGATCTCGAAATCGAAGTCCTTTCCCAGAATTCCACGGCCCAGAAGGTTTCGATCCCTTAGCCTCTCGAGCATCTCCCTGAACCTGGGCGGGAAGAACGCGTATTCCCCCCTGTTGTAGATGAAACCCTTCTCAATACCCATGGCATAGGCGGCGATCGTCATTCCCTCTATGAGGAGAAGGGGGTCGGTTTCGACGAGGGTCCTGTCCTTGATGGTTCCTTCCTCTCCCTCGTCGAAATTGGCTATGAGGTACTTCGGTGAGCTGTTCTGCATCGCCACCGATTCCCACTTGAATCCCGCGTTGAATCCCGCTCCACCCCTGCCCCTGATACGGGATTTGGAGACCTCATTGACAACCCACCTGGAGCCCTTCTCGAGTGCCTTCTTGAGCGCATCGTAGCCTCCTTCCCGGATATAATGGTCGATATCCCAACCGTCGTAATCCTCCCTCCCCCTTCGCCTGAGCAGGAGTCTTGTTTCCTGGACCAATCACTCACCCCCCTTTCCAAGGTCCTTTAGGATCGCGATTGCCCGATCAAGGTCCAACTCCCGGTGGACCCTCTCATTGACCATCATTGCGGGTGATCCGTCGCACTGACCGATGCACGATGACTCACGCAAGGTGAAAAGGCCGTCAGCAGTGGTCTCACCATCATGGATCCCAAGATATTCCCTGATACCTTCGGAAATTTCCCTGGAGCCTCTTGCATGGCATACCACACCCCTGCAGAGGTGTACGACGTATTTCCCCGTCATCTCAAGACTGAACTCCTCGTAGAAGGTGACTGCGGAATACAGCTGGGTCAGGGGTACACCGATCGAATCCGCCACGTAGTTGGCAATATCCCAATTCACGTGGCCCCAGTGCTCCTGCATCCTGTGGAGCAGGAAAAGTACGGGAGAATCGAGACCCTCGGCCTCGGCAAGCAATCCGTCCAGAACCTCCTTATCCTTGGCGCTTACCACCATCGGCTACACCGATGGCCTGTAATCTATCAAGTTATTAAAACTATCGGTATGGAATGCCCCGCCTGAAGCCTTTCTCTTAAATATTTCCTCGATCCGTACATACAACAGTCCATTTCTGAGACAAACAGACGTGAAATCTTTTAATGACACGACCGAAACGTGAAATCAGAAGTGCGCCTGTCATACACTTACGGCTCAGCATATCCTGGGTACGGGATCACCATAGGGCGGGTCCATTATCCTCCGGCCGCCGACACCGGTCTCGAGTACGACGTTCTTTCCCTTTGCGCCCACAACACCGATGATGGAGGCATGCCTTCCGACGGGGGTACGTCTTACAGCGGAAAGCACCTCTTCCTCGCATCCTGGGGCCACGGCAAGTATGACCTTGCCCTCGTTGCCGATCTCGAAGGGATCGAGACCAAGCATGTCGCAGGCACTTAAGACTGCTTCCTTGACGGGGATATCGGACTCCCTGACCGTGATCGAGTTTCCGCTCTTGGAGCACCATTCGTTCAATCCGTTCGCCAGGCCTCCCCTGGTAAGGTCCTTTGCAGCGATCAGTCCTCCGGTCCTCATTGCTGCTTCCATGACCCCGCCGACCGACGCCAGATCTGACATGAGCTCGGTCTCGAAACCGTATCCTTCCCTGAAGGACAGCAGGGATATTCCATGGTCCCCTACAGTTCCGGAGAGGATTATCACATCACCCTCAATCACCCCATCGTCCCTGAGCCAGGTGGAAGAGGGGGCATCCATTCCCTTCGCGCCACGTAGTTCGGACGCACGATCGAGGTTTGAGGAAAGGAGCGGGTGGTGGGATCCAATCCCCGCTGTCGAGACCACCATTCCCTTGACGCCTCCTCTCTCGACAACCTTGGTATCCCCCGTGGCTACGGTCACATCCGCTTCGCCGGAAGCCTTTCCTATCGACGCGGATATCCGTTCGAGGAGGGAGGCCTCCAGACCCTCCTCGATCACCATGGAAAGTGCAAGGGCTTTTGGTCTCGCTCCCACCACCCAGAGATCATTGACGGTGCCGAAGACCGACAGAGAGCCGATGTCACCCCCCGGAAATTCCAAAGGCCATACGGTATGACCGTCTATGGTAAAGGCGACATTATCAATGACGGCGGAATCGTCCAGGAGTTCCGGCGGGACCCCTTCCTGGTCTTCGCCTCCCGATGACCTTCTAACGAAGGGGATCACGAGCTCCTTCAGCATCCTC
>JBLIRL010000117.1:0-8976 GCA_049472275.1 Thermoplasmatota archaeon | reverse complement strand
AGGGTCCCGACCAATGCAACCGTTGTGCCCGGCGGCAGCACAGTGGACAGGGCTTTGCCGAGCCCTGTCCCAATGGAATGAAGCCATCGCCGTTTGAGAATCTGGTCCCGTTTTATTAAATGGTTTCGTACTCAAGTGACCTCATTCAATATTGCGGTCCACAGGCAAATATTCATTATCTGGTCGGTATTGGGGGGCATGGAAGCCGGAGCACCGGTACAATCAGCCGTCCTGGTCTGGATCACACCCGATAAGGACCGGGTGCCAGAGATGCTCGAACTCTGCAGGTCAGCCGGTTATGATATCGTCACAGAGATAGGACAGAGCAGGAGCGAACCCGATCCTCGACTGTATGCGGGCCCCGGGAAGATCGACGAGATCGGTCAACTCGATGTGGAATACATAGTCACGGCATCGGACCTGACACCTTCCCAAGTGTTCGGGATCTCTCACCGCACTGGAAAGAAAGTGGCTGACAGAACAAGGGTTATACTGGATCTGTTCCGGAACAATGCGAACAGTCCCGAGGCAAAGATGCAGGTAGAGATCGCTGACCTCAGATACCAGCTTCCGGTCCTGAAGGAATACATTCATCAGGGGACTCTCACGGAAAGACCGGGTTTCATGGCCGGCGGGGAATACGCCATTACCTATTACCACGACATGGTCAAGAGGAAGATGACCGCCTTGAACAGGAAGCTAGATGGTGAGAGGAGGAGAAGGGGCCATAAAAGGACACTGCGGAAAAGAAGGGGACTTCATCAAATTTCCATTGCCGGTTACACGAACGCTGGAAAATCCTCCCTGCTGAACGCTTTGATGGTGGCCGGCTCGGACGATAAGGTGGCCGAGGTCGGCGGAGAGATGTTCACCACCATTGCCACGACCACAAGGAAGATGAAGGGGGATCGGGGATGTCTGATATCCGACACGGTAGGATTCATCAGGGACCTGCCTCCATGGCTGGTCGAGGGGTTCATGTCGACGCTCGAAGAGGTCTTCGAAGCCGATATTATCGTTCTTGTGGTCGACGGGTCCGAACCGGGAGATGTCATAGCCGCCAAACTATCTGATTCACTTGGCATCCTGAGAAAGGGAGGAACGGAGGGGAAGATAGTACTGGCGGTAAACAAGATTGACCTTATGGATACCATGATCCCGGAGGAAGAGTGGAAGGAGACCGCATTCGATCCGATCACGGCATCCCTCGTGGATATGGTGGACCGTATAATGTTCATATCCGCTTCCGAGGGTACCGGGATCGGCTCGCTCGTGGAGGCCATAGAGAGCATGCTGCCCCCGCTGACGAAGCTGACCATCCGGCTCCCCCAAGGGAACAGCACGAAGGACCTGATAACATCCTTGAGGAAGCATTCCTCGGTAATTGAAGAGGCATACGATCTCGGATCCGTACGGATCGTCGCCTTGATGGAGGAGAGGTGGGCTGGACATTTCATGAAAAGGGCCTTTGAGCTTGGGGGGGAGACGGAGATCTCCTGAACGAGATAAAGATATTAATTTCAAGAACCCGTTAGATGAAGAGAGGGTGTGGTACATGAAAGCGGTGATCCCTGCAGCAGGTCTTGGAACGAGACTTCTACCGATGACTAAGATACAGCCCAAGGAAATGATGCCGATCCTCAACAAACCGGCCATCCAATACGTAGTCGAGGAGGCATCCTATTCGGGTTTTGACCAGATCCTGATCATAACGAATCGCAACAAGAAGGTCATGGAGGACCATTTCGACAGGAACATCGAACTCGAGATAGCATTGAGGAAGAAGGGTGCGGATAAGGCGCTCGAGGAACTTGAACGGATCGAGGGGCTCGCGGACCTGTTCTATCTTAGACAGAAGGAGCAGAAGGGACTCGGCGATGCCGTCCTCTGTGCTGAGAACTACGTCAACAACGAACCTTTCGCAGTCCTCCTGGGAGACGACATCATAATCTCCGAGGTTCCGGCCATCAGACAGCTCTGGGAGGCGCATCTTAAGGTGAGGGCGCCCGTCATCGGAATGGAGCTGGTACCCGAGGAGCATGTGGAAAGATACGGAATAGTCGATCCGGGAGAGGAGATCGAACCCGGCCTTTTCAGATTGAAGAACGTGGTAGAGAAACCAAGTAGGAAGGATGCCCCCTCCAGGATGGCGATCATAGGGCGGTATATCCTCGATCCGCACATCTTCACATGGTTGAGGGAATCGAGGAACGGTGCGGGAGGAGAGCTCCAGCTTACAGACTCACTTGCCAGATACATCAATACCAAGGGTCTTTACGGGATGATCATGGAGGGTCAGAGGGTTGATATCGGATCCACCTCCGACTGGTTGAAGGCCAATCTCGAGGTTGCCCTGCTCGATCCTGAGCTAAGGCCGAAGGTCTCCCGATATTTCGATGATCTCCGTTCGAAGGGGAAGATCTGATCAGAGGGACGGATAGAAACCCATCTCGATAACGATGGTCCCATCCCCGTGCATCCTTGCACTTTTGTAGAAATTGACCGCCCCGTCCGGGGGCATCTCCTCGAAGGATCGTCCCGTCATACCCGGTGGAAGCAGGAACGGCCGGGGGCATGATCCTTCGATAACGGCAGGGATCTTCGTTCTCAGAAGCAGGACCGGTGGTTCCAAATGAATGATGTCCCGGGACCTCAATGATGCTTCCATCTTCCATCCCGGCAGGAGCTGTCCTTCCGTATCTATCAGGGACCCAAGCTCGATCATTCCTTCCCTGTAGTCACTGTCCGGTTCCCCGGAAGGATGTATGAAAACCTCTCCGCCGGGCATTCCCGCTGGGCGATCCAACTCGAGGATCACTGGAGTTGTTACAGAGTATCCTCCCGATAGAGTGGAGGTCCTGCGCACTGTGGAGGAGTTCATTCCCGATATTCCAGCAGGAGAGAAGCTCGGTACCAGCCAGGACCCGATTGCCACCATTTTTTGCCGACCCCCGAACGAGAGGTGCACGGAACCTGGAAGGAAATCGATCCTGTAGGGCTCCCCCCGGATGTCGCCAGGAAATGACACCGGATGGTCAGGACCATCCATACTGCTTCCAAATGAGATCACAAGAGAGGATCCCCGATCCTGCTGATGGAACAGTTTCAGAAGATTTCCTAACTCCCGGGAAATCCTTGTGATCTCCCGGACCTCATCCTCCTCGATCATTCCGCCCAGGGAAGACCCGAAGAGACCGGCGAGGACGAGTATGGCCAGCATAAGGCCTGCCCTGTACATGATGTCCTGGTCTATCATCGCACTCAGCTAATGAACCAACTCCTAGGATATAATTCATTTGATGTTAACTGGCTGAGTGAAAAATAAATAGCAACCCTTCCTTCATATCGTTATGCCCTCTGTAAGCGGTCACAACCACAAGGGAGTGGTCTCCAGCGGAATTCCGGCACTGGATGAAGCGCTCGACAGGAGCGGCTTCCGAAAGGGATCGATCATACTCTATGTCGGGGACCCGAGCTCGAGGAAGGACCTTTTCGGGTACAATTTCATACTTGAAGGGCTCGAGAGGGGTGAGACCGTCTCCTTCTTCGATGTGGAGGCCTCCAGCGACGAGATCCTTGAGCTGATGCACGAGAGCGTTGACCCCAAGCTTCTGGAGGGATTGGACTTCGTCGACGCCTGCCCCGAGTACTCCAAGTTCTTCATCAATGCGGTTCCCGCACGGATCATCGAGCACATGAGACAGCTGGACGAGACCAAGGTCAACAGGGTGCTCATCAATCCGCTTACGTTCTTCCTCGAGAAGTTCGGGATCAGGGATACGGGCGATTTCATCATAATGGTCAGGGAGATAGCAATGAGGAAGGGGATGGTAGTCGTCCTGCTCATGGCGGATATCCTCAAGGAGAGGGAGATGCAGTCCGTCATAGACAAGTTCGACGGGATAATCGAACTGAAGTCGATCAGGATCATTGATGGGATCTACCATACGATACTCGTGAACAAGTTCTCACTGGGTCAGAAGAACATCGAATTGACCTACAATATCGAAGGGACCAGAATACGAGTGACAAGCACCGGCAAGATAATCTGAGCGCCTCATCCACTCCTGGATCCTCGTGCTAAAGATAGTGCAGCCAGGATCGATATTGACAGCAAGCACAGGCTCAACAGGATGAGGAGGTGGGTGCCGCTCCTATCATCCTCGTCCTTGACCGGATCGATGTCATCCGGTACGGGATCTATCGATCTCTCCACATCCGTCCTCGGGAACATGTCCATAGATCCCGACGTCCCGTTTATCCGAAATGGGGTATCACCGATCCCATCGAGATCCGAATCCTCCATCTCCCATCCTGACCACAGGTTCCCTGTGCCTTCCTTATGCCATCTGTTGTCTCTTCCATGGTCATGGACGGACGGGAGGTTCCAGCTGTCCTCCCTGAACCGATTCCCGTAGAAATCGTTACCGTCGGAACTGAGAGAGAAGTTATGTGGGGATCCGACGGTCAGATCGAACGTCCTGGAACCTCTGAAGGTGTTGTTGGTGAAGACGTTCCAGTCCGATCCTTCGATGAGGATGCCATATCCGCAGCCTTCCATTTCCATTCTGTTAAAACTGCAATTGTCCACATCCCTGAGCGATAGACCATCCTGGTTCCGATAGGCGGTGATATCGGAGAATGTGCAGTTCGTCAGACCTTCGAGTTCCATAACCTTCATATCAATGATGAACTCGATGCCCTGAACCCTAAGGTCCCTTACATCAAGGATCACCATACCCTCGTTGTTGTAGTTAATATCGCAATCAATGACGGTACAGCCTGACATCGGTCCGGACATGTATATTCCGGTCCCGTAGTTCATCCTTATCTCGCACCCCTGGATCATTGTGTTCGGGGATCTGAGGACCCTGATCCCGGCGTCATTTGCGATCCTTGCCGAATTCGACACGAACTGGCAGAAGGAGACTATGACGGCATCGGAGGTCTCGATCAGAATCCCATCTATCAGGTTTCCGTTCAGAGTGCAATCGGTGACATCGATACCTGCGCTGTTCCTTATGATCGCTCCGTAGCGGTTGCCGGAAAGGTCAGATCCCACGACCTGCGCACTGCTGGTATTGTCGATATGAAGGCCGATGTAGCAGTTCTGAACAAGAGAATCAACGATGGTGATGTTCGTCGAGTTGGAGATGAATATCCCGTCCGAGCGGTTCCATATGCCATACGTGATGATGACATCCTTTATGATCACATGAGATCGACTACCGTTGATAATTATCCCGGGCCCCCCGGTGTTGTTTATCCATATCGAAGCGATTACGAAAGGATCCTCTTCCGATCCATTCCCTTCGACGGCCGCCCCTTCGGGTGTCGAGACCTCCATCCCTTCTATCACGATACCTTCCCTGATCTGGAGGATAGTTAAGACATCGTCATCGGAAGAGACCGGGGGTGTGATCCGGAAGAATAACATGAACCATATCGCTCCCACCATGCAAAGGGTTCCCCAAGATATCCTCATAATCGCCCTCATAGACCCATATCCATGTTACCAATATTATTTTCGGACCATCAATGCAAAGATCATCCTCTCTTGATCGTCCCCTCGGTGATCACCTCTCCGCAATGATAGCAGAACCTGTCTCCATCCCTGATCAACCCGTTGCACCTGGAGCAAAGAGTTGACCTCCTTCGTCTGAAAGGACCGATCCTCTTCCAGCTGGATGACAGGATGACCAAGGCCAATATGACCAAACCAATCACAGCCAGAACGTAATAGACATAATATTCGGATGGTCTCTCCTCCGCGATTTGCTCGATCGAGTACGTCGAATCCATATAGAATCCCAGATCATCGAAGGAGTTTTCCTTTGCCCTGGCATCGATATCGAAAAGGACAGCATCGTCGAAATAAATCCTCTCGAGCCTGAAGACTATCGTACCGTTCAGGACGGTCGTATCGTTGGTGAGGTCGATGTGTGTGTAGTTATCCATGAAGGTCATCGTCGCCTTGCCATCCGAATAAAGCAATACGACGTCGGATTCCCCGTAGCGGTAGGAGACATCGTGCAACGTTATCAGGACCTCATAATCTACAAGGTTCGATTCCTTGATCCTGCCATGAACATTGAATTCCACGTGGACAGTATCGTTCTCGAGGTATGATTCCACCCTGGAGATATCCAGGTGCTCCTTGCCCCGTTCCCTGTAAACCATGAACTCGGCCAGGGAGAATTCAACGAGGTCGTCCTTGCCATCCTCGACCACCAGGTCGAACTCGTCCCAGTGAAGGGAGCTTACCGATTGTAGCAGGACTATAGCGGTTACAAGTATGATTGGTTGATATCTCAGCTTCCCTCACCCATGAGGAGATCGTACTCTATGGATTTATCATTTTTCAAAGAAGCGGTCCGCCTCATGATAGACCTCAAGCGATCCTATGTCGAACCATCTCCCCTGGAACTTCCATGCATGGACAGACTTCCTCTGGACAAGGTAGGTCACGAAATGTCCGAGTGCGTCGGGTTTGCCACCCTGATCTAGATATTTTAGCACCAGGGACAGGGTATCTGGTGAGAAGATGTAAAAAGCGGTGGCCGCCAATGTTGAGGGCGGGTCCTCCGGTTTCTCCCAGAAACCCGTGATGATGCCGTCGGTATCCATATCCACTATACCGTAAAGTCTGGCTTTCTCCAGGGTTCCTACATCGTATACGGCAACGAGGTCGCCTCCGAGAGTCCGGTAGTTGCTAATGGCTTCGGAAGGATGGAACTCGAAGAGATTGTCAGCGCCAATGATCATCGTGTCGCGGGACAATTTCTCCCTATCGATGAGATAACCAAGACCCCCTATCGAGCCCATCTTCCTGTCTTCCGTTTGAGATGGCTCGATCACCAGGACTATCCTGGGATCATCGTATGCGTCGAGAAAGCCCCTGAACTGGTCCTCGAAGGCCTCGTTGGTGGAGACGTATATGAAACCTATCTCATCGATCTCCAGCAAGGTGTCCAGGGTGTAACTGAGCATCGGCCTTCCCGCCACGGGAAGTAGATGCTTCGGTCTATTCTTCGTTAGAGGCCACATTCTTTTGGCAAAACCTCCTGCCAGTAAGATCACATCCATGACCATGGTCTCAGATCCTCCTTCTCGTCCATTCGAAAACAAGTCGTTCCTGTTCCTGTGTCTGGATGGAACCGGGTCTATATGCCCTTACCGTTTCGATCGCCTCCTCCGGAGACAAACCAAGATTGACAAGATACAGGGCGGCGACAGTCCCGGTCCTGCCGATACCAGCCGCACAATGGAGCATGACAGGATCCTCTTGTCCGGTTATTATCTCCAATGCCTCGATGACCTGTTCCTCATCGGGGATGGACATGTCGATGACGGGGATGTGATTGCATCGAATACCGGATAGATCCTCCCATCCATCGGGCCAAGGGTTCTCTGCGAGATTGATGGCGACCTTTATTCCTTCGTTGTCATGGAGATATCTCAGATATTCGGAGTCCCTGGGAAATACCGATGCCATGAGCTTCCCCTTAATTATCCAGTTGAAGGGGTCCATGCCGTATCTCGACCATCTGATGAAGTCCGGGGGTGAGAGGGTCATCAAAGCTCCTCCGTATCATCCCAATCCTCGATCTCCTCCTCACCCTTCCATTCCTCGACCTCTCCCCATTCCTCCACTTCATCATACTTTCGCCCCGACAACTCACCGGCCCCGGACACGGCCTCCTCACCTGGCTGTTCTCTCGTCCTCTTGAGCTGTCCGGAACCGACTGGCGGAGCATCTATTATCTTCCGCTCGACATGATGCTTCCTTGAGGTCCCCGGACGAAAATAGCCATGTTCCTCTTTCTGAACACCGATCGCACTTTCTGCGGGGGTTTTGATCCCCAGGTTAAGAGATGGTGATATCCGGTGCTGGATGCCGCCCGGTTGGACATGCCCGAATGTCAGTCTTTCCGGCCTTTTTGGTGCCTGGATCCTTCGGTCATCATCTTTTCCGGGACGACGACGCCAGTAGATGAACACCGACGAACCAATGATGGTGGCGACGAGCAGGACCACGGCGATGACTATCGCGATCCCGCCTGCTCCAGAACTTCCCTTCGAATCCAGAGATCTCTCCTCCACCACGAAATCCCAGGTCAATGTCCGCTCGTTGCCTGCTCTGTCTTTGATGACCATATTAACGGTATGGTTGCCTGGTTCCAGCTCGGCAAAGACCAGGATTCCGTCGGAAAGATCGTACCTCAGATTCACCGGTTCTCCATCGAACAACAGACTGGAGGTCAGGTTTTCACCCTCCTCCTCCAATATCCAGTATACCATCACCCTTGAACCCTCTTCCTTGATATCGATATCTGGTTTCGAGACCTGGGGTGGGTCCGGATCTATGGTGAATCTGTACCCGACGGTCGATACCCATCCACCAAGGTCCTTGACAACTATAGAGACTGAATGCGTACCCTTTTCCATATCCAGTATGAAATATCTCGAGGATGGTGCCACATCGTAATCAACACCATCTATCGATAGAACGATGGTATCGACCCCCATTGTCTCCAGGATCTCCCATTCTATGAGGCCCCTGAAGGAACTGACAAATTCATCCGGAGGGTCCTTGAAGGATACCTCGGGGCTGTTCAGGTCCACAAGGAACTCCTTGCGTACAATTCTGGTATTGCCGGCAAGGTCCTGACATCTCAGGACCAATACATGATTGCCTTCATAGAGCTGCAGCTGTCTGCTAGTGGAAAGTCCCACTTCCTCCACCTGCTTGTTGTCAAGGGAATAATTGAAGTGATCTATCCCGTGATCATCCTCCCCTCTCCATCTGAATGTGATATAAGGCTCTGTGAAGATATCATCAACCGGTTCGATCAGCTCGAGAAGGGGTACGCTCATGTCGATCGTTATGACTATCTCCTTCTGACCAATGTTTCCGGCAAGGTCATAGGCTATGATCTTCAGAGTGTGCTCCCCCTGGGAAAGGTCCACTGAGTA
>JBLIRL010000116.1:0-8988 GCA_049472275.1 Thermoplasmatota archaeon | reverse complement strand
ATCCTCAACGTGGTCACGCGGGAGGGAAAAGTCTTCAAAAGGGATCAAGAGGTCGCAGTGCTCGAATACATCAAGAACAAAGATGTCTACGTGGTGGACAAGCTTTGGGACTCGGAGGAATAAAATGCTCGCAATGAGCAGGAAAGAGCCAACGCGACTCCTACCGGATTTTTTTCGCTCCAAGGTCCCCTCCATCCCTCTCTTGTTCGATCCCGCCCTTTCATGGACCAGGAGGTCGAATCCCCTGCCCCCGAGATAGCAGAGAGGCGGTAGCACAAGGACCAGATAGTGCTCCCACACCGGGGATTGAACGATAATGAAGATGAACAGCGGTATCGCCCAGACAAGCATCAGCTGGGTCCTTATCTCTCTCCGTTCCCTGATAACGGCAAAAAGGGAAAGGATGGCCGGTAAAGAGGTGAAAATCAGGAACAGAAGTACCGTTCTCGTTCTGCCCACCAAAGTCATTCCGGGTCTGTGGAGGTTGTCGAGAAGCATCCCATCCAGAGTGTTTCCGAATCCGTAGATGTTCATCAGAAGGAAGGTGGTGATGCATGCGGACCCGGCAAGAACCATGATGTGCCATATCCTGATCCCGGTTCCTATGCCCTTTCCGCGATCGCACCTTATCGATTGGACGAGCATGAAGATCCCCATGGATAGAAGGGGAACGACCGCGAACAGCTTCGACATGGCGGCAAGGGCAAAAACGATTCCTGCCAGGAGAAGGGTTCCCGCTGTTCTCAATTGATCACTCGCACCCCTTCCTCGCGGAATGCCGATATCCCTGAAATAGATCAACATGGCGTAGAAGGCGAATATCAGAAATACCGTTGAGAACAGGTCGGAACTTGCATGGCGGCTCTCCTTGAAGAAAACGTAATTGAGGCCCAGAAACAGCGAGGATGCCAATGCGGTCCTTCCACCACCCAAACGTCCGGAAAACAGCATTATCCCGAGGACCCCTGCGAGAGAAAGTACGACCGTGACCATCCGGACCTGAAGGGGATCGCCCTGAAGGAGTTCAAGGGCGAAGGAGAACAGAGGCCCCTGCTGGGTGTTGACATCGGAGTACATCCTGTAACCGCTGGATACCAGTCTTCCAGTCATCAGGAAGACTCCCTCGTCGGTACCATTGTTCCCGAGGGAACCGGAATATCCGGGGAACCCGAAGGGATTCATCAGATTGACGAATCGGATAATTGCGGAGAGGAGCAGGACGGCAGCGTAAGGAAGGTATCCGTGGATGGTCCCCGTCCCGTTCTGTTCATGCATCGTCCTTGCAAATTGGTATCCACATAAAGAACTTTCCGAGGTAGCGCTATCCCGGGGGTCGGTTGAATGCAGGATGGGTATCATGGGTATCGATCGTAGACGAAAGCAATATCATGAACACCGCTTTCAAGATAGACCCCTGCCAGTCCGTGGAAGGCCCTCTCTGCAGGATGCCTCTCACCATCGACGATGACATCCCAGGAACTGTAGTGGGCCATGCTGACGACCAGGAATCCCCTTCCGTCCAGAGAAGCACTAAGATCGATCCTGTTGTTCGTTCTGGAGGTGATCGCCACCCTTGATCCTTCGACGGATGAAGGTACGGACTCCCCGAATGCTTCCGGCTCTCCGCTGACCGGGACGGAGGAGAGCGGGTCGAAATCTTCCTCGCGGATGATCCGCAGACTGCCCTCATCGTCCTCCGCCGTGATATTCGCAACCAGGAAAGCTCTCCCGAGAACACCCGGGTTCTCGTAGATGAAGACGGTTCGGTCCTCGGACTGGATGAAAGCAAGGTCGAAACCGCTGCCGGTCAGTCTATCGGATGTTATGATATACCTGACATTCAGGATATCAAGGATCGGGTGGTATCCGTTGCCCGAGAGGTTGCGGATGGAGTCCACTAGCTCGGAATAGTACCTCAGTTCCAGTGGATTGTATCCTTTCACGGTCTCGATGCCGTAGATTATCTGGAAGTTGTCCCTCATCACATCCCCGGGATCGTAAACCCTGTATCCTTCAGCGTTGGATCGAAGGAACTCGACGTATGGTTCGATATCGTAGACCTCATCGGGATCCATCGAATCTATGAAGGGTATCTGGTACAGAGCCAGATTGAGGATCAGGTATGACGTTAGAACGAGACCGAAGTATCTGGGCCGGTCTCGTCTCGAGGATCTCCATATCAGGATACCCGTTGTTCCGGCCAGGATTAGAATGAAGGTCAGAATATCGATTACGGCCGTATCGAAAGCCGACGGTATCATCGAGACCTTCTCAGACACCTCTCCCTCGTCCCCGATAACATCCCTTATCACATTCTCAGAAAGATCCGATACAAGCCCTCTGAAGATTAGAAGGAGCAGAACCAGGACGAGAATGCCGGCGGAGATCCCCATGATCCAACTGCTGAGCCTCTTTATCCTTCCGATGCGGATTCTGTCCATCCTTCTTTCGAGTGACATGAAACCGAAACCGGCCATTATCGATGCGGAGAAGATGCAAAGAAGCACGAATCTCGACGGAACCCTGAGGATGTCGAAACCCGGAACGAACTTCCAAAAGATCCAGTAAAGGGGTGTGAAGCGGCCCAGGGCCATGACGAAGGAGAAGAGACCGAGACCGAGGAAGGTTCTGAAGTACCGGTTGTACCTGTAGCGGAATGAGAAAAGAATCAGGACTATCGTGGGGATGCCAATATAGATAGACAGCTCCCAGTAGTTCCATAGATGCCAGTAATTTCCGTCAAGGGGGGTCCCGAATATCCTGGGTACGAGGAGCGTCAGAACATTCCAAGGAGGGAGGGAGTAGTCCGTCGCCCAGAGATAGCTCATCCCGCCGCTCCTGGTCGTCTGGTCGGTATATAAGTATGTGGGGATGATCTGTATCGAAGCAGCCGCAAGTGCCACGATCCCGCCCAGAAGCGGACCCGGCAGTGTCCTCGCGAAATCCGTTATGCCCCTGATCATACCACGACGGAAGTATAGATGGTGGATGTAGGATATTACAAGCATGATGGCGGAGAAGAGAACGATCTGGATATGGCCCGCCAGGAACTGGTTCCCGACAAGGAGCCCTGTTAGGGCGCCCCACCAGATGCTCCTTTTCTTCAACGTTAGATCGAAGACCAGGAATATCAGAGGGATCCAGCTTGCGGAACAGACCTGGCCGTAGTGGCCCGAATATATATGGCCTATGAAATAACCGCTGAAGATCAGGACCGTCCCCGACACGAACGATGCGTTCCTCCCGAGGCCTATCCTTCTGGCAAGGAGATAGGTCGACGATCCCGCTATCAGAAGATGTATGATGACGCTAATACCGAACACGGAATGTGCGGGAAGGAGCCAGAAGAGCAGGATATTGGGCAGATAGAAGAACCCTAGCTGCATGTTAGCAAGCAGGGGTTCTCCCGCGTAATTATAGGGATTCCAGAAGGGGAGATCCCCGTTGTCGGCGGAGGACCCGGCGACATACCTCCAAGGATAGTACTGCTCGATGGTGTCCGAATCCGGTGAATAGATGATGTGATCGGGATTAAGAACCACCTTCCAGAAGAAGACACATATCGTGAGGAAAAGGAGGAGTATGCACAGGAGGTCCGATCTGCGGCGGCCTTCGAGCCACCTTCCAGGGCGGAGCCTGTCGACCATATCCTGGAAACCCCCGGCGACTCCGGTCATGATGATCCCCCGTGGTGGGTAATTGCCCGAACCTCTATATCATTGATTGCCCAGCTTCTTAGATCGGTTCCTGAGATAACCAAGGGAGGCGACACCGAGCGGTATGGAGATCCATAGTGAGGTGGCGACCTGGAGGAGGGATGCCGCCATGGCCGTGGTCTCTTTAACCGAAAGAAGCTCGAGTACGGATTTGCTACCGAAAACGTTCCCAGACCCTATGGGAAGGATGAATCCGAGGATATTGGCAACAGCGATCGCGGCAATGGCCCCCGGGAACGTCACAGAAACATTCCCCGGAAGCGCCTGGACAACGATATAGAACCTGAGAGCCTCGTTGGTCCATATGGCAAAGGTCAGCATGATAACACCAGTGCCGGTCCAGGGATTCCTTCTTATGGTTCTCAGGGATCGATGGTATCTCTCTATCGAGCCCTCCAGCTTCCCCGTGATACCCACAATCTTCGAATCCCTGCTGCCCCTGGAAAGAAGAATAGCAATCTTCTCCATGGACCTTCCGACCATCACGAGGAAGCTCCTGTTCACCAGAAGAAGGATCACCAGGACGATCATCACACCGCCAATACCTATGACAGCGATCAGACCCTGGACGTTCTCGATGCCCAGTTCGACAGCCATGTAGATCAGGCCAAGGACGGCAAGGAACAGTATGGTAAGGATATCCAGGGATTTCTCCGCGAATATCGATGCGATCCCTTTCGAGATCCTGTTGCCTGTATGCTCTCTCAGCATCAGGGCCCTCACGGGTTCTCCGCCGACCTTTCCCGGAGTGGAGTTGTTGAGTGCCAGTGAGGCAAGGAAAATCGGAAGCGTTATGTAACCGATCCTTTTCGCACCCATACCCTTCAGTATCCCGTACCATCTCATCACCTTGCAGGTCGTGTTAAGGAAATAGAGGCCTAGGACCAGAGCGATGAGATGAAGCTTCGTATCCGAGAGGACTTCAAGGGTATCCGTCACATCGGCATTGAGCATAAGCGCCGCTATCAGAAATAGACCAAGGAAGATGTATAGAATATCCTTCCAGCGCTTCCTGATATCCAAGTCGGGCCCCCGCTTCGATTACGGGAGCGGGCTACCGATTGACCAGTATTTAACATTCTTCATGGTTGCCGGATCGATGGACCTTCTCCCATCTATGACCAAGGCCAAATGGAATTTGGAGCTCCAGTCGATCTCCCTGTACTCGGGCCATTCCGTCATTAGTATTACGATCTCAGCATCATCAACGGCCTTCACTGGGTCCTCGGAGTATGAGATCTGCGGGGCAATTGCCCGGAAGTTCTCGATGGCCTTGGGATCGGAGCCGGTGACCGCCGCTCCCTTCTTCAGGAGTTCGTTGACCACGGGCAGCGACCGTGTTTCCCGTATATCGTCGGTGTCGGGTTTGAAGGCCAGTCCGAGGACTGCCACTTTCCTTCCCTCGAGCGGACCGGCCAGGACCTCCGCCACCTCGACTAGATGGACAGGCTGGATGATGTTGTTGAGCATGACGCCGTCCAGGAGCGGAGTCTCCACTCCGAGATGCTTTGCTATGTTCCGGAGGGCTGAGACGTCCTTGGGGAAGCAGGACCCGCCGAAACCTGCACCGGCCCTGAGGAACTGGGGATTGATCCTGAAATCCAGACCCACTCCCTCCATGATCTCGTATACGTCCACCCCGACCTCCTCGCATATCCTCGAGATCTCGTTGGCGAAGGAGATCTTGGTGGCCAGCATGGAGTTCGACGCGTACTTAATCATCTCCGCTGCAGTGGGAGAGGTCCGAAGGACCCGGGACCCGAGCGGTGCGAAGAGTCCGTTGAGCACCTCGAAGGTCCTGTCATCCACGCAGCCGATGACGATCCTGTCGGGATGCATTGAGTCCTTCATGGCCGCTCCTTCCCGGAGGAATTCCGGACACATCGCAAGACCGATATCGATCCCAGCCTCCTTGCCGGAGATCCGCTCGAGGGTCTCTTTGATGATACCCAGGGTGGTACCCGGAACGACCGTGGATTTCATAACAACCACATGGAAATCTTCCTTGGCCTTAAGCACATCCGCTATCGTCTCTGTGGCTGATCGGATGAATGAATCATCCATCGAGCCGTCCCTTCTGGAGGGTGTTCCCACCGTGATGAACGTGATATCCGTATCCATCACGGCATAACCGCCGTCGATGGTCGTCGTGATATTCTCGGCCTTAACATGTTTGGAGAGCAGTTCATCGACATCAGGTTCGTAGAACGGAGCCTTTCCGCCCATAATTTTATCCAGCTTCTCCTGGATAACATCGACCAATACCACCTTGTTGCCGAGCTCGGCCAGCGCGATCCCGGTCGTCAATCCCACATAACCTGTTCCGATGATGGAAATGTTCATCCGCGGCCCTCCGAGGTCCTTCAACGGGAATGTTGTATTTCAATACATGGTCGCCAAGGATCACATCAACACGATGGAAGCATAGCCTACCGCCGAGGAGGCAGGCGACACGTCGAAGCTAGTTGTGTAGTTCATGAGTTTCGTCCTCTTCGAGCCGAGGTCCCCCGCAGCGAAATACATCGCCGCCACGGGACCGAGTCCGCAGGCGGTCGTCCCGAGCTTCCTTTTCTCCTCCATGGCACCCTCGAGATCGAAATCGAGCAGCCTCTTGATGACCGGCATGTCCCGGGACCTTGCGAACTCTCCCGCATTCATGCCCTTCGGGACCGGATATCCGTAGTTCCTGCCGCAGTGCGTGAAATCCGAGGAGGCCACGATGAGGGCCTTTCTGCCGGTTGACCTTACCGCCTCTGAGATCTTCTCCCCCAGCCACCTTGCGGTCGGTAGCGACTGGTCCATCATCGATATGCATACCTGTTTCACGCTTTGGTCGAAATACTGGACGAACGGAAGCTGGACCTCCATGGAGTGCTCGCTGATGTGCGACAGCTCGTCAGGAGGTATTCCTATGGCCTCCGCAAGCTCCCCGTCGTTCCGCATCACACCCATTGGCATGCTGAAATCGTCGAAGGAAACACCGACCTCCTCTCCGAGTCCCTGATGATTAGGGCCTATGACGACAACTGTCTCTGGAAGTCCACCGTCGGCCATTGCGAGGAACCCGTAGGCTGCGGTCGGTCCGCTATAGGTATAGCCCGCATGAGGAGAGACCAGACCTATGATCCTCGGACCCTTCGCGGGGGAGTCCCTGCCGGGTCCTCTCCGGAAGCAGTCCTTCAATTCCTTCCTGAGCCCCTTCTCGGTGCCCGGATAGAACATACCTGCCACTGCGGGATTGCGCATGGGGGGATATCGGAGGGAGGAAATTTAAAGGATTCTCAGAGGGTCGCCTCGAAATCCTTGACCTCGACCTTGAAATCGGATTGGGATTCGATCGCTCCCCTTAGCTTGAGGACCTCCCTTGTCAAGAGCCAGTAGACTATGGCAAGGGACCTCCTCCCCTTGTTGTTCGAGGGGATCACCACATCGACGTACTTCGTCTCGTTGTTTGCATCGCAGAGACCTATGACGGGTATCCTGGAAGTGACACCCTCTCTCAAGGCCTGCTGGTCGGCGGCCGGGTCCGTTACGATCAGGACCTTGGGTTCTATGTAGAGGTCAAGTGACGGGTTCGTGAGGGTCCCTGGAACGAACCTTCCCGGGAAGGCATGGCAGCCGATTATGTCGGAGAACATCCTCACGGGTTTCTGGCCGTACTGCCTGGCAGATACCACGAGCACCTCCTCCGGTTTGTACCTGGCAATCATGCTGGCCGCGACCTTGATCCTCTCGTCCGTTTTCTTGATATCAAGCACATATAGCCCGTCGGACCTGACCTTGAATATGAAATCCTTCATGTCCGCACTTTTCTGCTGCGTTCCAATGTGGACCCCGGATGTGAGGTAGACGTCCTCCTCAATCAACAGGTCCTGGGCGTTCTGGTTATCGCTCATGAGAACAACTCTCCTAGTTCCTCTTCACGGTCAGGGGTATGACACCCAGCTCCATTTCCCTCTGGGCTATTATGAGCGGATCGACCTCATTCGATTTCACCAGCGGGGGGGCTCCAAGGCTCAGCTGAAGTGTCCTTGCACCGAGGATCCTTGCTTTCTCGAAACGGGTAATCATGTCAACTTCCCCTTCACACCGCAACACTTGGGCCAAGGGCGGTTTCGAAAGGTGTAAAGGGGATTCCCTTATAAACCTTATGGGGGAACCGAGCCCGCATTGAGCGAACCCTGTCTGTAACCGGCAGGGTCCAGGACGATACGTACGTCTTCGGAAAGCCCCTCGATGAGGTCCCATTGACCAAGGGCGGCACCCGGATCATCAAGTTCCAGTATGCCGATGTATCCTCCGCCCCTCCTCTCGAAGAGCCTCAATCTGATCTCACTGAATCCCAGCTTCCTGACCTCACGTTCTACAGATTCGATGACCCGGAGCTTCTCGGAGGTCACTCTCTCTCCGTAAGGTATCCTCGTCATCAAACAGGTCGTGGAGGGTTTGTCATGGATGCTTATTCCCTTCTCTTTGAGTATCCTGCGGGCATCGGCCTTCCCGATGCCAGCCTCCATCAGGGGATGCCAAATTCCCAGCCTGTCGGAGGCCTCCAATCCAGGACGGAAGTCATCGACATCGTCTGCATTCGCCCCGTCCGCAACGACCTCAAGACCGCCCGACCCGGCCATATCCAGGAGTCTGGACATGAGGTGGTCCTTGCAGACCCCGCATCGGTCAACGGGGTTGTCCGCTATCCCTGGAACCTCAAGCACTGGATCATCTATCACATTCAATTCCATATCGAGCTCCGCGGCCACGGATTCCGCTTCCGAAACCTCAAACCGAGGGATGGTCTCGTTTCGGAACATGACCAATGAACAGCGGTCTCCCAGAGCTTCCCCGGCTGCCAGCGCGACGAGGGTGCTGTCGACGCCACCGGAGAAGGCCACAAGTACCGAATCCTTACCCTTCATGAGGTCAACAAGCTCCTGATAATCGACCATCGTCCGGCCCACGTGGTTGACGTTTATATCCTTTTTCGCTGATGACGATGAGGTGGACCGTTGAGAGGTATATTTTATATAAGGGCAGCCGTGTCGCCCCGCCCATGCAGGAAGGCACCGTGATATTCACCCTCTGTGAGAACTGCGGGGAGGAGACCCCTCACCGCGTCCTCAAGGGGAAGATAGGGGCGACCCCCGAAAGCGGTTTCGACGGGACGGTCCAGTGCGTGACATGCAAGACGGTGCATCATGCCAACTTCCCTGTGGAAAAACCGGTCCTGGTGAACTCCATAATCTCGGAGAGGGACAGCTCCAGAAAGACCCGG
>JBLIRL010000115.1:0-9006 GCA_049472275.1 Thermoplasmatota archaeon | reverse complement strand
CTAGGTGGTCTGGACGGATGCAATGTTCGGGTTCACCAGTACCGTCTCCACACCTTCCTCCTTGAGGGCCTTCAGGGCCTGGGACCCCGAGTAGTCGAACTCCCCGGCCTGTCCGATCCTCAAACCGCCGCTTCCGAGAACCATGACCTTCCTAACCACGGCGGACCACCTCCAGGAACATGTCAAAGAAACCCCGTGGGTCGGTTGGGCCGGGAGAGGCTTCCGGATGGAACTGGACCGCCATGAAGGGCTTCGACGAATGCCTGATGCCCTCTACGGTACCATCATTGAGGTTCCTGTGCCAGATCTCCCATCCCTCGGGCAGAGATGAGTCATCCACGGCATAGCCGTGGTTCTGGCTCGTGATAATGCAGTGTTTCGTTCCGACCTCCTCGCATGGCTGGTTGTGGGACCTGTGTCCGAAGGGCAGCTTGTATGTCCTTCCACCTGCGGCAAGTGCGATTAGCTGACACCCGAGACAAATACCGCCTGTCGGGACGTTCCTGTCGAGGAGCCCCTTCACGGTCCTGATAGTTTCTCCGCATATTGCAGGATCTCCCGGACCGTTCGAGATCAGGACCCCGTCGTAATCGATCCCGGCCAGGTCGTGGTCGTGGGGGACGACCGTGACCGAGCATCCTCTCTCTCTCAGGGATGAAACGATGCTCCTCTTGCAGCCGCAGTCGATAACGGCAATATGGGGGCCATCTCCTTCGTACTCTTCTGATCCGGTGACCGACACGCCGGCGACGAGGTGGGAGAGGTTCGGGTCCTCGACCTCGAACCCTTCGGGTGCCTCCTCTTTCGGGTAGATCCTTCCCAGCATGGTGCCCCTTTCCCTGAGGACCTTGGTCAGCTCCCTGGTATCGATACCGGATATTCCGACTATCCCGCTCTCCTCGAGCCACTCGTGGAGGCCCTTATCGGACTCCCAGTGTGAGTGCTCCCTGATCAGGTCCGAAACGATGATACCACGTACCTGGACCCTGTTCGATTCGAACCTTCCCCTGTCCCAGGAGGGCACTCCGTAGTTCCCCATCAGCGGATAGGTGAAGGTGAGTATCTGCCCGGAATATGAAGGATCGGTGAGGCTCTCGACATAACCGATCATCCCCGTGTTGAAGACCACCTCTCCGTCCGTATGGCCGACCCGACCGAAGAGGGATCCCTCGAAGATCGTTCCGTCCTCCAGCTCGAGGACCCCTCCTGGACCTTTGGCTCCGCTATCCATCCGAATTCACACCTCTTGAACTTGCTTTAAGGGGGAAAAAAATACGAGTCCGCAATCCGTTCTCCGCTGATCCGGCGTTGCAGATATCCATCTGGGAGCATCCGACATGCACCATGGTTTATATTGGTTTTGCAGGGCAAGGTGTCTTTACTCATTCTCTGAATCGAAGATCACCTCGACCTTCCAAGCATCTCCCACCCAGAGACCCAGCAGCCGAACGGGCAGTTCCCAGGACCTTATGACCTCCAATCCCTTGATCACATGATCGTCCTGCATCTCCCTCGGTCCCGGGTTCCCGGCGCAGTCATGGTGTCCCACGAGAGCGATCACCCCTGAGCCGTGTCCGTTCACCGATATCATCACCCTTTCCTTGATCGTGGATACCAGGGGGTCCTTTCCTTTAGCCAGTGCGCCGTTAGGCCCGGGTTCCGTTATGGTGTCGACGTAGTCGACCCCGAACTTCTGCTTCATCCACTCGTTGACCGGTATCTGGGTCCTTCCGTCCATACAGTTGATCGCCGTTGCGAAACTCCCTTCTGCCATGGATTCACCTGCCGGAGCAATGAAGGACAGGACTTAAAACCTTCGAGTGAAAGACCATTGCTACAAGGATTCGATGCCCGCTTCGAGCAGTAGCCCGGCAGTCCATCTTGCAGTGTTTCCCACGACCGATGGGCATTTGTCATCGTGACCTCCGGCCTGGTCGAACTCGATGTTTCCCTCACGGGTCCTGAGGTCGAAGGACCGCCCCATAATCCTTTTCTGGACATCCGGACAGAGAACGCTTCCGTATTCCTCGACGAACCTGTTGTAGAGCTTCATGGAGATCTTGTAAGAATCCTTGAACTCCCTTTCCCTCCCGAAGCCGTCCTTGGTCCGCCCGAAGAAGAAGCTGATCGCCATGAAGGCTCCGTTCAGAGACCCGCATGTTCCCCTGCAGGCGAGAGCTCCTCCTCCCGCAAGTGAATGTCCAGCCTTGATGACATCGTCCGGGATACCCCCGAAATGTTCCTGAAGCGTTCTCAGTACCGACTGGGTGCACCCCCCGAAATCATGTTCGTAGCCGTAGGCTGTTTCATATACGCTCTGAAGGAGCTTCTCCACGGATCGGACCATGTTTCGGGAAAGGTCGTTTTGGTTATTAGATTTGACCTGCTTTCACAATTCGCTATACTCTCTCCCCTTGTTTCATACTTAAGAGTAGAGCTCTTTTTTTTTCTTACAGGACAGTGCATCCCATGAGCGGCCGGGGGAACGGAACCAGACACATCATCCATGTCGATATGGATGCTTTCTACGCTTCGGTCGAGCAGAGGGACGATCCCAAGCTCAGAGGAAAACCCGTCATAGTCGGCGGGGAGCCAAGGGGACGCGGGGTGGTCGCTGCCTGCTCCTATGAGGCAAGGGATTTCGGGATTCACTCCGCCATGTCGAGCGCCATGGCATATCGCCTGTGCCCCCAGGCGATATTCGTTCATCCGAGGTTCGACGTCTACAAGGAGGTTTCCACCCAGGTAATGGATATCTTCCACTCCTACGGGGACCTCGTGGAGCCGCTGTCCCTCGACGAGGCTTTCATGGATGTTACGGAACTAGTCAGCGGCGGGCGGACAGCATCGGACATAGCCCTGGAGATGAAGGAGAGGATTTTCAGGGAAACGGGATTGACCGCCTCTGCGGGTGTTTCCTTCAACAAGTTCCTTGCCAAGGTTGCCTCCGGCCTCAACAAACCTGACGGGCTCACGATCGTGTCGAGGGATTCTGCTGACGAGTTCATCGAGAACCTTCCAATCCGGAAGTTCCACGGTGTGGGAGAAGTGACAGAGAAGAGGATGATCGATCACGGGATACTGACAGGGAGGGACCTGAGGAAGTATTCAAAGCCCGAACTCGTGAGAATGTTCGGGAGGCACGGAGCCTATTATTACGAGATCGCCCACAACCTGTACGAAAGTCCGGTGGTCCCTTTCAGGGAGAGGAAGTCCATCGGTTCGGAGAGGACCCTGAGCGAGGATATCGATGATACCGGAGAGATGCTCAGGATACTCTCCTCAACGGCGGATCGTCTTGAGAGATTGATGAAGAAAAGGGACATTAAGGGCCGTACGGTAACCCTCAAACTGCGGTATTTCGATTTCTGCAGGATATCGAGGTCCAAGACCGTAGATGATCCCGTTTCGGATTCGGGCTCCATAATGAAGCACATACCCGAACTTCTGGAGAGGACCCAGGCCGGAAGGTTGAAGGTCCGTCTCCTCGGGATCGCCGTATCCAACCTTGTCAATGTGGACCTGGGGGGCAGCGGTCACAGGCAGCTGACCCTTGATTACTTCATCTGAACAATCTGTAAATATTCGCCGGTCCCCTATCGGTCTCGACGATGTCCGATAAGATGATGTACAACCCGAAGTTCGCCCTCCTTCTTTTCTCCTTCTCCCTAGTCACGTTCTTCACAGTCTGGATGGGCTATTCATCGGTGGTCCCGATCTCCGAGGGCGAGTTCGGTGCATTCGAGATTCTTGTGGTCCTGTTGTTCCTCGGCTCCCTCTCATCGTTGATCGTGATAACAGCTGTCCTTTCGAGGTCTTTTTTGATATTGTTCGACCGGGGGGACCATTACATCCTCTTCGGGTCCTTCCCAGGATTGAGAAAGAGGATAGTCCTCGACGAACACTACCAGATCACGGAGAGGGAGTACTTCTATGACACGGGGCAGGAGGAGAAGGTCCTCCGCCACCTTGTCCTCACCGATGGTCTGAGGACGCACAGGATAGTGATGCTTCCGGTGAGGTGGATCCGTCTCATCGAGGAAAGGGAAAACCGTGTCAGAAAAAGAAGGATGGGTCTGGGGGAGCCTCCGGTTTTTACTCCGATTGTCTAAAATGTGAATATCATGCGATCTCATTAATCGATAATGATCCTGCTGTGCAATGTCACTTTCATCCATGTCTCTTGTTGGTATACACTAATAACAGTAATTCCAATGGGGGTCGTTTGAGGATCGTTGAATCAATCTAAAAAAGATGTATGTCCCCGTCACTCAGAGGAAGCAAGATATAGATCGGAAGCCGATCTCTCCTGATGGGAGGTGTTGGAATGAACGAGGGAGAAGATATCAATGCAGGTCAAATCCTTGATCTGATCAAGGACATGCAGGTGGTCCATCTGGCAACGATGGACGGAGAGACACCGAGGGTAAGACCTTTGACCATGGTCAGGTACGGTTCGGAGCATTTCATATTGACAGGAACCAACGATGCGAAGATGAAACAGCTCTCACACAACGACAATGTCGAGCTGTGCATCGACGTGAAGGACGGCAAGGGGAACGGATATCTCAGGATCGATGGTAAAATGGAGGTCGTAAAGGATCCCAAGATAAGGAGCGATGTTGCCCTGAGCACGAGCTATTTCTCGGAATACTGGTCGACCCCGGAGGATCCGTCCTATGCGCTTCTTCGTTTCAGGATGAGGAACCTGGAATACATGAAACCAGGCGATAACTTTGCGACGAAGTTAAAATTGATATGAAACTGGCATTTCGGTAGAGGAGCAACGGGGAGATCCCATGAGCCTGTTCGGAAAGAAGGAGATTGAATACAGGGATCAGCGCATTCTGGAGCTGGAGGAAGAGAACGGGAGATTGAGGGAGAGGATCGAATCTCTCGAGAGAAGGGTGGAGGAGCTGATAGCAAACCTCTCCCTCAAGGATCCGGAACTGGGCCAGGTCGAGAAGAAGCGAACCCTTCTTCTCAGGGATATGACCGAGTTCGATGCGTATCGAAGAAACCACGAGAAGAAGTGGGACGAGTTCCAGGAGAGGTATTTGAAGTTCAGGGAGGAGTTCAGGGAGTTCGAGGAATGGAAGAAGCAGAAACAGTGATCCACCATTTCCCGGAGCACTGCAAGCGATTATTAACTGTTCGAACCATTGGGATACGGTGTCATAGCATGCAGGGAAAGGGGCATCTTGAGGTCATCGATATCGACGAGATAGTGGCCAACACTCCGGAGAAATGGACCAATTTCACACTGTCGGAGGTCAACGATTCCCTGGTCCGGATGGGAATATTCGAGGGAGAGTTCCACTGGCATCATCATGACCGGGAGGATGAGTTCTTCTACGTCATCAGCGGAAAACTTCTCTTGGACCTCGAGGACCGGACCCTCGAGCTGCTACCCCATCAGGGATTCACCGTACCCCGAGGGATCGAGCACAGGACGAGGGCACAGGAAAGGACGGTTGTAATCATGGTTGAGGGGAACACGGTGAAACCAGGAGGGGATCAGACAGATGGGAAAGATCGAAATTCGTCCGATCGAACAAAATGATATCGATTGGATAAGGATCATCCTTACGGGGGAATGGGGCTCCCCCGTCATCATAACCAGGGGACGATCACATGACGGTTCGAAGATCCCCGGTCTTATCGCCGAGATCTATGGAGAGAGAGCGGGATTATTAACCTACCTGATAGAGGGAAAGGAGTGCGAGATCGTCTCCCTAAACAGCCTGCGCGAAAATATCGGTGTTGGAACCCTGCTGGTCAGTTCCATTATCGAAAAAGCAGAGAATCTGGGATGCGGCCGTTTGGTCGTAACAACAACGAACGACAACAGAAAAGCCGTCAGGTTCTACGAGAACAGGGGTTTCTCGATCAGGGCAATCCACGAGGGTGCCGTCACTAGGTCCAGGAAGCTCAAACCCGAGATCCCAATGAAGGGTATCGACGGGATCGAGATAAAGGACGAGATCGAGATGCAACTCACATTTTCCTGAGGACAAGATAGAATGAATCACCATCATCCATTTCACTATACTCCGTTATTTCGAGGACCTCGAATCCCTTACCTATGAATTTCATTATCGATATTTCGTCATGGTAGACGAACCTGAGATCCTCGATGAATTCCTCAAAATCTCCTTTCCAGAATGAGTGAAAGAGGAGTCCGCCTGGATTCAGCACCTCGATCTGCCGTTCGAATGAACGCTTCAGTTCCTCCCTGGAAAGATGTATCAGGACCTTGTTGGAATAGATGCAGTCGAACCGGCTTTCGGTATCGATGGTCACTGCGTCCAGTATCAGAAGATCGGCATTAGGGTGTTCTTTTCTGTATCGCTCAATGAAGACATTTGACAGATCGGACCCCGTTGCCCTGTATTTCTCTGAGAGCAAATCAAGGTCCTTGCCGGGCCCCATTCCAAGTTCGAGGACAGAGGAACCATCTTTAAGATATCCATTCAGAACTTCAATGAGGGCCTTTCCATCGAATCCCTCTGCCATTTTGATATATTCCTCCACGTTTTTCCCATCATCGAAGTATGCCATGTTGATCGCCGGGTTCTGATTCCTGTTCTCGTTCGAAGCAGAATGGAGCTATGAGATGTTCCCCTAATTATGCGGAATGAATGATTCCTGGAAAATCCAATTCCATAAGGTTCTAATAAAAGTAAGATAACCCAACCATAAGGGGTATTCTTATAGCGAACGATAAGGGACCATGAACCGAAAGGAAGGATATCGGAGAAGGACCAACAAACCTGTCCTGATAACGGTCTGGTCCATCGGATTGGCCCTGTGTCTCGCCGCAACTCTTTTGATGTTCTTCGATATGGGGCCCCTGCCGATGAGAATAACCTTCGGGATCCTCGGGGTATTCCTGATAGCGACCTCGACTCCCTTCGCGAAGACCATTTCACCATAGGATGAAAAAAAAAGAGCTCCCCGGGACCTGTCCGATTGTTGTTCCATTTTATTTAAATAAGCTTCAAGGGAATTGATGAACCATGATGCAGAGGAGAGTATTGATAATGGGCGCCATACTCGGAGTGGTGCTGATTGTCACGGCATCGGTTATCAGCATAGCTGTTCTTACCGGTGAAGAACGAAGAGCGGACGATTCCGGGTCGACGCCCGAGGGCGGCCTCGAGATCACCGAGGCGAACAATCGTTTCGGGATAGACATCTACAAGGAAGTATGGGATGAGGGCCCGAACGCTTTCATCTCTCCCTGGAGCATCTTCACTGCCCTCTCGATGACCTATGAAGGGGCAAGGGGAGTGACAGCTGAGGAGATGCAGGATGTCCTGCACCTGCCGGTTAACGAGACCGAGCGCAGATCATCCTTCGCAAGGGTCCAAAACGAGATCAACGACATGGACGGCACCTGCGAGATAAACACGGCGAATGCGATCTGGCCCCAGTATGATTATCATTTCCTCGAGGAGTACATCGATATCATCGAGACCTACTATGCCTCCAAGGTGGAGAACCTCGATTTCAAGACGGACCCGGAGGGTTCGAGGGAGATCATCAACGAGTGGGTCGAGGACAGGACCAACGACCGCATCAAGGACCTGCTTGCGCAGGGCTCCATCGATCCTCTCACGAGGATGGTCCTGACAAATGCGATCTATTTCAAGGGGGACTGGCTAAGCCAGTTCGATCCGGCGGACACTCGCGACAAGACGTTCTACGTGAACGGCAACGAGGAGCACTCCGTGCCAACGATGACCTTCGACGGGGAGGTCGAGTTGAACTACTACGAGGACGATGACCTTCAGGCACTGGAGCTACCGTACTCGGGTGAGGAACTCTCCATGCTTCTGCTGCTGCCCGAGGAGAAAGATGGGTTGAGCAATCTCGTGAGCGACCTTTCAGTGGAACTTCTTGATGATGTGAGGAGCGGACTCTCCGAGCAGAAGGTATCTGTGAACCTCCCGAAGTTCAAACTCGAGACCGACTATGAACTGATCGAATCCCTTTCCGACCTTGGCATGCCTCATGCATTTGACGGCGGGGCCGATTTCTCCGGAATGGACGGGACCGGAGGTCTATTCATTTCAGGGGTTTTCCACAAGGCTTTCGTCGAGGTGAACGAGGAAGGTACCGAGGCAGCAGCGGCGACCGCAGTTGTCATGACCCTCTCCGCGAACGGTCCCAGGCATATCTATTTCACGGCGGACCATCCGTTCATGTTCATCATCCAGCAGAAAGCTACTGGCAACATACTCTTCATGGGAAGCCTTTCGGACCCGAGATGAGAGAAGTTATCACGTCATATAAAAAAGCCCGATTAGAAACAAGTGATAGGGGGAGCCCGACAATCGTGAGCCCCCCCTATCTGAACGGAGGGAGAGGGTTCATCTCAGAAAGGTGCGGGGTTCTCTTCGCCCTCCGTCGGTTTGATCATATGTGATTCAATTTGGTATCCCATGATCAATATCATGCCAGTTTGAGCCAAGAGACCTTGGCGACCCCTGTCATGTCGGGGGTCAACTGGACCTTGACCTGGTACGGGTCCGCTCCATTCTGGACCGCAAGGCTCTTCAACTGCTGGGCCTTGTTTTCGTCCAGTGTCTGGGGTTCCTTGGGTTGTATCGTCGGGGTTATCGATATCAACAACTTCTTACCCTTGTGGGCCGCGATCACATCCACAGGAGGAGGTACCTGCTCCCCTGTCATGACATGGCTCCATCCCGTATTCTTCAGCTGGCTCTCCACCACTCTTTTTCCCGTGTTCACAATTTTCTTGGGATTCATCATTTTCTTACCTTCTATTCTATCTGGTTCATTCATTCTTGCTCACTTTCTGGGTTTCTTTCAGTTCAACCCTGTTCTCGATCATCCTGAACGCGTTGACCATGGCCAGTTCGAAGGCCACCTTCAACGCCAGGACCTGGTCATCGGTGAACTGTCCCGATGCCAGCTTCAATCCGCGTTCGAATTCCATACCTAAATTCTCAATGTCCTTTCTGTCAAACATACGAGGTC
>JBLIRL010000114.1:0-9100 GCA_049472275.1 Thermoplasmatota archaeon | reverse complement strand
CATACGAGGAGGGCATGATAGATGAAAGACTTCACATTTCCATAGGTGAACTGGACGGTATTAAGGAAGATCTATATCCCGCACCGAGGGACGAAATCGATACCTTCGTGCTTGGATGTCCGCAGTTCGGGTTGGCCGAGTTCGAAAGATTGTACCGATCCATCAGAGGTAGGAGGATCAGGAACGGGAAGAGAATCGTGGTATACACCAGCCGCTCCCTCCTCCAACTCCTCGATGAGCACAAGATAAGGGAATTGAGGGAAGCGGGAGTGGAGATCTACAGGGACACATGCATGGTTGTCACTCCATTGAGGTCCATCGGCATCGAGAGGGTGGGCACCGACTCCGGCAAGGCGGCCCATTACATCCCGAAGATGTCGAGGATCGAGGCCAATCTCCTTCCGCTCGATAGGATAGTTGACATCTGCATGGAATGAGGCTCGGTCCCTACCTATCCGATCTCCTTTGCCTGACTGGACCGATGTGAGTTGCCGCCAGGACCCCCAATACAAGGACGATAAGAGCTGTCATCATCAGCGGAAGGACGAGCCCATCAAGAGCATCCTCGGATCCACCTGAGGATGGTTCCACCTCTTCCTGATTTGCTGATGCTGATGCCATCAGGTTCGATCTAAGCTCCTCGCTCATGGGAAAGGCCATTATCCGGCCGGAACCGTTCCGAAGCAGGATCAGACCGCCTATGAAGCTCGAGTTCTCAGGTACAGTGAAGTTGAATCCGGACCCTTCGGATGGACGTGTTCGACCATCCTCCTCTGTCAGCGATCCCTCGTCCATGACCAGTATCGTCAGGTCCATCACCGTTGAAGCTCCGTGGGGGTCGCTGGCGGAAAGGTGATAGCTGTGCAGACCCACATCCTGCGGACCCGGAATCCCGGTGAGATCTCCCGATTCACCCGAAAGCTCAAGGAAACCGTCCTCCGGCAGGACCGACCAACGGATCTCATCGACGGGATCATCCTCATCTGTAACCTGGAACCTGAGGTCCAGGACCTCTCCGACAGCGGTTACCATCATCACCGAACCGTTCATGAAGTTCGGTGGATCGTTCCTCTCGATCACGACGGCCCTGAACTGAACGAACAGAGGATCCCGATCCTTGAAATCCGCCCTGAGAGCGATCTCGTGGATCCCGACATCTTCCTGGGATGGTGTCCCGCGGAGTATCCCGGTGTCTCTCTCCAGCGACAGGAATGCTGGGACCCTCACCATTCCGAGTTCCATTACATCCTGCTCCTCCGTGAATATGGTGTCCGTCAGATCTATCTCCGCATACATGTCCTCCGTGAGGAAGATCAAATTCTCGAGCGTTCTGTAACGGGACCGATCGCCGGTCTCGTTCACGAAGACCAAGAGCCTCTCCCTGCAAATTCCTCCTCTTCCATCCTGGACCTCTATCTCCACAAGATGGGCTCCGAGGTCGGAAAATGAAGGTGAGATTACCATTCTTCCGGAGTATCTATCCAAATTGATGAAGCTGTGATCCTTTGTAAGGGCCCAGATCAGGCGGTCGCCCGTGGGATCTTCATCCCCTGCCTGCGGCATTACTACTACGGTTCCCCCCGGGGGGCACTCTACATGTCTCGGAAGGTCCGTGATCACGGGCGGATCGTTGGTATTGGTGACCTCGAGAGTGAGATAGATGTCCCCGACCGGTCCATCGTCGATCATCACCATTATGGAGATATGATGGATCCCGACATCATCGTTCCGCGGCATTCCGGAAACGATACCCCTATTCGGATCGAAACTGAGGAAATCTGGCCCCCCCAGGGCTTGGTAGGTTACATTTGAGTCTTCGGAACCGGGTGTACATACGATCAGGAACATCTCATCGTCCTCGGCCACTGTGACATTGATACTGGTCCTCGACCATGAAGGATACCACTCGAGGTTCCTCCTGTCGGCTGGTGTCGATGGTCTCAGAACGACGCATAACCCTCCGTCCTTCGGAACGTCCTCATCTAGAATGGTTGTACGATCGACGAGATATCTCTTGGCCGATAGTGTCAGGTTCTCGTCGGCATAGACGGTGGCCGAATAGACGTCCTCCTCCTCCAGGACGAATAGGTTCACGACCGCTCTTCTGGAGGAAGGGCCGTTGATCATGCCATAGTACCAGGTATCGCCACTTCTCTTCATTGAGGATGCGAACCTCCCCGGCTCCGCATTAAAGTATATCGACTCGTCCCATGTGGTCGGAAGGTGATCCCAGGGATCCGTGAAGCCCGTCCTCTGGAGCTTCAAGGGGTCCTGGTACCAGTAGAGGAAGGTCAGCGGGGAGAAATAGACGTAGGGGAGGGCCATCTGATGGCAGATCGTCGTCCTGTCCTTGTAGGGGGCACCGCGTGGAGTGTAGTCCATCGGACCGCAGACGGATCGTGTGTAAGGCAGCAGCGTATTGTGGGACGAGCTGGGAAAATGTTCGTTCCCCCTCACTCCCTCGACGGTCATGATGTTCGGATACGTCCTCGTGAGACCCGTTGGCCGGTAATTATCATGTATCACCACTATCAGATTGTGCCTGGCTGCCTTCTCGACGGCGGAGTGGATGAAATTTATCCCATCCTGACTCCTGCCGTCAATGAAGCCGAACTTGATTCCCTTGATACCCCATTCCTGATAGAGGGGAAGGATCTTGTCCAGCTGTTTCCTGAGGGATCTGTTGTTCACGTAGAGGATTACCCCGACATCCCTTTCCTTGCCGTATTCGATCACCTCATGAAGGTCCAGGTCCCTGGCGGAGACAGACGTCGCATCCGATGACGGAGTATGCTCCTTTCCGTACCATCCTGCGTCAAGATGGACATACTGGAGACCGTTCTCCTGGCAGAAATCTATTGTGGCCTTCGAGCCGTTGGTCGTCAGTGAGCAGTCCCTGAAAGCCTTGCCCGGCCTTATCCACGATGTGTTCCCGATCCTGTTCTCCGGACACAGGGAATACAGAACATGGGACCTTTCCACCAGATCACCGGGGTGCTCCCCCACCGTTATCACCCTCCATGGGGTTTCGAAGTAGGGGGTTTTCTTGACCCTTGCGCAGTACTGGATCCCTAGGGTTGTCGTCCTGTTCCCCGCGTTCCGAAGCAGCATTCTCGAATGGTCCATGAGGGAGGCTTCCCCGATGGAAAGGTACCTCCCATCGCCGGCCTCGACAGTTAGAGGCACCTCGCATTCGGATCTCACCTTGCTTATGGGTACCTTCAGGTACTCCTCCTCTGTGCCGTACTCGGCAAAACACAGATGATCGGAGGTGAAAGCAAATGTCGTTGACTCACCTACTATGGTGGTCTTTCCCATACCTTCCTGCTCGGGAACGCTGTATCTGAAAGCTATGCACTCGTCGTAGGCCCTGATCAATATGGATATCGTCCTGCCGCTTATTTCGCTCTCCTTGAAGGTTATCTCTCCGTTACGGTAGTGCTCCCTGAACTCATGACCCTCCGAGAACTCGACCGTGAATCGACCATCGACGGTATTCATCCTCGAGCTGATCGGCTGGACATTTCCCGACGGGAAGGGATCGTTCCCTTCAAGTACCAGTCCCAGGAAGGAGCCTTCCATGACCGGTTCACCCTTGATGTAGAGGTCGTACGTGAGAATGGAACCCCCGTAATGAAGGCTCATCGATGTTTCACCTCCCGGTGATTCCACGGTGAAAACGGAAGCTCTCGTTGACTGGCCCCTCACAGGTGCGAGAACCGCTCCGGGAAGCATATCGTCGGTGATGGCATCCCCGGGATTTTCATCGATGGTTGTCCCTGAGACCACAAGGACCAATGTCAGGATAATGAGAACTGTGAGCTTTCTCACAGACACCCATCCAGCTTTTGTCTCCTCTTCCCCGGGCATATGACATCATTGTCCTGTACATATATCCGGGATGTCACATATAAATCTCACATTGCTGGGCTCTGGGTTGTTTATAAGGTTTATGGCATTTCGATTTCACAATGGGGTGGTCTGCCAATGTTAACCCGATCGGTCATAATCGTTAAATATCGAAGAAGGACCAGATATGTTGAATTTTCCGGTTGTACCTGATTAATAATCCCGGTCCGATATCGGACCGATGGTATATGTCATCAAGTTCGGTTAACTGCAAGATGTTCTCGATTGCGGTCCTTTTGATCATATTGATCCCCTCTATCCTTCTGTTATCCTCCGGAAATGGGGTGAGAACGGGTCCACCCAGAAGCAGCGAACCTCGGGAGGAGATCCTCATATCCTTATCGAAGACACATGATGACAAGAGGATCCTCTGCGTGGATATCTCACCCGATGACGAGCTTGCTGCGATCGGGCTGATCAACGGAACCGTTCTCATCTACGAGACGGACACCTACACGATCGAAAGTGTACTTTCTCCTGGATACTGGGTATACGACATCGAATGGTGCCCAGATGAGTCCAGAGGGCTGATCGCTCTTTCCACTGGAATGAACTGGGATTTCAATGACGGTAAGGTCAAGGTCTATTCCACATCTACGTGGAGACTGATCGAGGAAGTGGACTACAACATCCAGATCTTTTCCATCAGCTGGAACCATGACGGATCGCTGCTCTCCGTTGCCGCTGGAGGGAGCGTGGATACCTACGACACAACGGACTGGACGATCGATCGGTCCGTTGACCTCGCAGGAAATATTACCATGGGAGTGAAATGGCACCCCGAGGATGAACTTTTGGCCGTGGGCAAGTACTCCTACGAACTGGGAACGGACGGGGGTTCTGTCGATATTATCGATCCCGGCGATGATTATTCTGTCCAGGCAGCTCTGGGTCCGTTCTCCTACAATCCCAATATCCTCAGATGGAATACGCGGGATGATGTCCTCGGTATCGCCAACCTTTCAGGTGGTATCTGGGATACGCAGACGATGACCGAGAAGTTCCGGCTAGGGAAAGGGGGAGATATCTGGATACGGGATATGGAATGGGTGAACGGTGGAGGTGGTTTTTTCATCGCGAACAAATCGAAGGTGGAATACCTCGATCCCTCCGATCTGGAAGAGCGGATGTCCATCGATCTGTCCGAATATGTCCTTGGGATCTCCCTCGCGAGCAACAATTCGGTTCTCATTGCTGCTGCCCACGATACACTGTATGTTCTTTCCATACCGGAACTCAACCTAACTGATTCTCAGGGACCGGATGACTCCGATGAGGACGGTGTCCTGGATGATGATGATGCGTTCCCCGACGATCCAGCAGCATCGATGGATATCGATCTGGACGGGCATCCGGACGAATGGAATCCCGGTAGATCACAGGAGGATTCCACAACGGGGCTCAAACTCGATATGTTCCCGTTTGATCCTGCCGCATCCATCGACTCCGACGGGGACGGGCATCCGGACGAATGGAATCCGGGGATGTCGGAGGAGGACTCTACCACTGGTCTCAGGCTGGATTCATTCCCAACGGACCCCGGTGAATGGGCCGATTCCGACGATGACTCGGTCGGAGACAATACCGATGGATTCCCCCACGATCCCGCCGCATCCATCGACTCAGACGGGGACGGGCATCCGGACGAATGGAATCCGGGGATGTCGGAGGAGGACTCCACCACAGGACTCGAGCTAGATGAGTTCCCCCTCGACGGCGCGGAGTGGTCCGATCGGGATATGGACGGGCGGGGTGACAACGGCGATGCTTTCCCGGACGACCCATTGGAATGGTCCGATACCGACGAGGACGGGGTTGGCAACAATGCTGATTCCTTTCCAACGGACCCTGCAGCCTCGATGGATACAGACGGCGACGGTCGGCCTGACAGCTGGAATCCCGGAATGTCTGCCGAGGACTCCACAACCGGACTAGTGATCGACAGATATCCCCTCGATCCCATGAACGAAGGGGACGGAAGTGACAGGAACAGCATACTCTCATCTCCCTGGGCCTATGTACCAATAATTCTATTTACCATCTGCGTGTTTTTGCTGTTATCCGCAGTTATGGTCACCAGGTGGAAGAGGACCTTCGATGTCCACCTCGCCAGTGAGGAGGACATGATAAGGAGGTACAGGGAGAGCATATTGAAAGGGACCGATGACGCCGAGTTCGATGTCTCGGACGAGGAGCTTCTCGAAGAGCTCGCAGTTAAAAGGAAGGAGCGAGAGATATCGGAGGAGACCTATACCTTCATCATCGAAAAGGTGGTCGGCGGCAGGTAGCGAGGGAGAAGGAGCATATGGGGGAAGAAAGCATCCTTCGGAACGAGACTCGTAGGTCCATATACAGACATATTTTTAACTATCCCGGGGTCCAGTTCACCGTCCTCAAGGAGATATTCGGCATTCCGGAGGGAACCCTTCGCTATCATCTCAGATATCTGGAAAGGAAAGAGCGGGTCCGCTCGAGCCTCGTCAACGGAAGGAGATGCTACTACACAACGGACACGAATGTTGTTGAAGGGCGGGGCCCACCCCATGGCTCACCGCCTCTGACCGATGTGCAGGAGAAGATCCTGAAGATCGTCAGACGCAGCTCCGGGATCACCCAGAAGGAACTCTGCAGCGAGACCTCACTCAACCGGTTCACGCTGATGTACAATCTCAAGAAACTGATGTCTGGGGGGTACGTGAGAAGGTACAATGTGGGCAGGGAGGTCCATTACGAGTACATATCCAGGGAACGACTGGAAAGGGAGGTCCTGCGAAGAGCCGCCATAGACCTGCTGAAGGGCAGGATAGATGAGGATACCTTCGAAGGAATTGCCTCAAGATTCGAGGAGGACTGATATCATTTCTTCCTGATGGATATCCTTTCCTTCTCCTTGACCTGGGACACCCTGAAGAACGATCGATGGAAGTTCCTCAGTTTGAAGGACTGCAGCGAGCGCGTCACTAGATCGGTCCCGGTTATCTTCCTGTTCTGGGAAGCGATATGATCGAAGGAAAGGTGCGCCAGACCGCATCTTAGATAGCTGGTGAGCTTCTCCTGCGATGCTCCCTTCTTGTATAGTATCATCAGCCAGTTCCTCAGCTTTTCCTCTCCCTTCCTGAAATTCTCGTCCGGCACCTTGCCGCCGGTCCTTCTCATGTAGCTGTTGAGCATGTCGTGGACGGTCTGGTAATCGCTCTTGAATTCGGTGCTGAGGATGCCCTCCTTCATGAGTCTCCCATCAAGCCTCCTAACGGTCCTCGAATCAGCCATTTTTATCCCCTTCGTCCAATTAAGGAGCATTCAATAAATAAAATGTTCACCGTGGTTCTCAATATCGTACTATCTGCAGTTCACAGATTGGATATCTTCATCACGAAGGGTTTCAGGTATTGATCCGTGATATCCCCCTGGAAATCTCCCCTGGATGTTCCCGATAAGAAAATATGGTCTCCTGCAATGACAATTGAATCCATGTGATCCTGATACCCGGAATCTATCACCATCTCGGATGCTATCGTTCCATTGGAAAGGATCGTATGGAGATATCCGTCACCCATACGATTGAACTCACCCAGAAGAATGTAGAGGCGATCACCATCGGTCTCCATGTCCCGTATACCCGCCTTCTCGTTTCTGGTGACGACCTTCCACCAGAGAGGATTTCCCAGGAGGTCCATTTTCGCAATGAATATCACATCGTCTTCGATATCCTCATAACCCGGTATCGGTCCGTCGGTCCATCCGGAGATGAAAATATGATCATTGAGCAATTCCATCCCATTGAAGCGAAAATTGGGTTCGTCGGATCTCTTCAGTGTATTATCGTATTCCTTCTTCCACACCTCATTGCCCAGCCTGTCAAAGAATGCGAGGAATGAAGACTCACGTTCCCTCCTGCCATCGAAGGCTTCCACATATCCGGCAAGATAGAATCCATCGGATGTAACGATGACCTCGCTGATGGTCTCCCAATGATAGCTATCCCGGGATCCATTCTCGAACTGATAGGATATGTTCCACATCAGGTCTCCTTCCATACTGAGTTTCATTATGATTGTCTCTTCATCCCCGTAGATGTCGAACACGCCTATGGCATATATGAAATGGTGTAAAACCTCGACATCGTAGATTCCTATCTCATCGGGATCAGTGAGAGTATGATTCCATAGCATCTCACCATAGGGATCGTTCTTCCAGATCTGACTTCCTTCCATCTGACCGCAGTAATGGATCCCGGAATCATCGACCTCCATGTCACTCACATGGTCATCCTCACCGCCAAACAACGTATGCTCGATCTCGTTCCCGTCGGTGTCTATCCTGGTCAAGCGGTACGAAGGCTCATCCTCATCCAGGTAATCACCCAAAGCGGCATTCGTGAGGAGGAGCAGCTGCGATCCCTGTTTTGTCATCATCTTCGAGAAATAGTGGTTTCCCATATCGAATCGCCTGGACCAGATCATCCTGTCATCGAGCGAATTCGGGTCGATATCCTGCTCATCACTTTCATCACCGGGGGTAACAATGATATCCTGCAGGAATACCGCATCGAGTATGGCTCCGATCACCAAAAGGACCCCAAGGGAGATCAACAAGGTCGTCTTCTTCCAGGACATCCAACTCTCACCAATTGCCACTGGAATGCACTCCTCGATAGATATTCGTAACGGACAAACCCTTAATAACCAAGATACACTGGACCAAAGGATATCATGAGGATAGCTTCTCTCATATACGACAGGTGCCAGCCGCGGAAGTGCGGCAAGGAATGCTACAACTTCTGCCCCAGGGTAAGGGCAGGGGACGACATATTCTCCTTCGATGAAAAGGACAAACCCATCATCGACGAGGCGCTTTGCGTGGGATGCGGTATCTGCGTTCACAAATGCCCCTTTGACGCTTTGAGGATTACCAACCTCCCCGAGGAGCTGGATGACGATATGATGCACCAGTTCGGGCCAAACGGCTTCAGGCTCTTTCGGATCCCCTACCCGCAGGAAGGCAGGGTGCTCGGCCTCCTCGGTTCCAACGGAATAGGGAAGACCACGATCCTGAACATCCTGCTGTTCTTGATCATCGCGGTGGCCGGCTTCGGCATCCTGGCGACGTTCTTCATGATCGTCGTGGAGAAGACGAAGGACGTGGGAATTCTGAAAGCACTGGGCGCTCCGAGCGGCGGCGTGATGAGCAT
>JBLIRL010000113.1:0-9118 GCA_049472275.1 Thermoplasmatota archaeon | reverse complement strand
AGCGGGTGCTGGAACCAGCTGTCCAGAAAGCACCGGTGAAGCCAGTGTCGGTGCCCCCTACGTTGAAATCGGCGGCAACAAGCGCGGCGTTTGACGTTCCCGTCAATGCCAGGGCCATCAGGATGGCAGCCACCCATATGCCCCTGTTAAGCTGTTTGTGAGCATTTGTCGATTCGGATCCCGCCCCGACAGCGAAGGTTCCTATCACTGCGCAGATCACTCCAAGTCCGGCGAGGATCAGCGGAAGCAATGTCGCCATTCCTGCCGAACCGCCGCCGAACAGTCCTCCGCCCACGGCGGAGACCCCGACGATGCCAAGGGCCATAGCGGCTATTATGGAGTCGACGTAGGATTCGAAGAGGTCGGCTCCCATGCCGGCCACGTCTCCCACGTTGTCTCCCACGTTGTCGGCGATCGTCGCAGGGTTCCTCGGATCGTCCTCGGGTATACCTGCTTCTACCTTGCCCACGAGGTCCGCGCCCACATCGGCGGCCTTGGTGTATATGCCGCCTCCCACCCTGGCAAATAGGGCGATGGAGGAGGCTCCGAAACCGAAACCGAAGAGCATCTCAACATTCCCGAATAGGATATAGAGAAGGGACACACCGAAGAGTCCAAGCCCCACAACGGTGAGGCCCATCACAGACCCTGAATTGAACGCCACCCTGAGACCCGACTTCTTGCTCTCCTTGCAGGCCCATGCGGTCTTTGCGTTCGCCATCGTCGCGATCTTCATACCGATATTTCCGGCAGTGGCCGAGAATAACGCTCCCAGCAGGAAAGCCGGTATCAGCTGCCAGTTCATGTCAAGAAGGAAGATGCCGAACACGAAGAAGGCGACGACACCCACGATGAACCATATGATCACGCGATATTCTGCGTTGAGGAAGGCGGTCGCGCCTTCCCTGATGAATCCGGCGAGCTCCTTGAGCTTCTCGCTTCCGACCTCCTTTTTCATTATGGTCTTGGCCGTCAGGAAGGCGAAGGCAAGCCCGATGATGGAGATCGCTATTACCACTATGACGTAGATGTAGTTGCCCTCGTACGTGGAGAAGGTCAGCGTGCGTGAGGAGGAAAAATCTATGCCGCCGTCGGATATCGCAGCGTGGAGAGTCACGTACTCCTCCGCATCCGAGGAATCACCAAGGTAGGAGGCCTCGAGGACAACGGTGACCTGGTCCCCGCCCTGCAGGTTCATGATCGTGTAGTTTGTACCCTCGACCACCTCGGAATCCTCGGTGATCTCGGACCCTTCGGAATCCCAGACCTCCTTTATCCCGAACTCCCAATCCTCGTCCTCGGGGACGTTAAGGAATATTTCCACGTTGTGGGAATTCGAATCCGGATTCGTGACATGGAGCTTGACATCCATCGTCCGTTCGTTGCCGAATATCACGTCGATGATGAACCAGGATCCCTCCTCCCTGTCAAGGAAGAACTCGGTCTCACCGGACTCGGTGGTCACCATGGACCTGTCCGCACTCTCTCCGCCTAACGCTCCACTTACCGAGGGAAATGCCAGAAGTCCGATAAAGAGGAGACCGGCGATCACCATCATGGTCAAGGTCGATCTGCGCATTGATTTGCCTCCGTGTAGAAGTCCTTTTCTTGCCCACCATTCCATACCAGTATGGGAAGTCAACGTGCAATGAGCCTTCATTATTAATAAGTATCCATAATGGGGGGTCCGACCGGGTCTCATCTCCTCCTGATGGGTAACTTGCTGGCAGTCCTTCTCGGAGGTTCCTGAATCCTCCCTGAACGGACACGGCTTCCGTCTTCCATATCAGCGGGTCTGAGCTTCCTCATCCTTCTTGTGTCGCCGCTCTCGAACTCCTTGGTCCTGGCCACCGAGGCCAGCTGGATCTGGACCATGAGGGACACCGCGAAACAGAGTATGCCTGCTATGAACAGTATTATCACCACCGTACCCTCGGAACTTCCCAGGTCGTCCATTGCAAGCATGAGGAGAAGATAGAGGACGGCGAACACCGCCAGCGCGATCCCCAGCATGTTGACGATCCTCGGGACCCGATCGACATATCCCATATCGACCCTGACCTGGTCAACTGGTCCCCCGCATTCGGAGCAATCTTCCTTCATTCCCCATACCTGCGACATCCTGGCCCCGCATTTCCTGCATCGTGCAACATTCACCATCTAGGATCCCTCCGTGCTGCCGTAAATGGAATCTATGATACCGTCCGTGAGGACTACTTGGCCCTCTTCCTGGCGGACCATTGCCAGATAAAGGTTCAGGAACATCGAGGAGACCGTGACCGGACCCGTACCGCCAGGGGTCGGTGTCGCTGCGGATGCAACACCCTCGACGGAATCCAGATCGACATCGCCAACGATCCCGTTCTTCACGGGATTGATCCCGAGGTCCACCAAAACGGCACCCTCCTTGATCATGTCACCCGTTATGAAACCGGCCTTTCCCACGGCGGTCAGGATTACGTCCGCCCTCCTCGTGTGCGAAGCTATGTTTGCTGTCCTGCTGTGGACCAGCGTTACGGTGGAGTTCCCCCAGGGTTTCTTCTGCGAGAGGAGCGTTGCCAGGGGTCGACCGACGTTGGGGCTCCTTCCCGCCACCACGATCTCCTTTCCCTGGGGAAGGATGTCGTAGTGAAGCATCAGGAGCAATGCACCAAGGGGCGTCGGGGCTATGAAACGGGGCCTCCCCATCCCGAGGAGACCGTAGTTCTCCGGATGGAGCCCTTCCACATCCTTGATGGTCGGTACCAGCGCCATCAGGTCCTGGATATCGATCCCATCCGGCAGCGGTCTCTCGATCATGATACCGTGGACGTCCGGGTCCGATGCATCACTCATCAGTGAGGCCTTGACCTCCCGCGCAGCAACATCACCTGCGAACTCCCGCAGGACGACCCGCGCTCCTATCCTCTCGCCTTTTCTGACCTTCGATCTTGAATATATAAGCGAGGATTCATCAGCTCCCGCCAGATAGACCGCGAGCCGGGGGGACCCGGAAATCTCAGAAAGCGATCTCAACTGTGCGTCTATCCTGTCTGCGACAGGTCTGCCCCGGAGCAGCTCCATGTCCGGAAAATGCACATACATCGATTTAAGGGTGTCCCAATCATTGCACGCCGACGTAATTGGTGAGGAACTGATAGAACGCATTGGCGATGGCCTGCTTCTGATCGGGCTCAAGGCCCTTGAACTCCTCGAGGACGAGGAAGTTGACCCCGCCGAGGACCTTCACCGAGAAGAGCTCGTCCTTGTGGGGATTGACATTCGCTTGGGATTGCGAATGCTGCTCGGAACCGATTATCTTGAAATCGTGGGTGGCCTCCTTCATCAGGATGACGTCCATGTTCCGAAAGCCTATGTGCTGGTAGGCAGCGGTCTTCATCTTTATGAAAGGATATAGGAACTCCCCGGTATCATCGAACGTTACGGGATTGCCATCGATGATCAGTATACGTCCAAGTGCGTCCAGACAGTCTATGACCATCTCATCCAGGGTGTTGTAGGAGGAATGCAGCTTTATCTGGGATATCTTGGATTGGACATCGTACTGGCCTCCCGACGACGCCTGCTGCTGGACATACCCGGGAGCGGGTATGTCGACCATGCTCTGACCTCTGCATCTCGTGCAGGTCAGGACGTTCTGTCCGGGCTTGACATATGCCTGGAAGGTCGTCTGGCAGTAGGGACAGACGAATTGTGAGAAGGTCTGCTGGCCGCCCCCGCCCGCTGACCCGCCCTTCGACGGCGGCGGGATCGGGTCGGGTGCGTGCTGTCCGGACCGGTGCTGGAAAAGGTAGAACTTGTAGGGATTGTAGGGATTGGCAACGGGATTGGGATCGTTCACCTCTACGACCAGATAGCAGTTGTTCTGCGCCGCATATCCCTTTGCCGATTCCCTCAACTGCTGCTGGGACATCGGCTGCCGGTACTCTATCGGCGTACCAACCAGTGTGTAACCCTGACCTGCCAGTGTCTGGACGTACTGGTTGACCTCGCTCTTGGATGCTGTAATCAGTTTTACGGCGGAAGCACCGCTTCTTTTGAAGATCGAAGGTGACATTGCTAACACTTCTCCTCAGAACTCCGCAGAACTCTGGTGTATCTACTCCACTTACTTGAACAGTACAAATCATATTTGAAACTTCTTAGGATTTCTCTCTCTGGAGGCATCACACAACACCCTTCATGATGTCCTCCCTGCGATCTATCTTCAGCAGGGTCTTCACCGAAAGGTTGTAGGCATAGAGGGGCCTCTCTCCGAACGTGTAGAGGAGGACCTTGGATTCCTTGCCCTTCCCGATGACCTGTACCTGGGCGGCCCATTTCCTGCCCTTTGCATCGGTCGCGACCATCTGGGAAATCCCCCTGAAGAGGTTCTCGTTCAGCATCTCGTTGGCCTGCTTGAACCCGATCTTCTGGAACCTCTTCATGAAGGTCCCGTAGAGCTCGTCCGGACTGATGGGAAGTACATCGGTCTCGAAGGGCCATCTGTAAAGATCGGAGGTAAGGATCCTGAACCTGTCCTCGTCCATGGTTAGGGGTTCGAACTTAGGAACGACGACCTTCAGGGGGTCCGTCTTCATGAGGACCCTCTCCTCGACCTTGTAGCGGAAGTCGAAGAAGAGTATCTCGAACTCCAGCTCCTCTGTGCCGCCCATGTAGTGCGGCTTGAACGGAACCTTCACGACGAGCTTCTCGCCGGGATCCAGAAGCTTCGCGCTCAGCTCGGGCTCGCCGAAGGTGCCCAGCTTGTGCTTCTTGGGGAACTCCATACGGATGTTCCCCATGGGATAATCGGAGTTGTTCTCTATCTCGATCTGGTAGACCATGCTGCCTATCCTCATCTCGTAATCCTCTTCGGGAGGATAGATGAAGTGATGGTCCACTATGAGGGAATCGTTCTCGGTCTCGGGAGGACCTTCGTAATACTGGTCGTCGTACCATTCTTCCCTCGGTCGGGGCTCCTGCTCCCTTCTACGGCCGAAAAGCCTGTCAAATATCCGAAGACCCATTTGACCTCACCCGATCTAAGGTCATCAGAGACCGGCATCCTCTAGTTCTTTTACGATCTCGCCCAGAGCAATGTCTATGTCCTTGATCTCCCTGGCCCCTGTGCAGACGATCTTGCCCGAGCCGAACAGGAGTGCGACGACCCGCGGATGGTCCACCCTGTACACCAGTCCGGGGAACTGCTCCGGTTCGTACTCGACCTTCTCCAGACCAAGGGTGATAGCGATGGAATTTAGGTTCAACTCCCTTCCAAGGTCGGTAGTGGCGACTATGTTCTGGACCATTACCTTGGGGCTCGTATCCACGTTGATCCCCATCTCCTTTATCATCGAAAGTACGCGTCCGACTACCTCCTCAGCCATGGCGACGCTCTTTGCGCCGGTGCACACGAGCTTGCCGCTTGAGAACAGCAGCAGTGCGGTCTTAGGGTCCTTGACTTTGTAGATAAGACCCGGGAACTTTTCAGGCACGTACTCGGCATCGTCAAGTGCCATTGAGATCTTCTGTAGGTCCAGCGGTACCCCTGCAGATGAGGAAGATACGACGTTCTGAATGTGAATGTCCATTTTATCACCCTTTCTTTGTTACCACCCGGTCCTCGGGGGTCCGGACGGGGATGATAACGTATTGAATCTCTTTATAAATACTTTATTAAGGTTTATAAGGGGGTTGGGGGTAGCCCGGAGCTTCAATTTTCAACCGTACAGGCTTTCCATCCACTCCCCGATCTCTCCCTCTTCCATTGAGATCGTGGGGTAGAACTGCGATATCGGCGTCCCGTCGGAATGAAGAACGGGATACCTGCTCTCCTCCCCGGGGCCGCACGGGATAACTATACCCCACACCCTGAGCTTGGACACGGCATCGATCAGCGCGCTGCGGGGATCCACGCCTCTCAATATGAAAGGCTCCCTGCCCTTCCCCATCGGGTGAGACACCATGAAATCAGCCCATGCCCGAGAATGTTCCGGATAGGCTGCGGGGATCACCTTGCAGCCGCGTCTTCTCATCAATGCGTAGGACAGGAGCACCCGGTCCTCGATGGATCCCTCATGCTCGGGAAGCAGCAGCAGGACCTTCCCCTGGGAAGAGGAAGGCATTCCTCCCAGGCCCTTTGTCCTGTTGTCGAAGATGTAGGCGCGACCGTTCCTTATCTCCACCTCGATCCAGATATCCGGATCCTTAAGATCGACCCGGGCTTCGCCCTCTTCCAGATGCGAGACCACCGCACCACCTCCCTCCACCGCGATCTCCTGGCTGGTGTAAGGGTGGTCGCCCGACCTCCTCACCTTGAGGCCGTACGTCATCGACCTTCCTATCCTGCTCCGACCGAAATCCGAGAGGGCCTCCATCAACCGCTCCCTGTCCGAGGATGCCACGTCGACGATCGAGAAAGAGAACACACCCGGTATGTTCCTCAGGACCTCTCCGGCCTCTTGGGATCTGTCGGTTTCTATGAATATCCTGCTCCTTTTAACATCCATGAGATGCTCTATGCCCGCATCCACCAGGCCTTCCTCGATATCGTCTGCAAGCATACCAAGGAACCTGGAGCGTACTCGCTCGGACTTCAGACCGAGCTCGGCGAACCTGACAAGAATGGTGGTCAATCACTCCACACTCCGGAAACTGATGCTCCGCAGTGTGCACAGACACCACCCTTAAGAGACTTTTGGCTGACGGCGAAGATGCTCCTGCTGATCACCTTCCTTCCGCATCCCGGGCAGTACGAATCATTGTATTCCCCTCCTCCGAGATTGCCGATGAACACGTGCTTAAGGCCTTCCGCTCGGGCTCTGTCCCTGATCTTCTTCAATGAATTTGACGAAGTTGCGGGAACATCCATCATCCGATGGTCGGGGTGGAACCTGTTGAAATGTACGGGTACCTGTTCATGGAGATTCGAGAGGACCCATCCGATGAAGCCGTCTATCTGGGGATCGTCATCGTTGTGACCGGGTATCACGAGATAGGCGATCTCCACGTGGACGCCCATATCCACGGAGGTCCTCACGTTGTCCAGGACCGGTTGGAGGTCGCCTCCGGTTATCTTCTTGTAGAATTCCTGCGTGAATCCCTTGACATCGATGTTGGCTCCATCCGTGTGCTCCATCAGTTCCTTCCAGGGACCCTCGTTCAGGTGTCCGTTGGTCACGTGGACTATCTTTCCCCCCTTGTCCCTGATACCCGAGGAAACATCCATGATGTACTCGAAATTGATGGTCGGCTCGTTGTATGTGAAGGCGACCCCGATACTGCCCCGGTCCAACGCTTTCCCGATGAGCAGCTCCGGAGGAACGTACGATGTCTCCAAGCCCTCCGGCCTCTCGCAAGACAGGCTCCAGTTCTGGCAGTGAAGGCACGCCAGATTGCAGCCGATGGAACCCAACGAGAGTATTCTGGACCCCGGGAGAAAATGGTTCAGGGGCTTCTTCTCGATGGGGTCAAGATGTATCGCAGGATAGACCCCATATGCCGCAGCGACGAGCTTCCCACCCCTGTTCACCCTGATACCGCAGATCCCTCTCGCGCCCTCGCTGATGAGGCATGAGTGAGGACACAGAACGCATCTGACCTTACCATCCTCGAGTGCGTTGTAATGTCTGGCGGCGACTTCACCGTGCATGCGTGCTCACCAGATGGAGAATGGCCGACGGAACGAATAAAGATTGCCCATCGGTCACCGGAAACGGTCCAGCGCCCCGGCGGGTGAGCCGACACCAAGGATCTCCATCATCCTGACCGCATTGTTCGGTGCCATCCCCTTGGGGTGGTTGTTGAAATAGATCCTTGTTTCCCTGTCTCCCTTCGACGCTATCAACCTGATCGGGTCCGAGCGCTGCTCCATCTCCTCCGGTGTGTAGTCGTAGAAGTACCTCGCATCCGGATCCTCCTCAAGCGACCGGAACCATGCCTCCTTGTTCCTCCCGTGGAAACGGATGTAGCTGTGTCTTGCTGTCTCCTCAGAGAACCAGGGGAAGGAGGGACCGTCCACGACAACCAGCGCTATTCCGAACTCCCTGAGGATATCCCTCGCCTCGAGGGATAGCCTGAGGTCCTCGTTGAGCCATGATGAGTTCCTCAGTTCCAGGGCGGGATCACCGGGAAGCGATGACAGTTTCTCCGAAACCTCCCTGAGCCTCTTCATACCGAGTATGTACCTCGGAAGAGGGACCTTGGGCTCGGACTTCATCTTGTACTTGATGTCACCCCGAACGGTGAAATACGGCGAGCCCTGGAACAAGACAGCCCCGAGAACCCCGGCATCTTCCAGGGGGGCGAGAACCGAACTGCTGAAATCCCCGAGCTCCCTGTACATTCCGTCGGGCTCGTCCTCCATGCAGAGTTCGTGCGAGATCCTGCTCGGCAGCTTTATCGTGAACTCCCGGCCCTCGAAGTTTCTTGCCGCACTTGCCCATCCCTTCACCGTGGAAGATGAGGGCATGGAATAGAAGGTGGAGTTCACCTCGACGGTGTCGAACCTTGAAAAATAGTATTTCAGGAAGTTCTTCTGGAGGGTGCCTTCCGGATAGAACGGCCCTACCCAGTCCTTGTAGGACCAGCCGCTGTTACCGATCCTTATCTGTCCCATGGTCCCTCCCGGGCCTCATCATTCGAGCTTTCCTTTCTTTCCGCATTTGGGGCACTTTATCTTGAGCGGTCTCTTCTCTGAAGTGATCGGAATGGGAGTGTCGCATGCCGGGCACGGAAGGTAGCCGAAGACCTCAGGTTCGTCCTCGACGTTCGATTCGAGATCGAACTCCTGGTTGGAAAGCTCGTAGACCTTGGCCTCCCCATCATGGAAGACCTCTTCAGGAGCCTCCATTCCAACGACATCCGTATCACCGAGGTCCAGCACCTGACCGGAAGGTCTGTACACGGGACCCTGGATCCCCTCCATCTCCGTCTCCTTGAACTCAATGGGGAAGAAGCGGTATTCGAAATCGGGGAAGTAATCCCTCTTCTTCTTTTCGTCGGCCAAGGTATCACCTGCGAGAGGAGTTGTCTCCTCCCATAAAAACGTATTCACAAAAACAAGGTCGGAAGAAGCCGTGTACGTCCTCAGTCCCTTGACCTGCCCAACCATCCCTTCGAGTAGGAGAGCGCTCCG
>JBLIRL010000112.1:0-9245 GCA_049472275.1 Thermoplasmatota archaeon | reverse complement strand
TATCCCGGGGAGATTTTAGGCGCTACCGGAGAAATGGGTCCTACCGGGTCAACAGGTGCTTCAGGAGACCATGGTGCAATAGGGAGCACCGGTGATAAAGGGATTCAAGGTTCTACAGGACCATCCGGGGAAGAACGTTAACTTCTTCAGGGGCCGCCCCTCGGAGGTCCGGGTCCACAAGGACAGGACGACGATCGATGTGTTCGATACCACCACAAACAAGCTTTTCGAGCTTTCGACGGAAATGGTAGTGCTCGTTCCGGCCCTCGTCCCGAGGTCCGATTCCGAGGAGTTCTCGAGGATACTAGGCCTGTCCAGGAGCGGTGACGGTTTCCTGCTTGAGGCGCATCCTAAGCTCAGACCCATGGACACTTTCGTGAACGGGATCTTCATTGCCGGCTGCGCTCAGGGGCCCAAGGACATCTCCGATACCGTCTCCCAGGCAAGCGGTGCGGCATCCAGGGCAGTCGGGATAATCAGCAAGGATGAGCTCGAGAACGATCCGCTGATCGCCTGGGTTGACCCAGAGGTATGCGTCGGATGCGGTGTCTGCGTGGAGGTCTGCGCGTATTCCGCAAGAACATTGAACGAGGTCACGAACATAGCAGAGGTCGATGAGGCCCTCTGCGCGGGATGCGGGGCCTGCATATCAGCCTGCCCATCAAATGCCTCCACCCACAAGAACTACACGAAGCAACAGTTGATAAGAATGATAGACGAGGTGGTCTGAGATGGAAGGAGCGAGTGAAAGTGCCGGACCCCAGATACCCCCGCAGAGCAGGAAAGGATCGGTAATGGTCCTCGGAGGGGGCATCTCGGGCATCCAATCGTCCCTTGACCTCGCCGACGCGGGTTTCAAGGTCTACCTCGTCGACAAGGGACTCTCTATTGGAGGCACCATGCCCCAGCTGGACAAGACCTTCCCCACCAATGACTGCTCCATGTGCATCCTCGCACCGAAACTGGTATACACGGGCAGGCACCGCAACATCGACATCATAACCAATGCCGAGGTGGACAGCATCGAGGGGGACGTCGGCAATTTCAGCGTGACCCTGAGAAAGCACCCGCGGTACGTGGACCTCGAGCGGTGCAACGGATGCGGCGACTGCGTGGAGCACTGCCCCGTCGTGATGGCATCGGAGTTCGACGAGGGCATAGGTGACAGAAGGGCGATCTTCCAGCCCTTCCCGCAGGCCATACCGAACATATTCGCGATAGATAAGGACGGTGAGCGGGCGCCCTGCAGGATATCCTGTCCCGCAGGTCTGAATGCCCAGGCCTTCATCGCTTTGGCCTCCCAGGAGAAATTCGCAGAGGCCTATCATCTGATCAGGAAAAGGGTACCGCTCCCGGGGTCCCTCGGTAGGATCTGCTACCACCCGTGCGAGACAGACTGCAACCGGAAGGATATCGATGAGCCGCTCTCGATCTGCAGGATCAGGAGGTTCATCGCGGATTGGGCTTACGAGCACCCAGAGGACGTCGAGACCTGCTCGATCCTCAGAGAGGAGAACTACTCGAAGATCGAGGATCACGAGAAGCCCCCTAAAAGGGGGGAAGGCAGGAAGGTGGCTGTCATAGGAGCAGGTCCCGCCGGATTGACCGCGGCTTCGGACCTGGCGGACATGGGCTACAGAGTCACGGTCTTCGAGTCGGAGAAGAACGGAGGGGGAATGATGTACTACGGCGTCCCCTCCTACAGACTTCCAAAGGAATATCTGACCAGGGAGGTCTCCCTGCTGAGCAAGGGCAAGTTCGATATCAAATACGGAAAGAGGTTCGGAAAGGACATCAAGCATTCCGACCTCAGGAAGGAGGGTTTCGAAGCAACATACCTTGCCATCGGCTCATGGAGGTCAAAGGAGCTCCAGTTCGAGAGCTGTGATCCCGACTGTGTCCAGCAGGGGATAGATTTCCTGTTCAAGGTCAATTCCGGAGCGTTCGGGCAGGACCACCTCAAGGGCAAGAAGGTCCTGATAGTCGGAGGGGGAAATGTCGCCATGGACTGTGCCAGGTCCGCAAGGAGGCTGGGGGCCGATGTGACCATCGTCTACAGAAGGACGCTCAAGGAGATGCCCGCCCACATGGAGGAAATAGAGCAGGCCATGGAGGAGGGTGTCAAGGTAGATATGTTGACCTCACCGATGAGGCTCGTTGCGAACGCCTGCGAGACCTGCCTCACGTGCCAGAGGATGGAGCTTGGCGAACCGGACGAGAGCGGAAGGAGGAGGCCGGTCCCCATCGAAGGCTCCGAGTCCGACATACCCTGCGATCTCGTGATATTCGCAATAGGCCAGGAGGTCGACCCTCTCTCGATAAAGGGAACGGGAGTGGAGGTGAAGGACGGTGTGATCGTTGCTGACAGGGTCTCTCTTCAGACATCGCAGCCTGATATCTTCGCAGGGGGAGATGCAGTTACCGGACCCGCTTCCGCGGTGGAGGCAATAGGCGCAGGTCATGAAGCGGCGATATCAATTGACAGGTTCCTCAACGGCGAAAACCTTCTTGAAGGCAGGGAGAAGCCCGTGGAAAAGGGTTCCGCCATACCGGAGGGGACCATGAGGATCAGGGCCGAGAGACAGGAGGGATCGCTGATACCCATGGAGGAGCGCGTATCATCCTTCGACGAGATAGAGGCCACTTTCACGACAGAGGAAGTCGTCAACGAGGCAAAGCGATGTCTCAACTGCAGCGGATGCTGCGAGTGCTACCAGTGCGTGGAGCACTGTCAGAGGGGGGCTATCGATCACGAGATGACCGAAGGGACGGAGACGATCGAGGTGGGGGCTGTCATATTATCACCCGGATTCGAGAAATACACTCCGCCATTCGGTGACAGCCTTGGCTACGGACTGTACCCGAATGTACTGACATCGCTGGAATTCGAGCGGATGCTGTCGGCATCCGGACCCTACAAGGGGCATGTCAGGAGGCTTTCCGACGGTGAGGAACCGAAGAAGATCGCATGGCTGCAGTGCGTTGGTTCCAGGGACGAGAGCTGCGACCACAAGTACTGCTCATCCGTCTGCTGCATGTACGCGATCAAGGAAGCCGTCATAGCGAAGGAGCACCTGCCTGGCCTCGACACGCACATCTACTTCATGGATATGAGATGCTTCGGGAAGGATTTCGACAAGTACTACGAGCGTGCCGAGAACGAATACGGTGTTGTATTCAGGAGGAGCCGCATCCCCCGTATCGAACAGGACCGGGGAACCAAGGACCTGATCCTCCGCTACATCGACGAGGACGGCAGGGTCCTAACGGAGAACTACGACATGGTCGTTCTATCGGTGGGCCTTCAGCCCTGCAGCGCCCTGGGAGACCTCTCAGAGACCATGGAGTTCAACCTCAACGAGTACGGATTCATCGAAACGGACGCATACTCCCAGGTGGAGACCACCAGGAACGGCATATTTGCCTCGGGATCCGTGACCGAGCCCAAGGACATACCCGAAAGCGTCACCCAGGCATCCGCCGCCGCTTCCATGGCAGCCGGGGCGATATCGGACGCTCGGGGAACCGAGGTGGCTGTCAAGGAATACCCGAGGGAGAAGGATATCCATAATGATTTTCCGAGGGTCGGCGTGTTCATCTGCCACTGCGGTATCAACATCGCGGGAGTTATCGACATAGAGGAGGTGACCAGGTTCGCAAGGGGCCTCCCCTATGTATCCTATGCGGATGACGAGACATTCACCTGTTCGGCGGATTCCCTCGAGAGGATGAAGGAAAAGATCATCGATCTCGGCCTCAACCGGATCGTTGTTGCATCCTGCACACCAAGGACGCACGAACCTCTCTTCCAGGACACACTGAAGGAAGCGGGTCTCAACCCGCATCTGTTCGAGATGGTCAACCTCAGGGACCAGAATTCCTGGGTCCACAGGAGCTATCCCGAGCTCGCGACCAGGAAGGCGAAGGAGACCGTGAGCATGGGAATAGCGAAGGTCACCGAGATGAACCCCGTCTCTCACCACAAGATCCCGGTGATCCAGGAAGCCCTTGTCATCGGCGGCGGTATCGCTGGAATGTCATCAGCGCTTTCCATTGCCGACCAGGGATTCAAGGTCCACCTAGTAGAGAGGGAGGAGGAGCTTGGAGGACTCCTCAAGGACATCCATCTGGGAGCTGTCGATGAGAAACCCCAGGAGCTCCTGGAGGAGACCGTGACGAAGGTCCTTGAGCATCCGATGGTGGAGGTCCATGTGGGGACCATGCTCGAGGAGATAACGGGATACGTCGGGAATTTCACCTCGAAATTGAGAAAGGGGGATTCTTCGGAGATGGTCCAGCACGGAATAGTGGTTGTCGCCACCGGCTCCACGGCCTACGAACCGACCGAATACTCATACGGAAAGAGCGACGACATCATCAGGCAGAAGGAGTTCGAGAAGGACCTTGCCAACGGTGCCGACTACCTCAAGGACCTTTCAGAGGTCGTGATGATACAGTGTGTGGGTTCCCGCAACGACGAGCACCCCTACTGCTCCAGGGTATGCTGCACGAACGCTCTCAAGAACGCGGTGAAGCTCAAGGAGCTCAACCCGGAGACCGCAGTCTACGTCCTCTACAGGGATATCCGATCGTACGGCTTCAGGGAGGACAGGCTATACAGGAAGGCCAGGAAGCTCGGGGTTCTGTTCATACGTTTCGAGAAGGATGACGAACCCAGGGTCTCCGTTAAGAGCGGAAAGATCACAGTCAGGACCAGAGAGATGGTCCTCAACAGGGAGATTGTCTTCCATCCGGACAAGCTGGTCCTCAGCACCGGAATGGTCCCCGGTGAGAACCTCGAACTGGCCCAGAAGCTCAAGATACCACTGAACGCGGACGGGTTCTACTCCGAGGCGCACATGAAGCTTAGACCCGTGGATTTCTCGGCGGACGGCCTCTTCCTCGCGGGAACGGCACATTCACCGCGGTTCATAGAGGAGGCAATACTCCAGGCACAGGCAACCGCTTCTAGGGCGGCGACCATACTGTCGAGGGAGTATCTGGAGACGAAGGGGAACGTAGCAAGGGTCTCCGCGCGGAACTGCGCCGGATGTCAGCTCTGCCTCGAGATCTGTCCGTATGATGCCATTGAATATGATGAGGATAGAAGGATCGTGAACGTGAACGAGATCCTCTGCCAGGGATGCGGTGCTTGCGCCGCAATATGTCCAAGCGGCACTTCCCAGCAGAGTTCGTTCACCAAGAAGCAGATCCTGTCGATGATCGATGCATGTTTGAAATGAGGAGGGAGGAAATGAGCGAAGAATTCGAACCAAGGATCGTGGGTTTCCTGTGCAACTGGTGCTCCTATGCGGGCGCTGACCTTGCAGGGACCAGCAGGATACAGTACCCGCCCAACATCAGGGTAATCAGGGTGATGTGTTCCGGGTCCGTTGATACGGTATACGTCAACAGGGCTTTGATAGAAGGGGCTGATGCTGTCCTTATAGGCGGTTGTCACCTCGGTGACTGCCACTACCTCAACGGGAACTACAAGGCCCGCAGAAGGATGGTGCTCTTGAAGAACATCCTCGAAACACTGGGAATGGAGCCGGAGAGGATCTGGGTGAAGTGGATATCCGCATCGGAAGGGCAGAGGTTCGCGGATACGGTGAAGGAGATAGTGGACGAGACCAAGAAGCTTGGTCCCAACCCCATGAACGAGAGGTGGAACGTTTAGGAGGCATGAAGATGGCATATCATTCATTACCGGTAGAGAACGGGGACATACCAGGGACAGTCAACTCCTTCCTTGGAGGACTGCTGAAGGACGGAAAGGTCACGGCCGTGCTTGCACTCCAGGAGACACCCTCCGGGAAGTCGGCCTTCCCGGCCATGGTCTCGGATCCGGACAGACTTGCGACGAACGTGTTCGCCCCCCTTCTTCCCGTTTCGATCGGGACGATGGTCTCGAAGATGACCAAGATCAGAGGTTCGGCCAAGCCCGTGGCCGTGGTTCTTCGCTCCTGCGAGCTGAGGGCCCTGACCGAACTGATGAAACTTCATCAGGGGGATCTCGCGAATATCACATTGATCGGTGTGGACTGTCCCGGTACTTTTCCCATGAACACCTATTCCAGCTTCCCCGATGCGAAAGGTCCGACCAACGCTATCCTCAACGGAGAAGATGCTGACAAGTACATGCGCTCGGCATGTCTGAACTGCAAGGACCCGGTACCGGAGACAGCTGACATCGTCGTAGGGATCTTCGGGACGGACATTGAAAAGGAGCTCTACATCGAGGACAGGACGGAAGCGGGAGCCGCATTGATCAAGGGTGCGAAGCTCAAGAAGCTCAAGGATGACAAGGCCAGAAATAAAGCGGTGGAAGAGGTGAGGAAGGAGAGGGACTCGAACAGAGAGGCATTCATCAGATCCCATTCAGACATCAAGGGCATCGACAAGCTCACGGAGTTCTTCGATACCTGCGTGAACTGCCACAACTGCATGAAGGCGTGCCCGATCTGCTATTGCAAGGAATGCCTCTTCGATTCATCGGTCTTCGACCTGGAAGCCGGCAAGTACGTAGCAAAGGCCGAGGGAAAGGGGGCTTACAAGACACCCACGGATTCTCTCCTTTTCCACATCACCAGGTTCAACCACATGATACTCTCCTGCGTGGAATGCGGACTATGCGAGCAGGCCTGTCCGAGCAACATACCCTTGATGGATATCATCACAGCCATTGCCGAGAATGCACAGAAGGAGTTCGAATACGTTCCCGGCAGGGATCCGGAAGAACAGATGCCGATGATAGTGTACCGGGAAGAGGAGTTCCAGGATGTGGGGGAGTAATTGATGGGGCCCATCGATTCCAAGGAAATCGATCCGAACTTCAAGTACGAGATCGCCAAGCTGGATGGAGGAGAGGGCATCCTGAAATGCTTCGCATGCGGCTCATGCACCGCCAGGTGCCCCGAGATGGATGTGAAGGAGGAATGGAACGCCAGAACCGTCATCAGAAAGGCCCTGCTCGGCCTCAGGGAGGAGGTCTTCGGGTCCGAATTCCTCTGGATCTGTTCATCCCACTACAGATGTCTGGATAAATGCCCCCAGGGGGTCAACGTCAAAGGCGTGATGAACCAGATCCGCAACGAGAGGCTCAAGGAGGAGATGGTGGAGGACATCACCGGGAAGAAGAGGGACAAGGGCAGGGACAGCTCCCTGAAATACAGGATCGCGGAGGGCGAGAGCGGTTCGGACATCTACAACTGCTTCGCCTGCGGGACATGCACCGCAGGATGCCCCGAGAGGGACCTGGACCCCTTGTATTCACCGAGGAAGGTCATCAAGTACTCCCTGCTCGGTATGAAGGAGAAGGTCTACGACAACAGGTTCGTGGAGATCTGTTCGACTCATTACAGATGCCTTGACCAGTGCCCCCAGGGCGTGGACATTCCGAAGCTGATGTACGCCATCAGGGAGCTTGCCATCAAGGAGGGTTATGCCAGGGAGCAGTGATATCATGACGAAACCGAAAACCATTGGAGCGGTCGCTGTGATCGGAGGCGGCATAGCCGGCGTCCAATCCGCCCTGGACCTGGGCGACATGGGTTACAAGGTCTACCTGATAGAGAAGAGCCCAGCCATAGGCGGGGTCATGGCGATGCTGGATAAGACCTTCCCCACCAACGACTGCTCCATGTGCATACTGTCGCCGAAACTTGTGGATTGCTCCAGACATCCCAACATCGAGATATTGACACTTGCGGAGATGACGGGGATAGAGGGGGAGCCGGGCAACTTCACACTGAAGGTGCATCAGAAACCTCGCTACATCGACATAGACATCTGCACTTCCTGCGGTGATTGCGAGGAAATTTGCCCCATCAAACTCCCAAGCGAGTTCGAACAGGGCCTGGTCATGAGAAAGGCCGCCTACAAGGTGTATCCCCAGGCGATCCCGAACGCCTTCGTCATCGACAAGGAGGGGAGCCCCGGATACAGAGGGTGCATCGAGTGCATGCAGTGCGTGAAGGCATGCAAACCGGGAGCTATCTTCCACGACCAGAAACCCGTGGACCTTGACCTGAATGTCGGAGCGGTGATACTTGCCCTGGGAGCCCAGCCCTTCGATCCGGAGGTCAAAAGAGAGTTCGGCTACGGGAGGTTCCCAAATGTCGTGACATCCCTCGAATTCGAGAGGATCCTATCCGCGTCGGGGCCCTTTGAAGGAAAGATACTTAGACCAGGGGACCAGAAGCATCCAACCAAGATCGCATGGGTCCAGTGCGTGGGATCAAGGGACCGCAACGTGGAGCAGGAATACTGCTCGGCGATGTGCTGCATGTACACCGCCAAGGAAGCGGTCATCGCAAAGGAGCACGAATCGAGCATCGAACCAACGGTATTCTACATCGATGTGAGATCCTACGGCAAGGATTTCGACAGGTACATCCAGAGAGCAAAAGAGGAGCACGGGATCAGGTATGTCCGCTCTCGGATCTCTGAGGTCTACGAGGACAGGGAGACGGGGGACCTCCAGATACGGTATGAGGATGAGAACGGGGAGCTCCATGAGGAGACCTACGATCTTGTGGTACTCTCCATCGGCCTCTGCATGACCCGGGACCGCAGGTCGATCCTCGAGAGCATGGGCCTGGAATTCAACGATTTCGGATTCGCCTACTCGAGCCAGAGCAATCCAACCTCGCTGGTGAAACCAGGAGTGTTCATGGCGGGGAGCTTCCTGGAGCCCCAGGCGATCCCGGAATCCGTCATGCAGGCATCAGCGGCCGCTTCCCAGGCTGCTGCATTGTTGAGGGATTCCAAGGGAACACTCGTGGAACCGAAGCCCGAGCACGAGGAGCGGGATGTCAGAGGTGAGGAGGCGAGGATCGGTGTTTTCATCTGCCACTGCGGTATCAACATTGGCAGTCAGGTCGATGTCCCGGCTGTTGTGGAATATGCTGGGAACCTGGACAACGTCACCTATGCCAGCGAGAACCTTTACACCTGCTCGGAAGACACGCAAAAAAAGATCGCCGATGTCATCAAGGATGAAGGATTGAACAGGGTCATAGTCGCTGCCTGCACTCCGAGAACCCATGAACCGCTATTCAAGAAGAGCCTCGCTGAAGCGGGATTGAACCCCCATCTGTTGGAGATGACCAACATCAGGGAGCACTGCTCCTGGGTCCATAAAAACGATCCCGAGAAGGCTACAAAGAAGGCAAAGCACTTGGTAGCCATGGCAGTGGAGAAGGTCAGAAGGAACAAGCTCGTCCATAAGGTCCCCGTGGAAT
>JBLIRL010000111.1:0-9251 GCA_049472275.1 Thermoplasmatota archaeon | reverse complement strand
TGAAGGCTCTGGTCCTGCAGAATCCCGTCCCGAAACATGTCGCGATAATAATGGACGGGAACAGAAGGTATGCTTCCCTGGAGGGCAAGGGAGCTCTCGAAGGCCACCTTGCAGGTAGGGACAAGCTCGAGGATGTCCTCGAATGGTGCGTGGACCTCGGGATCCATATTCTCACGGTGTACGCATTCTCCACCGAGAACTTCAAGAGGTCCCGCGAGGAGGTTGAATCCCTGATGGCACTCTTCGAGGAGAACTTTCTCAAGATCGCCCATGACGACAGGGTTCACAAGAATAGGATCAGGGTCACGGTGCTCGGTCAGAAGGAACTCCTACCCGAGAATCTCCAGCAGGCTATAAAGGAAGCCGAGGAGATCTCGAGGGACTACGATGATTATTATTTCAATCTCGCCGTGGCCTACGGGGGTCGGGAGGAGCTGATATCCGCCATCAGATCGATATCCCACGATGTCAAGGAGGGAAGGATCGGTGAGGATGAGATCGATGAGGGGACGGTATCCAGGTACCTCTACACCGCCGACTTTCCGGACCCGGACCTCGTTCTAAGAACATCGGGAGAGGTAAGAATATCCAATTTCCTCCTCTGGCAGCTGGCCTATTCGGAGCTCTATTTCACTGATATTTACTGGCCGGGCCTCACCTTCTCCGAATTTCTCAAGGCGGTACGTTCCTACCAGCTCAGGCAGAGAAGGTACGGGAAATGATCTCCGGTCAACCCATCTTTCCAACACAACGAGAATACAGGCAAAAGGTCAGTGGAACGATGATCCGTCGGATCCGGTCCCGGATACTGATCAATCGATGAGGTCAAGCGAGTTCTCTATCCTGTTGAGTTCGACACCCGAACTCTTTGTACCAACGAGCGCTCCCCGGTCATTCACGATCATGGAGGCACCGAGATAGGGGGAGCCGAAATTGGCGGTGCATATGTAAGTCTCGACCCCGAAAAGCTCCTTCATCTGCTCGAGGTCCCGCTCGGTGGCCTTGGGATGCACAAGCATCCCTTTGGAGTTCATGACCGCAATCGAGCCGACGGTCTTGATACCCGCGATGGTTCCCTTTACGGCCTCGACGCCGAAGACGTTCTCTATGAATCTGAGGCTTCCGGGTGACAGGTCAGGATTCACCAGGGCGACCTTCTCGGAAAGGAGGAGGTTGTTCCCCCAAGCTGTATGCGGATCATCACTCACTACGATTTCCAGTTGATCCGGGTCCATGCCCGCACCGGCCAGGGCATCGCTGACCTCTTCCTTGGTATAGAAATAGGGAAGCATGATCCCGTGTGAATTGGCCGCGATCAGGGACCCGTGAAGATTCGTGTTTCCCGATGCGGTACGGAGCAGCTCGATACCCATGACCTCTTTGAGCTGTTCTGCGAACTCCTCCGGAGTATCCATCGGGCAGAGAATGAAACGTCCGACCTGCCGGCAGAAGACCCCTATGAAGGGATTGCCGTTGATATCAGCCAATCTTATGGCCATCGGGCACACGCCCCCCGATAAGGTCACTCCTCGGGGAGTGTTACCTCTACCAGGTCCTGGTCCTTGAACTTGGTTGCCTTCACTTTGATCTTGTTGGGCGGATTCTTGATCCCGCGCATCCAGACGGCCTCGTTGATCGGTGTGTCCAGCCAGACGTTCTTCTCCTCGATCTTCATATGCTGGGCTACATGGGACCTTATGAGCTTGATGGCTATGGGTGCCCTCTTTGTCTTCGGGGCATCCACCACCTTCCTGAGCGGTACTATCATTATCCTTTCTTCCATATCATCGGCCATTTTCATCCACGCTCCGGTTCAACCTCACTTCTTCAATCTGCTCCTTCGCCATGTGTGCCTCTTGGGGTGGGTTGTGAACCTCCTTGCGGTCCTCTGCATCACCCATGCGGGCACCCTGCGGTTGCGGTTCGTGGCCTTTATGAGCCTCTTCTTCTTTCCAAAGGGTTTTCGGCTGGACATGGTCCCTACTTCCTTACTATGTTTATATCCCTCTTCTGGGGTTGGACCTGGCTTAGCAGCTTTTTAAGGGTGGCGTCGTCAACCTGGCCCGGGAGCCTTCCCGACTGGTAGAGCATGATGAGCTGGTTCTCGATGGAGGTTGCTAGTTCGGGATAGCCGAGCTTCAACCTGCCGAGCCTCTCCTTCGCGTCCACAGTCAGCACCTTCCTCAATATCGCCTTCTTCTGGGCGTCTACTCTTGCCTGCTCCTCTTTCATCGCGCTTTGCTGTTGCTCCTGCATCTGGAGCTGTGCGAGTCGTTTCTGCCTGAGTGCTTCCAGTTCTGGGTCCTCTTCCGGCATCTCGCTTTGACCTCCACCTTCGGATCAGTATTTTCCGAGTTCGGGATTGTCCTTGATGATATCCTGGAGGACCTCTCTTGCGGTGTTGTCCAGAAGGCTCCTTCCCTTGGGTGTTATCTCCCTGCCCTTGCCCTTGACGGTCCTCACGAGTTCCGCCTGCTCGAGCTGCTGGAGAGCGTTCCTGACTATGGAGCCGGAACCGTATCCCACCTTGTTGGGTTTGGAACCGCGGTCCTTCGGACCGCAGAACAATGCCCTGAGATGTATCGTACCTATGGGCCCCTTCATGTAGACCTTCCTCAGAATGGCCGCCTCCCTGACATGCCACCAATCGCTCTCCAGGGGCGCCCTTTCCTTGTGGATGCCGGTCTTGACGAACGGTGCCCATTCGGGGGGTTCGCACTGCTTCAAGCCCTTGAGCTTCTCGGCTGTCTTCTTTATCAGGGGTTCTGCCGGTACATCGAATGCGGTGGTCATCTTTGGCCTCCGGATATCTGGTTGCTGAGCATCTCCTTACCTAGTAAGGGGATGTGGAAGGGCTGATAATCGCTCCATTATTTAAACGTTTCCGCATTCGGGAATTAGCCAGAAGTGTCGATGATGGGCAAGGTGATTGACTTTGATCGGTCACCAGTTCGATGTTTGTTCCTTCTCTTCCTGGGATCCCTGGTCAGCACCTGTCCTTCGATCGGTGGTCCCATCTGCATCCTCGGCCGCCTCACCCTCCTCCTCCTTGGATCTGCCCTTCCTCCTTTTCACTATCCCCCTTATTATCAGGGCGGCTATGAGCAGCAGGACGAGGAGGACCACACCGGATGCAGAGAAGAAGCATGCGGTCACATTGTTGTATGCGAAATATGGTCCGACCGTCAATTCCAGGGTTATGTGATCGCCGCCGCCATCCTCGGGTCTGATCATGAGCGTAGGGTATCCGTCGACCACCTCGACCTCGAGCTCCGATACTCGATCATCGCTCCCCTCGCCGATCCACGCTCGGACCCCGGACCCAGATGGGAAGATGATCTCAAGGTTGTTCTCCCAGTCCCTGATATAGCTGGTGTCGATGCTTCTGGTTACGGTTCTTGCCGGTATGATGGGATCCAGGTGGGTTGGCAGGAACCTGAAGGACCTGCTTCGGAAGGAGTTCTCTCCTTCGGCATCCCCAAGAGGGGCCGTCCTTCCGCTTGCCCGTATACCGATGGATATGGGTTCCGCATCGTCGACGAGTGTCACATCCCCGTCGAACTCGAGGCTTTCCTCGACAAGCTCAACCATGATCTCCCTTCCGTCCTCGTCCAGAAGATCGTCCACAAGGTCGATCAGCTCCTCCCGGACCTTGTCCTCCACCTCGGACCGATCGACCATACCCATCTTGTCCAGCAGCCTAATGAGATCGCTTGTGAGATAGTCGAGCTCGTAATCGAGATCGGAATCAACGTCATAGTCCGCGGGGTCGTACCTGATCCGATGAAGCGAGATGGACCCGTCAAGCTCTATGTCTATCTCGAGGTCAGATATGTAATGCGACCTGACCCCGGAAAGGTCAATGGTGGCATCCATGACGACCTTCTCCTCCTCATAGACAGGGGCTGCGGTCGAACCTAGCAGCAGGTAGCCGTCCATGTAATTGTAGGTATTCCTGCCCTCCTCGGACGAGATGGGTTCTTCACCGACGAAAATGAGGTTCTCGGGGAGCATGATCCTAAGGGAGAGCCTTTCGTCCGTGATCTGGTCCATTTCCTTGCTTATCCTGAGCCCCCCGTTCAGGAGCCCCAGGACATCCTCGAGCTCGTGATCCTCGAGGATATCGAGTTCAATTGGATTGGTTGTCTGGACAGTGACTTCGTTCGGCGAACTGTCCGATATGAGTTCATCGAGGTCCGCACCGGTTATTGGAGGTTCGTACGGGTCAATGGTCATCTTTGATGTAATGTTCACCTCTCCACCGTCGAACTTGTAGGAGAGACTGGTCTCGATCTCCGTGGATATCTCCTCCTCGATGCCCTCGATGTCGGCGGCATCGAGGATGCCCTCACCGAGGGCGAACCTTATGAAACCGGGCGGAAAGGTGTCAGGCGCTTTCATGGATGGTGGAAGATCGTCAAGGGCTTGCGACCGATCCCTGGACAGGGTCCCGAGATCCACATCGCCCGCGATGTCCATGCTGTCAAGCTGGAACCAGTCGATATCAAGCTGCCCCTCGATCTTCTCATCGCTTCCTCTGGTTACATGATCCGCACTGAGTGTGAAGGAGAAATGATCAACGAACTCTCCGAGGCGGCTGTCGAGGGTCCTCGTGTAATAACCATCCGCGGGTTGTGACCCGCTTTCCCTGAGAAGGACATCGATGAAACCGTAACCGAGCGGATTCCATTCTCCAGGGAAGCGATAATGGATGATCTGCCCGAGCTCCGCCCTGAGGGTAGCAGTCCTTGAGAACTCGAAACCGGACATCAGCATGCCGAGGATGAATATGTCCTCTCTGTCATCATCAAGTTTATCAAGAGTACCAACATCCATGAACCTGCTCAGGTTCATAGATCCGGATACAGTCATGGAATACTCGATGGGAAAGGTCTCGTCCTTTCCCTCGTCCAGGGATGTTAGGTCCAGCTCCCCGTCGACCACCTCGAGCTCGTCACCACTGAAGGAGTAGCCGGTAAGGTTCCGGATGCGGTCCTTAAGCTCCTCGTCGATGACGTCCACGGTGGTATCGGGGTCTACCTGGTAGAGACCCCTGAGCTCTTCGGTATCGTATGTAACGAGATCTATTGTGATCTCGTAGATCTCCACATCCACGATAAGGAGATACCCGGTCAGTCCCTTGAAATCCACCGTGATCGTGATCCTGATGTCCTCCTCCGCTCCCCTCGACGGGGCCCCGTGAGCACCATCAAGGATTGGAAGCGAGGTCAGCAGCAGACCGATCGCAAAGATCGGAAACAGCACGATGACCCATCCCGAACCCTTCATGGCTAAACAATCTACCCTAATTACAAAATACTTGCTGTCACATTTTACTACACAGGAATAGTGGGACAATGATGGACGAACTCGAGGAGGACATCTTCGGCGGGAGGTTCACGGCCTCCATACCGATGCAGGAGGCGGAGAAGCTCAGAGAGATCCTGATGGAGAACGATCTGTTCGATCCGACAAGATCCATCGGAAGGGATGTCAAGGTCCATTTCCCGGTCAAGCTCCCCGAGGGCAGGGACATGGAGTGGTTCGCATGGTTGATAGACGACCTGGTGGACATCATCACCGTGTCGGAACCTGGTGCGGGAACGGAGCATCGAGATAGGAGGCCCACACCATTTCAGCAGATAAGGGGGATCCTGGAGAACGAGCTGGAGCCCCAGGAGGTCCAGCTGCTTCCGGATAGATGGGAGATGATAGGCGACTGCCTCGTCCTGAAAATAGACGAGGGCCTCCTCTACAGCATCGACAGGATCTGTACTGTCTATCAGGAAGTTCTCGGGGCAAGGTTCACACTCGTGGACATGGATGGGATCCAGGGCGAATTGAGGAAACCCGACTTCATGACAGCCTGCGAACCCGAAGACGGCAACTGGGATGTGATCCATACCGAGAACGGGGTGAAGTACCAGCTGGACCCCAGGAAGATCATGTTCTCCTCGGGGAATGTCGAAGAGCGGACAGGTATCGTCGAACTCGTCAACGAGGGCCCTAGACCGCCGAGGATCGACGGCGGTAAGGAGAAGGAGATTGTTGTGGACATGTTCGCCGGGATCGGATACTTCACCCTTCCGATCGCGGTCGGCTGCGATATCGACAAGATATACGCCCTGGAGAAGAATCCCGAGTCCTTCGATTATCTTGAGAGGAACATAGACCTAAACGATGTGAGGGATAAGGTGGTGGCGATAAATGGTGACAACAGGGAGGTCGCTCCTAAGGTCCCTGCGGACAGGGTGATAATGGGCTACCTGGGAGGCACCATAGAATTCCTTGAAAGAGCCATGGACATGGTCTCGGACAGGGGTGCGATGATCCATCTGCACGATACCGTGAAGACCGAGGATGGACATGTGTGGCTGGGCAGGGAGGCCGAGAAGAGGATCAAGACCAAGGGTTGGAAGATGGAGATGCTGGACCACCGCAAGGTGAAATCGTATGCACCCAGGATAGACCATATCGTCCTGGACCTCCTGGTAATGCCCGATCCGGATGTAAAACTATAAAATACCCTATCCTGATAACAACACAGGTGCGCGGATGAAGAACATCATCATTGCCGGTGGGGGAGATGTCGGTTATCATCTGGCAAAGACCCTGTCCGAGGAAGGGCACAGCATAACCATTATCGAGAGGAAGGATGAGATTACCGAGAAGCTAGAGGCACTTGATATTCTCGTTGTGACCGGGAACGCCGCATCGCCATCGATCCTTCAGAAGGCCTACATCAACTCCGCCGATGTCTTCATAGCCGTGACCGGTGTCGACGAGATCAACATCGCAGCATGTGCTATAGCGAAAAAGCGTGGCTGCAGAACCATGGCCAGGATAAACAGCGTTGACTATATTGACAGTCCCGTCACTACGGAAGGACTCAAGGATGCGGGCGTGGATATCGCGTTCTGCCCTGAGCTCATCGCATCGCAGCACATGGCCAACATCCTTACAATTCCGCTGATGCTCGATTCACCGATATTCGTAAAGGAGAAGGTCAGGGTCCTCGAGGTCAGGGTCGACAAGAGTTCGAAGGCATCAGGCAAGGAGCTGAGGAAGATCTCCTATCCGGCCGATGTGAACCTGGTCTGCATCTTCCGCAACGAGATGGTGATAATACCCAAAGGGCATGTGAGACTGGAGCCGAACGACAGGGTCATCGCCGTGGCATCCCTGGAGAGCAGCGACGATTCCTTTCAGAAACTGTCACGGATGCTCGGTGTTCCCAGGAGGTCTGATCTGAATAGACCCATTGAAAGGATCATGATAGCGGGAGCCTCCAGGGTTGGATACCACATGTCCAAGATCCTCTCGGAGAAGGACCTTTCCGTGATAATGCTCGACGAGGACGAGGACAGATGCAGGGAGATGTCGGAACTGCTTCCCGAGGTCCTCGTGATAAACGGGACACCCACGGACAAGGAGCTTCTCAAGGAAGAGGGAATCTCCGAAACGGACGCTTTCCTGGCGGTTACCGACAAGGAAGAGGTGAACATACTGACTTCGCTCCTGGCCAGGCAGTACGGGGCCACAAGGTCCATAGCTCTGGTGGATAAACCGGGTCTCAAATCCATCCTTGAGGAGGTAGGTATCGACCTGGTGATATCCCCGAGGTTCGTGACCCTCTCCACGATCCTTCGGCACTTCCATGAGGACGAGTTCGAATCCGTAGCCACGCTGGGTCATGGTGAGATCCAGGTGATCGACATCAAGGTCCGGGAGAAGTCCAAGGCAGCGAACAGGAGACTGGATTCCATCATGAGGTTCAAGAAGAGGGAGATGCTGATAGGTGCGATATTCCGCAGCGGGAAGGTCATCATACCCCACGGGGATACCTTCATTCATCCGAAGGACCAGCTGCTGATATTCACCAAGAGCAATACCCTCAAATGGGTCAAGGACTACTTCTGAAGGTGGTTCCGTTGAAGCTTAGGAGGATCCTGATCACGGTGGCCAGGATGAACATCATCGTCCTGCTCCTGACCATGGTCTCTTTCCTTGTGGACCTGCTATACGGAGACCTAAGCACGAAGAACATACTCAGGTTCACGGTTCCCTTTGTATTCTCCACAGGAGTCTATGTGGCGGCCGCGGCCACCTTCAAGACATCACAGGGTCTGACGAGGAAGGAAAGGTATACTTCGGCCATAGCATCATTCCTTTACATTGTTCTGGTCTGCTCGATACCCTTCATGATCGACGGGATCGTGAACCCTGCCGGAGCGGTGTTCGAATCGATGGCAGGCCTCACTACCACCGGTCTGTCGACCTTCGATCCCTCGGAACTGATCTCCTCCGGTCATGGAATGATGTTCTTTAGGGTTGCGCTCCAGTGGGTCGGAGGCCTGTTCTATCTGGTCTTCGCCTTCATGTTCATCTCGGACCTGGCCGACGTTGCGAAAAGGTCCACCGACAGGAGGATATTCTCCAGGATCGGCCTGGTCCCGAACCTTTCAACGCTCCTTCAGAACCTGACTGTCATCTACGGGATATTCACGATATTCTCCTTCCTTGCGTTCTACATAGCAAGAATGGAGCTCTTCGATGCGATCTGCCTTTCGATGTCCACTGTCAGCACCGGCGGTTTTACCTCGACTGGCAGGATCGTCGGGGAGGGGTCCGGGATCCATATCCTCGTCATCCTCTTCATGTTCCTGGCTGGCATGGGATACTACGTCCATATGAGCATATTCTCTGCAAGGGCGAGGAAGAGGACCATTCTCGATGCCGAGAACGTGTCCTACCTTTTCATCACACTCACATTTCCGGTAGTTCTCTTCCTGATACTCCTGTTCGACGGGGCCGGGACGCTTCCATCCCTATGGAAAGGTTCATTCGCGGTGATATCCGCCATCTCCACTACAGGTTTCATGGTTCCAGGGATCGATGATTGGCCAGATTCATCGAAATTCCTGCTCCTTGTCCTGATGCTGGTGGGCGGCTCCTCCTTCTCACTCGCTTCGGGTTTCAAGATCCAGCGCATCTTCCTCCTCATCAAGGGCTTCTTCAGCGAGGTGAGAAGGTCGTCCCACCCTAACGCCATGGTGGCGCTGAGAAGAGGAGAGGGCACCTACTCCGAAAAGGCCCTGGAGGCCGCGAACATGACCTTCTTCTACCTCTTCGGGCTCCTGGGTCTTTCGATCGGCGTGGTCCTTGTTTTCAAGGGCGATATGTTCGCCGTGATATCCCTCTGCGTGACATCGATATCGAATTCGGGAATGGCCTTCGGCGAGTTCGGAACC
>JBLIRL010000110.1:0-9252 GCA_049472275.1 Thermoplasmatota archaeon | reverse complement strand
ATTTCTTAAACCAAATAATGCAGACATTGTTCACAAATTTATTTAACTCGATGAATTATTGGGAATATCTTTATTCGTCGAATCCATAAAAATATTCCACTAACTATCATTGAAAGGTATATCAAGGTATCGAAAAATAAAGGAAAAACCGACATGGAGGAATAAGGCCAGATCATTCCAGCCATTCGATCTGGATGTTCTGCGGTTCGAATATGGCGACAAGGGTCCTCCTCGATGCTGTGGTCTTGTGTTTCTCTCCGGCCTTGATATTGATACAGAACTGGGGGCCCACCTCGTGGATCTTTCCCTCGACCTCTATCGTCAGGTGCCCTTCCATGACCATGAAGAACTCGTCGACGTTGTGGCGGTGGAGCTTGTATTCCCCCTCGAACCATGCAAGTCCAACATACTGATCGTTCACCTTCACTATCGGTGTCTTCTTGAAATTTTTTGAAATCTCGAGCTTCTTTTCATGTACATCGAATATCTCGGCCAAAAGAATACCTCCCGGCTCAATATGAGACTCGGAGATATATAAAATCAACATAGGATCCCCCCGTTCCCTGGTATCCCGCCATGTCCTCTCCCTAACAAGTATGGGGCAACGGAATTATCTGGACCCGAATTAATCGAATCGAGGAAATCCATGTTAGAGATATCACCTGTCCCGACAACATCGGCCGAGGAAGGCAGGATCGAGAGCTGCAATCTGTACAGGGGCAACCTGAAGCTGGCACTTCTACGCTGCCTTAAGGACGGCGAGATGCACGGGCTCGACATGATAAACCAGATCGGAAGGATCACCAAGGGAGAATGGGTCCCGAGTCCCGGTTCGGTGTATCCAGCGCTGCACGAGTTCGAGATGCAGGGATATATCTCCAGAAAGAGGAACGGTCGTTCCATTCTCTATTCAATAACCGAGAAGGGAGAGAAGGCCTTCGAATCCTTCTCCGCCGAGGCAAAGAACCAGCTGGATTTCATGGAATGGATCATCAGGATGGAATGATCCCTGCGGCATGGCAGGACCCTCACATGAGCTGTCATGATACGTGTTTCCCCCATAAATTATAATAACAGGCCAAATTTCTGAAAGGCCATGAGACGTCGAACCGTTATGGTACTGATATCCCTCTGCGCCCTCGTCCTCTCGGCATATCCGTCGATGACGGCGGCCGAGGAGGGGACCAAGGACGTCAACATCGAAAGGTACCTCGAGTTCAGGATGGAGTTCGATAGCGGCGACAGGCTGCACCTCGAGGCCACCGTGGAAGCGTCCCCGTATCCTATTACCATATTCCTCGTCAAGGGAGAGGAAGCATATGCGGACTGGATCGAGAGCGAGGATGTCGACGTCCAGAAGATACTGGACGGGAAGAACGTCTCCGATATGAACGTGACCTTCCAGGTCATCGAGAACTTCTCGGAGAAGAACGTGACCTCCTTCCAGCGGTCGATCGATATCGGTGACAAGGACACATACTTTCTGGTGATAGCCCTTTACCGCGATTCCTCCATGTCCACCGAGGAGGTGATGTCGAGGGCATCCCAGGTGCAGTACGATATCGACTGGAAGATAGAGAACAAGGACTTCCCCTGGGAGATCATGGCTCTGGCGGCGGTCATCTTCTTGACGGGATCAGCCTTCATAATCGCATACTTCGTGGGAAGGAGAAGATATCTCTCCCAGATGGACCAACAGGAAGCCAATGGTCCCGGGAAGATCGAGGCACCCGCTGATGATATCGATATCCGTGAGAGAAGACGCGCTCCCCCGATGATAAGATGATACTCACTTGGATTTGTTCACGTAATTGAGCTGAAGGTCCATCAACGTTTGTTTCAGCTGCTTTGCCACATCCTTCTCCAGGCCCGGTTCCAGGATCTTGAGGTTCGCATCGAAGAGGTCAATGGCAAGTTTGGCCTGTTCCAGATCAACCTTGGGGTCCTTGATTCCCGGGATGGGGACAAGACCAAGGTGGTGCCAGCCCTGAGAAGCCAGCACCGAAAGATTGTAAAGGGTCATATCCTTGACATTGGAAAGGAGTTTGGCCATCTCGGTCTGGACCTCTTGCTCGTACTGACCGTTATCCCGATCGCTCTCTTCTGCCATACAATACACCTCCGGACCGGAGGTGATTCACAGGATCGTTAATAACCCCTTCTCCTCCTTGGGCGCATATCGACCCAATCTTCGCCGTCATCCTCTTCCTCCTCCTCGTCAGGGGCCTCATCACCATCTTCCTCCTCCTCCTTATCCTCCCCCCAGTAATAGGTCTTGGGATCGAAGACCTCTTCCCCGTCGTCGTTATCCTCTTCCTCCTTTTCAGCATCATCGTCGTCCTCGAACTCCACCCTGACTCCGGGTCCGGACCCGCCTCCTTCGATGCGATCTTCCCAAATCTCCCATTCCTCCTCCTCCTCATCCTCTTCCAGGTCCCAGTCCTCCCAATCTTCCTCGTCCTCGTCGTCCCAATCAAGCTCCCAATCCTCATCATCCCACCACCCCTTGTGTGCACGGGAGAGGTCGACCTCGAACTCCTCTTCTTCCTCCTCGTCCTCATCCCATTCGAGGTCAAGCCCCCCTCTGCGTCTGCGGGTTGACCTTGCGGCCCCTGCGGTGACCTCCCTTCTGAGTTTTCCGACAGGTACCTCTTCACGCACTTCCTTTCTCCGCGAGGGCCGGGTGCCGTCGAACAATGTATCGCCGAAAACGGGGCCTCTCCCCGATCCGGTAATTGGTGGAGGATTTGCGGAAACCATTGAGGGGCGAGAATGGACCGCCACGGCCGCATGTGCACCCGCCGGTCTGGGAGATACCGAGAAATCCGTGATCACGTTGCCGAACTCATCCCTTGGGAGTTCGGCCTTCGATTCGTTTGGATCGAAGTGATATCCTCCCTCGTTCGCGCTGCTGACATCCAGTTTCTCGAAGGCCCTTATCTGCTCCTTGATGAACTTCTTGAAAGCCAGGACCTTCTCGACATCGGTGGAATAGCCAAGTTTGGACATTCCCTTCACGAACTGCTGTTCGGTGATCATGTCGTTGCGGTAGAGTTCGAGAAGCTCCTTTTTCTTGTGGAGCTTCTTCAACCGTATCTTGTCATCCCTCGTGAGCGGCTTCCTTGCCTTGTCAGGTCCACCGAAAACTGCCCCGCAGGAAGAACATTTGCCAGCGGGGACCTTGACGGAAGCCCCGCATCCGGGGCATATCACAGGATGACCGGACATCGGGGAAAAACACTGGCCTCATCCGATAATAAACTGTCGTCATTATTCTCATGCGGGTCTATTTCGGCCTCAGCTTGTCCCAGTCCCTCTTCCTTGTCCTGACCACGAAGATCTCCTCCTCCTCTCTCCTGAGCTCCTCATCGCCTCTGTCCATCCTCCTTCTGGAAAGCGAGGAGACGATGGCGACAGCGACTAGAAGGCAGACGATAACAAGGACCAGGGAGACAGAAACCTGCCTTCCCTTGATCAGATCCCCCGCATCCTCCCACCAGTGATCGTACCAGTGTCCGTCGTCTCTCCTTGGCTCTTTCTTCAGGCTCCAGGCAAATGTCTGGATCCCCGGATCATGATGTATATTTACGGATCTCGGATATGTGAAAACCCCCTTGACCGTGATGCCGATACCTGACCTTGTCTTCAAGAACGAGCTCTTCCACACACTGCCCTCGGGTCCTATCAAGGATACGTTGGTGACCTGCACCCGCGCCTTGAGCGTTCTTCCTCCTTCGTCGTTGAACTCGAGCAATCTATCGTCCCAGAAGATTCCGCTCAGCTCTGACCCCTTCCTGATAAGGGAGATCCCGCCGCTGCCGATGGTGTCCAGTTTCTTGACGATAACCCTGTTCCTTGCCTCATCCCATATCGTACTCGAACCATCTTCCGTCTGATCGACCATGACGGAGGAATCCCCGTAGAAATGATCTCTGATCAGCGAAAACACTTCCCTTGCCGTCGGGAGATCGTACGTCCTGCCCATATGCAATCCGAACCTGAGCATCAGGGCGGGGCGCTGGTTGTCGCCTGCGAAATCCCATCCGTTGATAACATGGTCCATCTTGGTAGTGAGGTTCAATCTCTCAGTCTCGTGATCCTTTGACCCTGTTTCGGCGGAGAGACTCGTTGAGACCGTATCGGACCTCAGGTCGATCAGCGTCCTCTTCTCGCTGGAAACGCTTGCCTTGAGATGGAAGACGAACTTGATGCTCTCCACGAACGTGGCCGGTCTGACCGCTGCGGCTGTCAATGCGGTTGTGTCACTGACAATCCTCGAATAGGACACGTTCCTCGCTTCCAGGGAGAAGCTCCACTCGATTCCATCCCTTGTCACGACCGGGGCTCTCTGCTGGAAGGTCCAGGCGAGGTCGAATGTGGAGGCCTTGATGATCCTGTCACTGGAGGCGGCATCCACCGTTGAGGTGGTCGGAGAGGGATCGTATATCCCGTTCCTGTTTTCGTCCTCGAACTCCACAAGGCCCTCCAACCTGTAGACCGTAACGGAATCGCTCAGTACGGGCACCTTCGTTCCGTTTTCGGTGTACCTGTGGCCCAGTATGTCGGCCCCTCGGGAGATGACGGTTATGGGCCCCCGATCCTCCCTGGTCCCCCAGATGAAGACCAGTGTTGCACGCTCTCCGAAGTCGATCCTTATGAAGCTGCCCCCCCCGAACTCCGTGGTCCTGCCCCTTGTGATCTTGTGCTGTAGAGGTTCTGTCAGCAAGGCCCTTTCGGAAATCTCCTGTCCGGCGGCAGCGGGGATCACGAACGATACGATCAGCATGATGAGAACATGGGCTGCTGCGGCCTTTGCCAAGTTCTCATTCTTCGTTCCGAACCCTCCTTATGACGGATATAGGAGCGGGCTCTGGGGCCCGCTCCTTCACTTCAAATTCCCTAAGCCCTACTTGTTAGTTGCCTCTCTTTCTCTCTTTCCGGGTCATCGGGCCGAGGCTGGTCCTGCTCGATGAGCTCTTCCCTTTCCGGGCCCTTATGTTGGTCATCCGCTCCTTTCCTGTCCTCGATCCCGGATCCGTCCCCGGGTCGCACTGCCTCCGATGCCGGTTTCCTTTCCTCGTAGGATTCTTCTTTCAGCATTCTCTCGGGCCTGCCGTCAGAGTCGAGGTCGATCCACAGGAAGGACTTCTTGTGCAGCCTTACCAGATCGATCCTGCCGTCCGAATCCCTGTCAATGTACGACACCTTCCTGAAGGAATATCTTACAAGCTCGGGGTGTCTGTCATCGTTCCGATCGAGGAAGACCAGAGATGTCGTTCTCCGCCCCCTGAATTCCGGGTTCCCGTCGGAATCCCTGTCCATGTATTCCGATCCGCCGAGTGTGATAAGGATCCTTTCGGGCCAACCGTTTCCGTTTTGGTCGCTCCAGCTTCCGCGGACATGTTCAGTTCTCTTCATCTCGGGAGATCCGTCCGAGTTCCGATCCAGTACCTTAGACGAGGAGGCCTTCATGCGGATCCTGTCCCACAGGGACCTGCCCCGGAGGTCTCCCCTCCAGTAGTCGGCAGAATGATCCCTGACGAACTCCGGATATCTGTCAGCATTCAGGTTCAGGTGGGAATGTGTTCCAGTTTCGAAGCTCTGGACCTCCCAGTCGCCGTCGGAATCCCTATCACTCGTCCGTCCCTTCCATCTGAAATGGTGCACGAACACGGGAATGTTTCCCGAGCTTGCGAACATCTTGTAGGATTTGACAACGCTGAGCTGGATGAACTCGGGATTGCCGTCCCCGTCCCTGTCCACATAGACCAGGGTGAATCCCTTAATCCAGCTGATACCGATTCCCGCGAGCCCCTCGCTCTCGAGAAGCTCACTTGCTTCCTCCATCGTGATGTTTGCATCCTCGAGGGTCATGTTCCTCCCCCTCGAATAATGCTTCCAGATAACGAGCTCGGGATAACCGTCGCCGTCCTGGTCTACGATCCTCGCTTCTCCGGTCTGGTTGATCCTCGGAAGGGCCTTGTACATCCATTCACCGGATGAATTGGCGGTGAATATCGTCTTCACACCCGGCAGCTGGTCCCATCTGAGGTGATCCGAGATCACATCCCGCGTCAGAAAAGTGTAGGTTCTCTTGACCAGAGGATCGAACCCGGGGGATGCTGCAGATGCACCCTCGCCCGGATCTTCCGGCTCAAATTCGAGCCCTTGCTCCAAATCAAGGTAGTTCACGGGATCATACATGTCGTATTCGTCAGTCTCCATATCCTGGGGCGCATCCTCGTTGCCAGAAGCCATCACCGTGGAGGTGATAAGCAGCGCAAAGGCGATCCCCATGGCGATCTGGGCCATTAAAGTCCTTTTCATCCTTGCAACCTCCTAAGGAGGTGTTCTTCCTCCTTGGAAGTGCATTTCGGGTGAAGACGTTATATAAACTCGGAGTTTTTTTTCCCTAAATCTATCAGATATTGGCCCAAATATATCAGAATCCCTCCTCCTCGACCGCGGACCTGTTCTCCTCCAGGACCTCCTTGACCTTCCTGATGTCGAAGGAGACCACATGGTCCGAGATGCTGGAGATGTTCCTCTCGTATTCGATAAGGTTTTTCCTGCACTTCCTGAATGCATCCCTGGCCTTCTTGATCTTCCTCTTTTTTCGGTAGTGTATCCCCAAAAGCAGCTGGGCATGAAGGAATCCCTCCACCGCCTCGTCGTATCTTTTCGGGCTCCCTCCCGTTTCCCGGATGGCCTTCCAGTTCAACCCCACCTGCTCCCTGTATACCTCGGAAAGCCTGTTCAGCATATCGGCCCGGGAGTCCTCTGTGGCGGGATCAAGGAGCTTGAAGCCGGTCTTCCTGAATATCCTGACCTTCTCGCTCTCGGTTGTCAGTTCCTCAAGTGCCAGAGCCTGTTCGAGAAGGTCGGATCTGCTCTCGAGGAGTTCTCCCATCCCTATGTAGGAGATCTCACCTTTTTCCGGATCGATGCCATCTATCAGTTCCCAGGCGAGGTTAAGGCACAGTCCAACGAGTTCCCGGTCTTCGCCCTTTCTCGAGATGTCATATTCCCTGGCGAGCGAAAGGTATCCTTTGATCACAAGTGCCCTGTCCTCAGTAGGTACACTCGAACAAACCACCCTCAGCCTTTCGATGGCGGAACGGTCGGGGAGCTCATCTTTTAGCATTGTCTCCTCAAGTTCTATGAGGGCAAGAAGTCCCCTGTCCCCGATGGACCTGGACACCTCCCTCGCCCTGTTGAGGCACTTGCTCGCCCCTTCCTCCTTGCCAAGTGCAAGGGCTGATCTGTAGGCCTGCAGACATGCGTATACTTCCCCGGGTCTGTCCAGGACCTTCTCGTATTCGGAAGCACTGCGTATGGCCTCTTTGAAAGCCTTCTGCACCTCTCCGATCATATGTAATGTCTTTGCGAGATGCAGCCTTTCCTTTGCCGAACCGGCCCTGTCCCCTAATCCTTCGTATGTCTCTATGGCCTTCATGTGTGCCTGTATGGTCTGATCGAACCTCTTCTGGGACTTCGAGATCTTCCCCCTTATGTGCTGGAACATTGCCAGGTCCTTCCCCTTAATCCTGTTCTTGGGAAAGGTGGCCTCTATCAGGTCAAGAGTACTGGAAGCTGACCTCATATCCCCTTCGACAGATTCGATCATGGCCTTCTGGAGTCGAAGGACGAAGAGCCTGTCCTCGGGCAATCTTGACCTTTCCAGTTTGAGTATGGGGCCCAGGAGTACCTTTCCCCTGCCCACCCCGGACATCGTGTTCAATCTCAATATTGTGGAGAGTGCCAGATCGGTCCGGCCGATCTCGATGAACCTTCCTATCATGGCATCGAGATATCTCTTGAAGATGTCCCTGAGGGGGGGCTCGTCCTCGTATACGGTCGAGGAAAAGAGCTCCCCTATCATGCTCACTATGTTGTCACTGAACCCCATGTTCCTCAGACCATCTGTATCCAGAAGTTCCGGGCCGTCTGCCCATATCCTGAAAACGACGGCCAGCTGATATGCGGTTATCTGGTCCATGACCTTCTGTCTTTCTTCTGTCGGGATGGTCGCCTTGAGGTGGTCCGATATGATATCATGAACGTAGAAAAGACCCCCCATTACTTCTCTCAGGAGGCCTTTTCTAAGGAGTATATCGACGTCCTCGGGAGATGTCCTCCTGACCAGCGACCTATGGACCGGCACACCGGAAAGTGCCGTGAGTTTCAATGCGCTCATCTGTTGAGGCGGAAGGGAAGCCAGCACCTCCTGGTCCAGGAACTCACCGAAACGCGACCTTGCGGACAATCCCATGGAGCTCAGCATGAGCTCTATGTGAAGAGGGTGCCCCTTCGTCATGTCCCATACGGCCCCGATGTCCCCGCCTTTGCCGGATTCCTTGATCATCAGTGCAACGGACCTGAGATCAAGCCCCTTGAGTTCCATTACCTTGACGTTCCCCTGCACCTCGAACCTGGGATCCAGAAACGAAGGCCTTTCCCTTGTCAGGATGATGACCTTCAATCCCGGTGTCTCAATCGAGGCCTTGCAGAGTCCCTCCATGTATACATCCAGCCCTCCTCCTGTTTTCTGGAGGTCATCGATTATGAGGGTGAATCCTTTCGCCGATGATGAGACGGACCTAATCCTTCTCGAGAGGAGACCAGGAGACACCTCGTCCTTGAGAAGCTCCATGGCGTCCTCCTCGAATCCCATCTGCGACAGGACCCATGAGATCTCGTTCACAAGCTCAACCCGGTCGGTCCAGGGCTCGCATCTGATATAACCGGCCTTGGTCATGGAATCAGAGATTCCCCGGAGGATCAGAGAGGTCTTCCCCATGCCGGCAAGCCCCCAGATCACAAGGACACCTGCCCTTGACCTGAGATAATCGTCAATGAAGGTCAGTTCCTCCTCCCTGCCGAAGAAATGTATCGGCATCTGGTAATTTCCGAAAAGCGACGGACCCTCCCCGGAGGGTTCCCAGCCAGGGGTGAGGTCGAGTGGTGCGGAATACTTCTTGGTCCGATGGATATACAGCTCGGCAAGGGTGATGCCCGAACCCGATTCCCTTGCCTTCTTGTACGCCCTGAGAATGGGAACCTTGCTGATCTCACCATCGGTGATAACAAGGATGGATTGATGCTCCAGACGGCCCTTCAAAGCTTCCACCACCTGTTCCCCCTTTGTTGTAATAAAATACGCCTTCTGCCTCCTTTTCTCCCCTTTGACATGTTTCAGTTCGGATTCCACCAGGTCATCGCCCGCCAGCCTCTTAAGTGACCGGGAGACAT
>JBLIRL010000011.1:0-29439 GCA_049472275.1 Thermoplasmatota archaeon | reverse complement strand
TCGGCCATGGACCCCGATATTATGCCGTCAATACCGGAAACGGCCCCGGATGGGATGTAGATCTTGCAGGACCTCTCCCTGGCGGTCTTCTGTAGGCTTTCCCATAGGTTGTCATCAACAAGGGCTCCCACGGAAAGGATCATGGCGTCCTTGCCCATCTCGAGCACCTTCGGGACTATCTCGAATACCGCAGACTGGGATGCCGCCTCGATCACCAGGTCCGAAGCCTCGATGAAACTTTCCATGTCCGAGGAGGTAAAGACCTTCGCCTTGGAGAGGCGAGTACCGAGCTGGACAGCCCTCTCGTAGTCCATATCTATGAGATGGATGGACTCGATCTCCTCCATCTGTTCTACCGCACCTCCGATCGTTGTCCCTATGAACCCGCAGCCCACGATGCCTATCCTCAATCGGACACCCTCTTGAACTCAGTAATGAAATCAAACCATATTAATATACACATAGGGAAGGGAAGGACGGATCATCAACTGATGGTCCGGTTCCGGAAAACAATTAAGAACGTGCAGGAACTCACCCCGTACCGGTAACGGAGAGTTTCCGATGGGATTGTTCAGCAAGAGAAAGGCCCAGAAGGTTCTTGAAGAGGGCATCGAACTGCACAGGGCTGGGGACCTCAGGGGTGCCGAGGTCAAGTACTGCGAGGCCCTGAGCTTTGATCCGAACGATCCCTCAGCCCATCTGAACTACGGTGACCTGCTCAAGCAGACAAAGAGACCCAGGGGTGCAGAGGTAGAATACAGGAAGGCCATGATAATGGACCCGGAGCTCTCCGAGCCCCATGCGTCCCTCGGTGCCCTTTTCCATTCTCAGAGACGCTACGAAGAAGCGGAGAACGAGTATCTGGAAGCCATCAGCAAGGACCCGGGAAACCTTAACGTGAAGCTCAACCTTGCACAGCTTTACATGGATACCGTCAGGTTCACCGAAATGAAGAAGATATACCAAGGCGTCCTGAACCATGTCCAGGATCCCAGATTGAAAAGGATGATAGAGGACAGGCTAAGGTGAGCCGATCCATCTGGCGAATACGAGATAACCGGTATGGGACAGCATCTCCGTCACAGGCCTGGTAGCTCCTTCCTTCACGTTGAAGGGTCTTCTGATAACCTCAAAGGCCTCTACGGAAGCGAAACCCATCTCCCTGAGAGCGAGGACCGTCCTCTCCATCTGGTTGGTCGTCGGAACGTAGGAACAATACCGGCCTCCTATCTTCAGCGAGGACGCCGCCTCCCTGACGGCCCTTTCCGGAACGGGAATATCAACGACCATGGCGTCAAGTCCTCTCTCTTCGATCTTCTCCGTGACATCTCCGATCCTTCCCTCCCAGCATTGACTAAGTCCAGCCCTATCAATGTTCATCTCCGCGAATCTCAGGTGGTCCTCCCTTATATCGTAGGTGATAACCATCCCCTCCGGATAGACGGCATTCAACAGGAACAGAGTTAGGGCGCCCGAACCGGCGCCGCCCTCGAGAACCCTGGACCCGTTCGACAGACCGAGCCCGGAGACAATCTCTGCAGCGTCCTTGGGAATGATTATCTGGGGACCCCTCTCTATGTGCTCCGCGAGATCCCTGAAATCCGGTCGGAGAAGGAGAACGTTCCTGTTTCCTATCGAGAGACGGGCTCCAGCTTTCAATCCGACCATCCTGGAGGTGTCTATTCCGCCCCGGACCCCTTTCATCCTAGCCAGGCGACCGTCGAGCAGTACCAATGATGACCTCTCGCCATCCACAAGAAGAACACGGTCCCCTTCCCGGAACACATCCGTCATGAGTATAAAACGGTGGTATGTCTCATATTCTTTGGGGTATCCCCAGGAGTGCCCCAGGGACCGTTTTAATATACTGTGAGGGGTGGTATTGCGTTCAACATGCCCCCGCATGTGGACCGAGGTCAGATCATGCCCGAACCCCAAGTCGAATACATCCTTGGAGAGATCTTCTCCATCCAGAGAAATCCCCGGAACCGCTACGAAGAAGGGGTCTTCTCAGGGATCAGTGATCGTCTTCGATGAAAGGGTCATTTTTTTATGATGACTGGAACTAGGATATGGGAAAGGGACGCCAAACACCACCTATCGCGGGTCTAGCAGGGGGGAACGGGACCCGTACTTTATCTTCCGCAACCCTTTGCGGTAAGGGTATTTTTCGGATATCATCGACAATCAATTTATACCAAACTATCAATCGCTGGAGTGATGTCCCCGAAGAAGCCCTCCATGCTGGTCATGTCATCGATGATCATCCTTGTCCTGGCCATACTTCTCATGGTGATATCGATCTTCCCTGATTGGGCTTCCTTCGACAGGTCGAGGAGTATAGGCCCGGTCGATTACCGGCTCCAGGCCAACTTCGACCCCGTGGGCTTCGATTACAAGATGGAGACCACGGGATCAAGCGGAGGAGACGATCCCCTGGGAGGCATCGGAGGAGGCATAGCTGGTAATTTCTCAAGATCGGATTCGAAGACCTACCCTCAGGTCAGGGGGGAATTCCTGGACAATATAGGCATCATCTACGATTCCTACAGAACCAAGGCCTTCCAGTACGAGCTCAAGATGCGTTCTCCCCCCCAGGACAGCGGCATAACATGGAGCGAGGTCGGAAACCCTTCTGCAATACTCAACACCAGTCTGGAATCGGACCTTATACCCTGGTGGCCGGACAACGGAAAGAGAACCCTCACCGTAAGGATCGAATTAGTGGAGGCCGACCTGTGGGACGAGGTCGGAAAGACCGGACAGGATAAGCTCCACGTCCAGGTGAACAGCGTCCAGGTCTGGGCAAAAACGGGATACGTAAAGGAGACGGGAGAGTACACCGGAGAGGACAGGAAGCTTGGAGAGAAGGAAGACATACTGTCCTTCCACCGTTTGGGCGACGAGAGCAAAATGGAGTTCTCGATAGCCTATCCCGATGGGACCGACGCGGCGGGGTTCTACGTTCGGATCGCCGGCAACATGACAGACTACTGGGGCAGACCCGAGCTTTCCCCCTTGTCCGGGAAGGCGAATCCGATAAACATCTATCCTCTTTCCACCGGCAAGCTCGTTCAGGGTTTCGGGATACCCATGGCACTACCGCTAATGATCATCGCCTCCATCCTGGGTCTTGTCGCTATCGTGATCGCCCTTTTCAAGGGAAAGCTCTCGCTGGCTTTGATGATCCCTGCGGGAGTACTATCATTACTGGCGCCCCTATGGTTCATGATAGGAATGAACGCTGCAGTTGATCTGCTCTCGGAGCGGTTGATCGGTGCATCGGAGGGACTCACATACCAGGCTGGCATCTACATCTCATTTGCTGCCTCAATTCTAGTCCTTGCCTCCGTGGTGTTGACCGTAATTGCCGTGGTCCGCACCGGAAAGGACGGGGGAACGAAAATAACGGAGCCGGATGACGGAAGCTCCCCTGTCTTCAGGAAGATCGGCGGGAAGGAGGAAGGTACCGACGATACTGTTCCTGGACAGTTCAGAAGGATCGACCCCCCATCCTGATCCATAAATGATTAATTTTCCCGCTCCATCCTGAGAAATAAAATATATTCCTGAAAGAATACCATATCGGCTGCATTCCTTCGGTGTTTAAATTGGGATTGAAGAGACAGCTCGGACTGATGGAAGTATTCTGCATCTCATCGGGAGCGATGATAAGTTCCGGTCTGTTCATCCTTCCCGGTATTGCCTACGGTCAGCTGGGACCGGGAGTCATATTGGCATATATAATCGCCAGTCTTCTGGCCATTCCGACTATCCTGGCCAAGGCCGAACTTTCCACCGCCATGCCCAAGACCGGGGGCATCTTCTTCTTCACGGACCGTAGCATGGGGCCCATGATGGGAACCCTGGGAGGACTTTCGGCTTGGTTCTCGCTTTCGTTGAAATCCGCCTTCGCCCTCTTCGGACTGGGGATCTTCGCAACTCTTCTGGAGCCCTCGATAGGCACATTCGAGGTGAAGACCATTGCCATCGGACTATGCCTGATCTTCATGGTCCTTAACATAATGGGTGCGAAACTGACTGCGAGGTTCCAGGTGGGGATGGTCCTCGGTCTCCTGGGATTGCTGGTCCTCTACATCCTGGCCGGTCTATTCTTCATAAAAGCGGATAATTACACCCCTTTCCTGCCCGAAGGCGCTGGTCCGATCCTCGGAACGTCAGGACTAGTGTTCGTATCATTCGCCGGATCGACGAAGATCGCGGCCATCGCGGGAGAGGTCAGAAAACCGGGAAGGAACCTTCCCATGGGGATGTTTCTGTCGTGGGGGATCGTTTCGATACTCTATGTGGCAACCGTAGCGGTCACTGTCGGGATCCTCGGAAAGGATGGGCTGTCGGGTACGGAGACACCGATCTCCGACGGGGGAGGGATCATCCTAGGGACCGTGGGGATAGCAGTGATGAGCATAGCAGGTATCCTGGCCTTCGTATCCACAGGCAACGCAGGAATCCTGGCCGCTTCGAGAGATCCCATGGCCATGGGGGAGGACCAGCTCCTTCCGTCAATCTTCTCGAAGGTCTCACGCTTTGGTACACCCTGGTTCTCGATTGCTGTGACCACAAGCTTCATGATAACCATCATCGCACTGACCGATGTGAAGCAGCTTGCGGAGTACGCATCGACCCTGAAATTGCTGCTGTTCATTTTCGCTAACCTCGCCCTGGTCTTCATGCGGGAGAGCAATATCAAGCACTATCGCCCCAAATACAAAGCCCCGTTCTATCCGTGGGCTCAGGTGATAGGTATCGCTGGCTATCTGCTCCTGATAATAATGCTCGGCTGGGAGAAGATGCTGGTTGCGACAGGATTCGTCTTAGTGGGGCTGGCCTGGTACTTCCTTTACGCCTATGGCAAGATCAAGAGGGAATATGCCCTGCTGCATGTTGCGGAAAGGGTGATGGGAGAGGACCAGTGCGAGAACCTCCTCGACGAGGAGCTCAGGGGTATCCTGATCAGCAGGGACAAGATACACAGATCAAGGTTCGTCAAGAGCCTCCAAACCTCCCATGTCCTTGACATGAACTATCTCCCGCCACCGAACGAGCTTTCCAGAAAGCTCGCCTATTCCTTCTCCGAAAGGCTGGGTCTCAACTACAAGAACATCCTGTCCGAATTCACCAAGGAGGACCGGTCAGCCCACATGATGATGATGCCGTACTTCGTGATCATATCCTACCAGGTCGAGGGCAGGGACATCTACGACATATCCATCATCAGGACAAGAAGGGGAGCTCTCTTCTCGGAGGATTCCCCCCCTGTCCACGCCGGTTTCGTCATTGTATTCTCAAAGGATGAGAGGAACTTCTACCTGAACTCGCTCATGTGGCTGATCAAGAGCTGCGAGGGTATAGATTTCGAGAAGGAATGGCGAGGCGCCCAGGGACCTGATGAGCTGAGAGAGCTCATCATGAAGGGAACCGTGGAGCTCGGAGAGATCAAGGCCCATGACGACGAATGAGGTTGATCAGCTCATCATGTACTTCTCCAGATATTTCCGGAAGATCCTCTTGAAGATCATGGGGAATACGACGCATGATATGATTCCGTAGAGTATGAGGACTGAGGCAACCTCGGATTCAATGATACCCGCCTTCTGACCCATATTGACACCGGCCACCACCACGGAAAGATTGGTGCCGAGCAGCATCGCTCCGCCGAGGTCGCTCCATTTATGGGAGAAGAACCTTGAGACCACGAGCGGTATCACCTTCGATACCACAGCCGTTACGGTGAAAAGTCCAAGGAGCCCCAGGGCGTACACGTCAATCAGGGAGAGGAAGGAAAGTTCGAAACCCTGATAGATGAAGAATATCGGTATGAGGAATCCGAAACCCAGGGGCATGAACTTCTCCATCATCGCTCCTCTCTCCTTGAATATCGCAGAGAAGAGCATCCCGGCGAAAAACGCTCCGAGTATCGCCTCCATCCCGATGAAGAACGCAAGACCGTAGAATATCAGGACGATGGCAAGCATCGACCTCACTCCCAGCTCGGACTGGTCGTTGGGATTCAAAATCCGTGAGATGACCCTGGGCTTGTACCAGATGAGTAGGTCCATGACCCAGAATAAGGCCATGAAGACCAGCGGTATGACGAGGATCTCCAAGAGGGCCAACCATCCGTTTAACGATGCCGTGGTTACCGAGATCAGTATTATGGCTATGATATCGGCAAGCTGGGCGATCAGCAGGATCTTGAATCCGAAACCTGTCCTGTTCAGGTTCATTTCACTGAGCACTGGAAGGACAACGGCGATCGAGACACCGCCCAGGATCATTCCGATGAATATGGGCAGTCCGAAGATCACTACCGGAACCACAGCGATAAGGAAATTGGCTGTCAGGATGAGGAGTATGGACCACTTCTCTCTCCTCTTGAGACTCTTGAGCTCTTCGAGGTCGTTCTCCATCCCGATCATGAACATCAGCATCACGAAACCCAGGGTCGAGAGGACCTCAAGTACATCGCTTGTGAGGCTAATGTTCAATCCGACCTCTCCAAGAATGTGAATGATCGTCCCGACTATCACCCCGAAAAGGATCTCACCGACCACAAGGGGAAGCTTCAGGGCCTTTGCGAAAAAGGGGGCCTCGAAGGCGAGGATGGCCACCAGGGTCAGAACAAGGAAGGGATCCAGTTCGCTCATCATACCACCTACGGCACCATCATCACAGAACCGGACCAAAGATGGACCAGTCTTCGCATCTGGGATGTCTGTATCTCTCTGAGGTCCTTCCTGATTATAATCAGATCGTAAAAATTCTCCTTCACTTCCTTTATTAGCTCGACGGTAGGATTCCCAACCACCTTTCTCTCTTCCACCCTTATGTTGTACACCTGGGCGAACCTTTTCAGATACTGAGCGCGCCTGGAGTTCCTTGGCTTGTAGACCGCAGTGATGCTCGAACCCATCGCCCTGCAAATCTGGATCGCTATCGAGATCTCCTGCACGCAGTTTGCATGCAGGTAGAGCAGGATCTTCCTATATTTTTTGGAGGATCTGGAAATGAGAACGGGCATCGGGGAGCTTTGTATCATCCTGTCGAGGGTCAGCGATATGAACGGCATGTAAACGTATGGAACGCTGGGACCGGATATGACGAATATGTCAAGATGGGGCGATCCCTCCTCCATATGCTCCCGTATGAGGTACTGGAGGGCTTTGTACTTCTTGTTCAGACCGGGGAGATAGATCGATGACGGGTCCTCCGGGATGAGACCTTCGGCGGTAGCGGATTCGACCACCTTGAAGGGCACCCTTTTCGAGATAAAACCCTGGGCTGCAGTCACAAGTCCTTCCTTCCCCGGTGTCGATATGAAGACTATCTCTGAACCGAGCCTCTTTGAGAGGATCTCCACCTCCTTCACGGACCGGAGGTCACGGTCCTTCGTCAGGGCCATGAGGATGTGGCCGGAGGATTCGACCTTGCCCGTTTTGGAGAATATCTTCCAAACATCCCTGGCTTTCTTTCCGACGGTATCGATCGCAATGAGGTCACCCACCATTATCTCGGTGGAGGGAGTTGGCGGAATGAGCTCATCATCCCTCAATATCGAACCGATGACCGCTCCCTGCGGCAGTCCGAGCTGCTTTATCGTGCATCCGTCGGCAGGGGATCCCTCTCTGACGAAGATCTGGATGGCATGGCTAGCATCGGGGAATATCATCGTGCGGATCAATCCTTCCTCGTATCCGATCGGGTGCTGGAAGACCTCCGCGCCCATACCGATGAAGCGGTACATATTGTAACTCTTATTGACCCGGGCTATGATCCTCGGTATCCCGAGGCCCTTCAATATCGAGACGGCCTCGAGGTTCTCGAAGTCCTTATTCATTAAGACCACTGCGACATCGAAGCCTTCCCCCGCCTTCTCGATGGTGTCGACCGAGTTGCCATCGCCGTGGATCAGTCTGTGCTCAACATCCTTTCCCTTCAACATGTCCTGCAGTTCCCATATCCTCGAAGGATCCGCCTCGATCAAGGCGAATGGTACTTCGAGATCGAGGGCCAGCTTCCCCCCGACTGACCCTCCACCAAGTATCAGGACCTTCATTAAGAGCACTCCGTAGTTCCCCGGGTCCAAAGCGCTCAAGCATAATTATTGTTTTTTCCGGGGAATATCTATGAATGTGCGATCTCGTGATACAGAATCCTCGTTATCATGGCATCAACCGAGGACAGGTCCATCCTGCCGTAATGCATGTACCAGTGTATCTCCCCGTCCCTCTCGAATATGAAGACCGTATCGGGGACGCCGTTGTAGTAGGAATTGCCGTTGAAATGGTATATCCAGAAGAGATCGTTTGGGACTATTCTCCTCCCCTCTCCAAGAAGTTCGATATCGATCTCATCGAACTCGCTTGCATCCAGGGAATAGAGGAGAAGGCCCTGGTACTTCTCTCCCTCTCTGCCGCCATCCTCCTCCCCGGAGGCGATTCCGTCCTTTCTCATCTCCTCCCACTGTTCCGCACAGGGAACGCATCCGGGGGTCCAGTAGAAAAGCACAATCATGTCGACACGATCGCTTTCCAGGGCTTCCTCGATCCATGCAGGATGCTGGACCTCTTCCCCTTCCTCCCGATGACCTCCGGGGTAGGCAGTCCAGAACTCCTTGAACCCGGGAACGACCGGGTCCAATCCCAGGCAGCCAAGACATTTGACACTGGCAAGCTTCTCGACCTCGTCATAACCCCCATCCCTAGAGCCGACGGCAAGAGCCCCAATACCGATGGATATGGAGATCAGGACCACACCTATAGCAAGAAAGGGCGGCATTTGCTTACCCCCGTATCCGGGATACGGGTCCTCGATCTTTCGTTTCATCTCCCGAGCACCCCCCTGATAGTGCTGTTCACCGGAACGAACCTCTGCGCCTTCGTGGGACATGAGGTCACACACCGGCCGCACCGGATGCATTCCGGATCGAGCTTGTTCTCCTTGGGATTTATACCCATGGGGCACGCCTTTATGCATAGCTGGCAATGTATGCATTCACTCTCATGATATTCAATATCGGATATGGAGATCCTGTTCATCGGGGCGTACATCGCCCCTATAGGGCAGAGATACCTGCACCATCCACGATCGATGAAGGCTATCATGGCGATGACCCCGACAACGAAGATCCCCTTGAACCAGAAGAACTCGTTCCCGGACCATCCGGCCGGATCGAGAAGGAGTTCTGGCAACGTCGCAGTTATTCCCCCTATGGGATCGTAATCTGTAAAGAACAAAGTATCAAAGAACCATGAAGTGGGAGCGATCCCGAGCAGGATGCCGTACTTAATCCATCTCACCCGTCTGTCGGCCCTGGAACCCGTTCTTAATCGGGGGAACCTCTCCTTGAGGAAGAGCCTCGCGATCCCGATCAGTCCGATCACCCCGAACAGAAGGCCAAGCAGACCCATCAGCTCGATGCTCGCCAGGGGTGTGGAATCCAATCCGAAACGATCTGCAAAAAAGTTGAGGGTCCACATCAGAACCCCAGCTCCGACCATGATCAAGGACGGGTAGATCTTCTCCTTCCTCTTCAGGAGAAGTACACCGCTGAGAGCACACAGGAAGGCTCCCAGAGCCCCTATATATCCTGCCCACATGTATGTCAGCAGGTCCCTGCCGGCCTCCCTCATGAGATAGGGGAAAAGGGCACCGAAGATCAGCATCGCCATGGAAGCACCTGCCAGGATCAGTACCCAGAGTATGCTCTTGAGCTTCCTGTCGAAGAACGAGAAGATGTCCTGAAGTGTCCCCACGGGGCAGGCCCAGCCGCAGAAGGATCTTCCAACGATGGCCCCGATCACGATGAATAACCCCACCAGGTACAGGATCATGTAGATACCTTCACGAAGGCCCTTGACGATGTTTATCGTTCCGTGTTCGATCACCCAAACCGGACAGCCTGCGCAGGCACCAGGACTGGCCGGACAGAAGAAGAAGGGATAGATGAAACCGGTCATGGTCACTCCGAACACACCGAGGACGGCTATAACGAAGAACACTATCTGACTCGACATCCTCAATGCCTTTATCGTGACCCTGCTTTTACCGGCCGCCATGGTATCGACACCTAAAGAGGATAATTTGTCATTTACCTTTCGGATTCAAGGCGACTAGTGCTCCCCAAAGTATAAATCGGAAACTGGATTAAGGACATCCGGTGCTCTGATGAAGGTGAGCGTGATCATACCCACCCTCAACGAGGAGGAGTCAATCGGCCAGACGATCGACCAGATCCCGGGATCGGATGACCAGGAGATCATGATCGTCGACGGACTTTCCGGGGACAGAACGAGAGAGATAGCCAGATCCAAAGGGGCTCGAGTTATCGAAGAGAAAAGAAAGGGATACGGCAGGGCCTACAAGACCGGATTCAAGGCGGCGAAGGGCGACATCATCGTTACCCTTGACGGGGACACGACATATCCCGCAGAGCTCATCCCCGAACTCGTGAGTCAGCTGGAGGACGAAGGTCTCGATTTCATGTCATGCGACAGGATCAAAAAAGCCGAGAAGGGAGCTTTCACCACTACGCATGCGTTCGGCAACTGGGTGCTCAAGGTTACGATGAACATACTCTTCGGGATGAACCTCAACGATTCCCAGTCCGGCATGTGGGTCTTTAAAAGAAAGGCCCTCGAACACCTTACCATCACCTCCGACGGGATGCCGATGTCCGAGGAGATCAAGATCGAAGCCTTCAGAAATGGAAGGATCAGAACAAAGGAGGTATCGGTCCCTTACAGGGTCCGGACCGGTGATAAGGCATTGAACACTTGGAAGGACGGTCTCAAGAACGAACTTTTCCTGTTCAAGAAGAAGTTCAGACCCGGTTCTCTCGGTCCCGGCGAGGATTTCTCCAGCATCAGATCTTGACACCCGGTAGTGTCTGCGTCTCGATCACACCCGGTACTTTCCTGATCTTCTTCAGGATTATCACGGAGAGATGATTGAAGTCACTGGCTTCGACCTTCGCGAGGAGGTCGTACTCGCCAAACAACGGGGTCAGTTCGGTTATCTCCTTGATTCTATTGAGAGCCCTGAATGTCTTAATTTCCATCTTGGACTCCGTCTTGATGAATATGAATCCCACGACCAAAGGAAAGCACCGGAATGGAATGGTCTACCAGTATAGATAATCTTACCTGAGGTTCGAGTATTTTCGATACTGATGTAGTTCATCTTTTATACCCCTGGCAAACATACCGAGGATTAATCAGTGGGGGAACTCTCATGTCCAGGATCAGGTCCATAACGCTAGCTGTCGCATTTTTTCTCTTGGCCGTGATGGCCTCAACGACAACTGTCACTGCGAACGACGCCCCTCATGGGACCGAGACAAGGGGCCCGCTCGTGGCCCATGCTCCGATCCATATATACCAGAACCTCAGCCAGAAGGCTTCCCAGGAAGGATGGGCGGGTTCCGGCATCGACGGCGATCCATATATCATAGAGGATCTGGATATCGATGCGACAGGCAGCAACTACGGGTTCTTCATAAGCAACACGGAGGAGCATTTCATTATCAGGAACTGCAGGGTCCACGACGCGGACACCGAAACGAGCTCCCAGTACAGAGGGAACGGGATCTATCTCATCCAGGTCTCCAATGGGTCCCTGGAGGATTGTGAGATCTTCAGGTCCAATTATCATAACATAATGGTCAACATGTGCGACAATCTTACGCTCTCGGGGAACGAGGTGTACGGCTCGGCAAACTCGGTCGGTCTGATGACCTGGCGGAGCCAGGATATCAGGATCGAGAGCAACTCGATCTTCGACAATCCGGCCGGCGGCTTCGATGTCTCCGGATGCGAGAGGGTCATTACTGACGGGACCACAATAGAGGATAATGACGGCAACGGTGTTTCCATTGTGAACATCTATGGATCCACCTTCATAGATAACACGATAGCGAATAATACCCTGAACGCTTTTTCCGTCACGGGGTCCTGTCCTGACAACCAATTCTCCGGCAATGTCATGGTCGGGGGAAGCATCGTGTTCTCCATGGATGCAGGGACGTTGACACGGCATACGATAACGACCAACAACACCGTTGACGGTGATCCAGTTTATTATTACAAGAACTCGGACATGACCGGGTCCAGTGTCCCGTCGGACGCAGGCGAGGTGATACTTGCCAATGTGAAGGGGCTCTATGTATCCTCCATAGTTTTCGATACCGGCACAGCGGCAGTGATCGCCGGCTACTGCGAAGCCATAACCATAGACGACTGCATCATGAACGGACAGCTCCAGGGAATAACGGTCTTCGAGACCTCGAATTCAACGATCGAGGGAAACGAACTTACCGGCATCGTGTACAATGCCATATCCATACAGGGAGGACAGGGCAACATCATCAAGGAGAACGGGATATCCGATGCGATGAATGCGGTGATAGTATCGGGAGCGACATTCGGGAACCTGGTGAGCGGGAATACGATCACATCGTGCGATACCGGGGTAACACTCTACATGAGCTATCTTGACACAAACCCGGGCACGGACAATACGGTCGAGTTCAACCGGATAGAAGGGTGTTCGAACAAGGGAGTCTACGCGCAGATGGAAGAGCGGTCGATCATCTCGAACAATACCATAATCGATTCATGGATCGGAATAGAGCTGTTCAACACGAAGAACATGACGGTCTCGGGCAACCTGGTCCTTGGAAATGATATCGGTATAAGCGTTAACGGCAGGTACTGGGGAAGCTCCTGGCACAACCTAGTCGCCGGAAACCGGATCGAGAACACCAATGGTACAGGAATAGAGGTCAACAGGTCCATGGGAGGAGCCTATACCGGGAACCTGTTGTACAAATCAAAAAGCTACGGTGTTCGGATCGAGAACTCCCATTCCAATGTCATCAACGTGAACACCTTCCTTTGGAACAACGGATCCACCGACAGCTATTCACCAACTCGCATCCAGGCCAAGGACGACTCCACCGACAATGACTGGGACCGGGAAGGCTCCGGCAACCACTGGACCGACTGGACGGGACCTGATGCGGATGGCGACGGAATAGTGGACGAGCCATATCTCATATTCGGTGACGAGAACTTCGACAACCGCCCCCTTACCAGATCCCCCGTGGTTGTCATATCGGAACCGCTCGATCTCGTGGCCATTCCGGGCGATGGCAGTGTTGAACTCTCCTGGTCCCCACCAAAGGTGAACTTCGATTCTGTGGTCCGGCAGTACATAGTCCACAGGAGGCAGGGTGATGATCCGACCTTCATGCCGATCATCGTGGAGGGGATGGATACGACATTGGTGGATGATGAAGTCGAGAACAACATCGAATATCACTACAGCGTCGCCGGACAGAACAAGTACGGAACGGGAACCTTTTCAGAGGAGGTCATGGTAACCCCGGACGGGACCCCGCCGATGGTGGAGATAACATTCCCGGAAGAGGGATACATCACCAACGATCGGAACCTCACCTTCTCATGGATGGGAGCGGACGATGTTTCCTTCGATCACTTCGAGGTAAAACTGGACGAGGGGAACTGGACCGACGTTGGTGAGAACAGATCGATGGAGTCCGGCCCCCTCGAAGAAGGACAGCACACGTTCCATCTGGTCGGTATCGACAAGGTTGGGAACCGAAACGAGACCAATGTCTCCTTCATTATCGACCTGACACCGCCGGAGGGGGAGTTCCTAACTGAACCCGATGAACTCGTGCTGAATGAGGTCGCTCTGACGATAGAGTGGACAGGGTCCGATGACGTGGCTCTCAAGGGTTACGAGATAAGATCCGACCAGGGCGACTGGATGGACCTGAACACCTCCACAAGCTATCTGTTGGAGAACCTCACCGAGGGCGGGCATGTGGTGGAGGTGAGGATATGGGATCTGGGAGGGAATTTCCATGTGATATCCACGACCGTCACGGTGGACCTGACTTCTCCGGACGTCAGGATCATCTGGCCGGTGGACGGACTTGATACGATCGAGAAGGATATCGTGATTGAATGGTTCACTGTGGATTTCGGACCGGGGGAGGTCAACCATCTGGTGAGGATCGATGAGGATGAATGGATCGACGTCGGAGAAAACGTTGAATACGAGGTGTCAGGACTCTCCCTCGGAAATCACACGATCACGGTAAGGGCAACCGACCTTGCTGGGAACCAGGATGAGGATACGGTGAGCTTCGAGGTCTTCGACAAGGAGGTACCCCCCCCGAAGGTATCGATCTCGGGCAGGGTTGTGGACAGGAAAGGGAATCCGATTTCCGGGGTCAAGATATCATCGGATGACGGGGCCGAGACCAGCTCGGATTCGGATGGCGACTTCGTCATACTGGTGGAGAAGGGTCCGAGGATCCTGAAATTCACGAAGAAGGGTTACAGGAGCTGGGAAGAATCGATAAATGCGGACGACAACATGACGATACCCTCCGGTGATATTGTTCTCGAGGAGAAGGAAGATGACGATACGCTCCTCGGTCTCAGGAGAGCCTGCTATATCTGCATCGGGGCGCCGATGGCCATTCTTCTAGTTCTGATACTTATCGGGATCATGGCGAGGATATCAAGGGGACGCAGGCGGCAGGAAGATTATGAGGAATGACCTTACGAAGAGGATATCATTAAATAGTAGTATTAGTTTCGAGCAAATCCCACGCTCCAGGGGAAGAAGTTCCCTCCGCGTGTCGCAAGACCGGGAAATGTGCCCTGTCATGGGTGAATCCCAAGGAAGTGAACCGCATGACCAAAAGCGTCTACAAATATATCGGCGAGACCTGGAAGAGACCGTACGACGGCGATGTCAAGGAGATCAACAGGGAGAGATTGGTCCAGTGGAGGCGTGAACCTACTTTCGTTCGCGTCGAGAGACCGCTTCGTCTTGACAGAGCTAGATCCCTTGGATACCGTGCGAAACAGGGTTATGTTCTGGTAAGGGCCAAGGTCAGGATGGGATCGCTTAGGAAGAGGGCCATCCGCAAGGGCCGGAGGGCAAAGAGAAAGGGAATGATCCGGATGAGGGTCCAGAAGAACCTCCAGAGGATAGCCGAGGAAAGGACGGCGAAGAGGTATTCGAACATGGAGGTCCTGAACTCATATCTGGTCGGCGAGGATGGTAAGCACAAGTTCTACGAGGTCATTCTTGTGGATCCGCACCATCCGGCCATCGTCAAGGACCCGAAGATCAACTGGATCCATGAAAGACAGCATACCGGGAGGGTCCACAGGGGGCTCACATCCGCCGGGAAGAGGAGTCGCGGTCTGCGGAGTAAGGGAATAGGAGCCGAGAAGGTAAGACCGTCCGTTTCCGCACATAAGCATTTCAAAAGACCCGGCAAGAGGATCCGTTTCAGCTGATTGCGGTTTATGCCAATTGAGATAGCGGGTCAAACCATTCTCTCTGGACAGCCCTGGCGCCGGGAGCAGTTCCTGCATTTTCCCTCCCTCTCGTGATTCCTGTGAACGACACCGGTCCGTTCGGCTTCCCGGATCTCGGAGACCTTTGAGAGGACCAGTGCCTTTGTCATTATGTCCCACTCTATCCTGAACCTCTTCCTCTCCGTTCTGGCGGGGGCGTATTCAAGGTAACCGTACGGTGTATCCTGCTCGAACGCAACATCCGTAAGCAGCATGTAAGCGGATAGCTGCATGATATGGCTGAAATGCGGTTTGGGCGGTATCCTGCCTGTTTTCACCTCGACCGGTACCTTCATACCGGCTTCCTCTATGAGCATGTCCGGAGTGCCAACGAGGAAGTGCCTTCTTGAGGTAAGGGGCTTCGAACCTTTTCTTAGCTCGGGATCATCGTAGGTGACGACCCGGGCATCTGGAGGGAGTGAAAGACCGGTAAGGCCTGACACCGCAGCCCTTTTCTGGTGAATACCTCTCCAGAAGAAGAAAGCGGCTCCGATCAGCCATGCTCCAGCCATCACCATCGATGCGAGATAGTATTCATCCAGATTGTCTCCCTTCGCAAGGAAGGTGGAGGCAGTGAAGACGGAGGCCAGTAGGGCAAGCGCCGCTATGGGCAGCTCCTGGGTTTCATGGTCCTCTTCCTTCCTTCGGTCCGCCTTGTAGTTCGATAGCAAGTCGTAGCCTATGGCCCCAATGAACCAAAGAAGGGAAATGAAGAGGAACACCCATCCCATCTGCCCCTCCTTGTCGATCTTGTCGGAGATGAAGATGAAAAGAACTGACAGGGATATCAGCAGCATGAGGACTAGCGCACCACCCATTCTTGATCCCTTCCTTTCGATATCGGACCTTCGGGACCGGAAATAGAGAGTGAACGAGACCAGGAGAATAATATAGAGGAGCAGCAGGAGTCCCGCAAGAAAGCTTGTCACGACATCCTTCCCGATCCCAAATGGCCGAAGAAGGATCACGGAGTTCACAAGAAGCAGCAACCCGTAAAAATAGAAGAGAAGAGGGGTGTTATTGCTTCTCAATGACCTTGAATCCATTCCCCTGAAAAGTTTCCCGAGGGGTTCCCACGGCATCCTGCCCTCGTCGTCCCTACGATAGAAATAGTATACAACGGAAATACCGATCATCAGGACGGACAGGAATACCACACCCACCTTCCAGACGTCAATATCGATGGAGCTTATCTCGGTGACAACTATTAGCGATGATCCCATGAGAAGGAGGAGAGCGGAGAAGAGGAGGAAGGTCCATGTTATCAGCCGGTCCTCCCTGCCTTTTTTCTGGGCAAGCTTGACTGCACCTGCCTCGTTACCGAAGTCGCGATGTCTGACCATGCCCTTATCAAGCGTCCCTCTCTCCTCTGCCGAACCTTCCCTCTCGAGCTTCCAGGACAGGGGACAGTAGCACCATCTCTCCACCTCCGAGGCGGAGACCAGTCTGTCCTGGACATCGCTAGACATCATCCCGATTTACAATTTGAATATTATTTAAGGATTGTTGGGTGAATGACCCCTGCAGGAGGTATCTCTTTTCATCGGGAGGACCATATCGGTTCGATTTATCCATTCGGTTACCTTCCGGGACCTCGGCGGCCTGGGGATGAACGATCATGATTTCACTCTTCTTCCGAAAGTCATATTATCCATCCACAACCAATATATGCTCCCATTGACCATCAAGGCCGGAGGCGCAAGGTATGTCCAGAAGTCCCATTCCAGAAGGGTCCATGAAGATGGCTGTCCTGATGATGGGGATCCTGCTTCTGCCAAGCGTGGCAGCCCTCATCCCCGAGAGCCCGGAAATATATCCGAGGTTCGATGACTCGATTGATCCGTACATGCGCAGAATGCTCAAGGACCATGACGAAGGGCAGGTCTTCAGGTCATTGGTTCAATTCAAAAGCTGGCCATTGGATGCCGACATAGAATATGCGGAGAGCATCGGACTTGAACATGTCGCAACCATGAAGGTCCTCCCTGCAGTACTCCTGGAAGGAACATCGAAGGAGTTCGAGATGCTCTCGGGTTATCCGAGGACTGACTGGATGGAATATGATGGAAAGATGGAGCTCCTGATGGAGGAATCCCTTTCGACGATAAACGCGACCATCGCATGGAACAGTTTCATCCGATCGACCAGGGAGAGATATCCACAGTTGACGGGAGAAGGGATAACGGTCGCCGTGGTGGATACGGGGATCGATGCAGGCCATCCGGATCTGGATTACCAGGAGAAGACCATCATAAATCTCAAGCAGGACAAACCCGGGCGCCCTTTCTATGAGATCGAGAACTCCGACACAAGCTACGGGCACGGAACGCACTGCGCCGGAACTATCGCGGGGAATGGTGATGCTTCCGCAGGGGCCAGGGCGGGAGTGGCACCGGACGCGAACCTCATAGGTCTATGCGTGGGTGATGTCGGGATCACTCTTACCAACACATACGAAGGTTTGGAATGGGTCTACCTGAACTCGAAGGATCCGAACCAGTTGAAGATAAGGGTCGTTTCCAATTCATGGGGTGGTGGTGCGGCAGAATACGATCCGCAGGATTCGACCTCGAGGATCTGTCAGAAACTTACCTACGAGAACAACGTTGTCGTGGTATTCGCAATGGGTAACGCCGGAAGCGGACACCACGACGGCCTGGAGCTCACAGCCTCTCCCACAGGTGTGATCCCCTCGAACATAGGGGTGGCCGCCTTCGAGAGGGATGGTTCCAGGGTTGCCTATTTCTCTTCGAGGGGTCAGAAGGGGCTGAACCAGACCTACCCGGATGTCGGGGCCCCCGGTGTCAAGATATGGTCCGCACACGCCAGAATGACCCAGATATCGGCGATCTCAAAGATGAGAGGTAACCCGAACCCCTACTACCTGGCGATCTCGGGGACTTCCATGGCCACACCGCACGTATCGGGACTGGCAGCGCTCATGTTCCAGGCGGCACCATCACTGACAATTTCCGACCGATGGGAGGACTATTCGGGACCGGACAAGGAATGGTGGTACGATTACGAGTTCAATCGGATACATGAGGTCGAATGGATAATGGAGCAATCAGCGACATACCTCGAACCTGACGGGATACCCTTGTCGAACGAACAGGAGGACAACGGCGTCCCGGAGGAGATCGACAGGGAGGAGACCGAGACAGGATGGGAGGGGAAAAGGATCGACTGGGCTCAGGGTTATGGACTAATAAATGCGGAGAAGGCGGTCGGCATCGCTCTCACCCTCGAGGAGCTTAGGACCAGATATCCCTACGAGAAATGGACCGTTAAGGATGCCATAGACATATATTACGGGATGGAGGTCTTCACGAGAGGCTCCAGGGAGATGTCAACTGACATCCTTGAGACAGGGTGGGATGCAGAATTCGCAAGATATGCCCAGGATGACGAAGGCCCCTATCTTGTACAGAACCAGTCAAGGCTGGTATGGGTTCCGGAAGGTGCTCAGGAGATCACAATCAACCTCAATTTCAATCCGATCAACGTAGTTGACAGGACCATAGGGGAGCTGACATTCGTCGTGGATTTCGGAAACGACGGGGAATTCGATTACCAGGAGCCGTTCCTCAGAACGATGACCCTGGGAGCAAAGACCCACACGTTCACCGATCTGGAGAACAGGAAGGCCATGTACTGGGCCATCGGCGTTTTCGGAAGGGGTTTCAAGGCCGTCCGGCCTTTCCAGGATGGTGAATACATGGAACTCAGGATAGAGTACACCATGGGTGTGAACATGAAGCTGGAGATCCCGGAGGAGGAACCCCTGGTCATATCACCGCCCCGGCCGAATTCCATGGTAGCCTTCTGGTACGAAGGAGTACCTTCAGCGGGATATTCCGGAGGTGTGGTCTCGATCGAGGGGACCGTATACGATCTCGACAGGGTGATACCCCCCCTGGACGATGAAGAGGGGAAAGGGGAGGAAGGCACTCCGTGGGTGCTCATACTCTCCATCCTGATAATTGCAGCGGCCGCCGTCACTGGGTGGACCATCTATCGCAGAAGAAAGAGATGATCCCGCACAATGGAAGTCCAGGCACCTAGGACGATCGAACAACAGGGTTGTTGCTCTTTTCGGGAATCTCCTTAAATATTCTCTGGACTAACATTATTCAGTGATACCATGGGATATAAACGGATCAACTCCATGGAAGACCTGATGCAGAACTCCAACAGGGCAAAGATATACAGAGCCATAACGAGGTATCCGGGATCGAGTTTCACGGACCTCAGGATGCTGCTAGGAATCAAAAACGGGACGCTTTCCCACCATCTTATCAAACTGGAGAAGGAGGGTCTGGTCCGTTCCAAGAAGATCGGCATATTCCGGAGATTCTACCCCTCCAACGGAGAGGTGCCCAAGGACCTGGAAGAGAAGATCCTGGACGTTGTTCTCGACAACCCGGGCATCTCCCAGTCCAGCGTCGCCAAGGAGCTTGATATCACAAGACAGGTGGCCAATTACCACATCAACTCCCTCAAGAAGAGGGGGCATCTGATAGTGAGGAAGGCCGGAAGGAACTCCGAGATATTCCTTAGATGATGAGCCTCTCACAGCTTCCGCTGCTCGAACAAGGTGTACTTGGCCGCTCCCCCTCATTCCCGGAAACGCTCCCGGACGGGTGGTCCTTACCTACCTCTTGTTTATGGTATAAGCGCAGTTGGTGCATTTCCAGAGTTCGAAGATATCCTGCCCTCTCGAGAAAGGGATCAGATTACCCTTCTCGCACTTCGGACAGGGTGGAAAGAATATTTCCGCCATTTTTCCGCCTCCAGATGTTGGAACCTCAATAATTTATTTAACACTTTTCAAAACAATCGCATTATCGATAATTGAGTCAGGGTCCTGATTCACATCACGAAAGTCGTGATCAGTATGATCAGTATCGATACTATGGCCACTGTTACAAGGAGAAGAGTTAGATGAACATGGGGCCCCTGCTCAGGATCGTCAAGGGCCCTGACGATACCTTTCTGCCTTATCGTTCCGAATACCTTTGCGAGAGAGTAGCCGGGAGCGGTCTCGGATATCTCTTCGGTATCTCCGGTCATGGACATCGCTCATCAAATTCCATGTGCATACTTAACCGTTTCCATGATTCACGGGGTAAAAATACGCTCCGTTTCCCGATAGATTTAAGGTGAATGTCCCGATACATCGTCCAGAATTCACCCAGGAGTTGCTCGGATGGAGGTCGTTCTTAACGGTGATGAAACCTCATATGAGGACGTAGTGAAGGTTGCCAGGCATGGAGCTCATGTGAGATATTCGAAGGACGGTGAATCGAGGATAGTTCGCTGCCAGCAGATGATCGGAGAACTCATCGAGAGAGGGGAGAAGATCTACGGCGTAACAACGGGCATCGGGGAGCTAGCCTCGGTCTTCCTTTCACCCCAGCAGGGTCTGGAGCTCCAGAGGAAGATCATCGTCTCACATTCTGCATCCTACGGTGAGGTCCTTCCGGAGGAGGAGATCAAGGCTGCGATGGTATCGAGGGCCAATGTATGGCCAAAGGGTCACAGCGGTCTCAGACTCACAACCGCCCAGACTTATCTCGACATGGTCAACAAAGGCGTCGTGCCGATCGCCTATGAGAAAGGCTCCGTCGGATGTTCTGGTGACCTGAGTCCTCTCTCCCAGATCGCGGAAGTTGTGATAGGGGAAGGTACTGCCAGGTACGAGGGCAAGGTTTATCCAGGACCCGAAGCCCTTAGAATGGCCGGTCTGGAACCGGTGAAACCCACATTTAAGGAGGGGCTTGCCCTAATAAACGGGACCCAGGTTATGGTCGGCCAGATGTGCCTGCTCCTTGACGATGCCATGAACCTGATCAAGAACGGCATCATTGCCTCCGCCATGACACTCGACGCTCTTAACACCGTCTTAAAGCCGTTCGATGAAAGGGTTCACATGGTGAGACCACACAAAGGGCAGATCAAGGTCGCCTCGAACCTCAGGCGGCTGCTGGAAGGATCGGAGATACTCGCAAATCCGACCGGAAAGGTACAGGACGGTTATTCCATGAGATGCACACCTCAGGTTTTAGGACCGACTCTGGACCTATGGCAGTATGCGAGGGAGAGCATCGAGACCGAACTGAACTCGGTTGTCGACAACCCGATCTTCTTCCCAGACGATATGGACCATATCGGAGCTGGCAATTTCCACGGACAGCCCATCGGTATCGCAGCGGATGTTCTCAAAATAGGTATGTCCGAGATGTGCGACCTATCGGAAAGACACACCAACAGGCTCCTGAACCCTACACTTTCGGGCCTCCCGGCGTTCCTCGTGGAAGGAGCAGGGATGAACTCGGGTCAGATGGTCGCCCAGTACACCGCTGCAGCAATGGTATCCGAGAACAAGGTGCTGTCACATCCTGCCTCTGTCGATTCGATATCAGTATCCGCCGATCAGGAGGACCATGTATCGATGGGGCCCGTGGCCATAAGGCATCTCAAGGAGATCCACAAAAACACCATCGGGGTCCTCTCGATAGAGATGATGGCGGCGGCCCAAGCACTCGATTTCAGGAAGCCCCTGGCACCGGGAACTGGTACGGGGGTGGCCTATCGGTTGATCCGCGAGGTGGTCGATTTCATGGAGGAGGATAGACCGCTGCATCCGGATATAAAGGCCATATCGGAACTTGTATCCTCGGGGAAGCTCGTCAAGGCCGTCGAGGACGAGATAGGCGTGTTCGATATTTGATGCGAAGACTGAGAAATTCTGTCTTTGGGGGGAATGTCCAGTCAATTTTCCAGGCATGGAAAATTAAATAAGTCAAAACAGTAATACTTCAGCGCTATCCTAAATAGAGGTTGTGTTAGGCGCACAATCCAATTCCTAATAGAGACGTGTATCAGGTGGGGCATATGATATTACGAAAAGCGCTATTTGTATTGGTGTCATTGATACTAACCGCTGCAGTTTTCAATGGAGTTCTTCCGTTCATTGGAGCTGAAGAGGTCATGGATACCCCTCTTGCACCCGTTGAGATCCATTTTGACATAGTGGTTTCCTCGGGCGAGACAAGGGAGATCGAATCGTTGAATTACCTGATGAAGGCGAATATCCAGGTCAGGAACGGTGGGATCCTCTACATCAACAATTCCATAATCGTATGGGACCCGGTCACCGATGGAGGTCTGGGGATCTACGTGGATTTGGGGGGAACCCTTCATATGCTCAACACCAACATGACCGCGAATGACACAACCACCCTCCGCGAGAATACCCTAAGCGAATTCTGGACGAGGGCATGGGGCACCCACTGGAAGTTCGAGTTCGAGGGTACCGGATCAATCGAGAACTGCGAACTCAGCTACATGTGGGGAGGATACGGGGATACGGCCGCGAATATAAGGGGAGGTCTCCAGATCTTCAACGATGACGTTTATGTGGGAAACACCACGATCTTCAATGGAGAAGGAACCGGACTTTCCGTCTGGGATACGGCAGCCTCGTACGACGGCGGATGCGCACCGACGCTTTACAACGTGGTCGTATCGAACTCTTCGTCCATGGGCATATGGGCCTCGGGGGATTCGACGGATGTGACGATAAAAAATAGCAAATTCATCGGCAACGGACATCGAGGCGGATATTTCTGGGTCGGAGCAAGCGGAACCATCAATGACACGAATTTCGATAACAACGCCGATGATGGCTTCTTCGACAGGACCTATGGTGGTCTTTCGACGTGGTCAGGTGACCTGTATTTCAACAGGTGCACCTTCGACAACAACAAGGGATCGGGCTTCAGGGTCGGTTGGGGGAACGATATCACGGACCTCACCGACTGTTCCTTCAGCAACAACAACCATTCCGGTCTGTGGTACGTGGAGTATGACACCTACGGAGCAGCTGATTTCAATGTGTTGCGCGGGGATTTCAAGGACAATAACGAGCACGGCATATTCATACCCGCCACCGGGGTGGACCTATCCGTGGATGACTCCGAGATCTCCTTCAACAAGGGCAACGGACTCTTCTCCACCGCACCCACATCGGGAAGTGCGAAGATCGATAACAGCAAGATATACAACAACCATTGGTGGGGTGCGAATATCAACGGATCAAATGTCGTGGGCACTCTCAACAACAATGATATCTTCGACAACAGGCTTGGGAACGTCTTCGCATCCAACGGCTCCGCCGCCGATATCAGGGGAAATACGATCAACACATCCCGCTACGGTGTGATGATAGAAGGATCGGACCCCATCATCTTCAACAATGATATCCTCGAGCATGATCTAGGTATCATGGTCCCGGAGGGGACCTCGCCCACGATATCGGGAAACGAGTTGACGAACAACATCAAGGGAATTGAGCTTCATGCAGACCGTCTTTCCATATCCTACAACAATTTCACCGGAAGTACAGAGGTAGGATTGGAGCTGATGGAAGTGGACGATACCAGGATCGAGGGATGTGTCTTCGATCGGAACGATGTGGGATTGAAGATCTCCGGCGGGGACCATATAGATCTGTGGGATGTCAGGACAAGCTCCTCCACCACTGCAGGTGTCTCCGGTATGGAGGGTACGAACTTCACCATAAAGAAGACCACCGGAGCCGTATCCGTCATAGACAGCATCGACCTTGATGGGGCTTCCAGAGCCTATTCCTTCAGCGTCAATATCCCGAGCAGTACCGTTAACATAATTGATACCGAATCAGCGTTCTGGCAGTTCTGGTGGATGTCCCTCATAATCGCAGACAACCAGAGTTTCACACCGGTCGATCTTGCTGATGTGGTGATCTTCGACTCGACCGGAAACGAGATAGCCACCGGAACGACAGGACTTGACGGTTCATGGACCGATCTCGTGAACTCCTACATCATCATCGGTCAGACCACCTACGACTACAATCCGATCAACATAACGATCTGGAAGGACGGGTATGTTCCCTACTGGGGAGGCGAGGACACGCTCGACTCCGACTACAACGAGACCATTCTCGTCGCCGAGAACAAGGCACCGCTCTTCCCGCCGAACTGGACCCATATACCCGATGAGACGCACCAGAAGAGACCACTGATAGATTGGACCGAGGCATACGATTGGAACAGTGATGTCATCAAGTACAGGATAAATGTCTACATGGACGAGCTCTACACGGGGGATCACATTCTTCAGGACATGATCGTTAGAAACTCACACTACACCTTTACAAAGAATCTCAGGTATAACCATGTATACTGGGTGGAGGTCGAATCATTCGACCCGTGGGGCCTCGAGGATTCGATCATATTCAGCTTCGAGACGGTCAATACTCCGCCCACAACTCCAAACATCGATTTCCTGGTGAAACCGGTCTCGACCAGGGACGACATCACCGTCGTCGTTGTCAACGAGAGCATCGACATAGACACAGACCCCCTGGACAACATCTCCTATCTCATCGAGTGGTACGCTTACAGGGAGAACAGCTGGGTGCTTCTGGCGTCCGGAATCAATCTGACGACCCTTCCTGCCGAGAAGACGAGGGAGGGTGAGGAGATCAAGGTGAACGTGAAACCGTACGACGGGATCGAATATGGAATTGGCGCGGAGATGACGATCAATATCGTCAATTTCGTCCCAGAGGTCATCGAACCTGTCGTCGAGATAACCATCAACGAGGACGAGGAGAGCATCGACCTGATCAACCTCAGATCACTGTTCATCGACAGGGATGGGGACGACCTCTCTTTCAGGATCAAGAGCGAGAGGCACGTGATCGCGGTCATAGACCAGGTCACGACCAATGTCACTTTCATCCCGGACCAGGATTGGGTCGGGGAGGACCAGATCGTTATTGAAGCGTTCGATACGAAGATCCACGACGAAGCCTGGCCGACCGTTACCATCAATATCACGGTGACACCGGTGAACGATCCGCCGCGCATAGAACTGCTGAACGAGAAACCCATTGATCTGGGAGAGAGGATCATCGTCCAGGGCATACAGGGCTCCACCCAGATCATCACGGTCTTGGCCTCGGACGTGGACGAGGTCTACGGTGACTCCTGGACATTCTCCACCAACTTCCTTGAGGTAGTGGGAGAGGACATCATCCCGGAGGGTGACTTCCAGTTTGAGGTCAACTCCGGCAGGCTGTCGGTATATCTTTCGAACGCCTTAGTGGGAGAGATACTTTTCAATATCACTGCGACGGACACTTTCGACGAGACCTCCACTGTCCAGATAAGGTTGATCGTTGACAATCTCAATGATTTCATGGATGACCCGGAGATCCTGTCCCACGTGGACGGTCAAACTGTGGACCAGGAGATCGGAGGCCGGGTAAGGTTCGAGGGCAAGGAATGCTACGATCCCGACTTCGACATACCGGACTCCGATGAGAGATTGACCTACGAATGGTACTTCAGCGACGGTGAGGAGATCACCAATGCCGGAACCGTTGTCGAACACCGGTTCGGAGTGACAGGAAATTATTCGATCAGACTCGTGGTGAAGGACAATTTCGGGGCGGAGAAGGAGACATCGATCAGGATCTTCGTGAACGTGCTGGAAGATGACACGACACTGATAGAGCCAACCTCGGATAATGATTACACGACACTGGCCTTGATCATCATCCTTGTTGTGGTGGGTGTGATTTTCCTGGCCATCATACTGTTCTTCGTCTTCAGGAAGGACCCGCTGGCGGAGACGGCCGAAGCCGAGGAGCAGGCACACGAGGCTCTTGTCGCCCAGCAGCAGCAGGATGCGCTGGCCGCACAGGAGAAGCTACAGGCCTTGCTGGGCGGGGCAGCCCTCGAGACTGTCTCCGGCCCTGCGCTCCCATCAGCTGAAGGTCCGGATATGGAAGCCCTCCCGGCCGCACCCACCGACGAAGGGTATCCGGGGCAGGAACCTCCCATGGAAGGTGTTCCCGAACAGCCTGTATACGATCAACCACCCATGGAAGAACAGCAGCCCCCGATGCAGGAGCCTCCGGTTGAGCAGCAGCCGGCATACGATGCCACTCCTCCAGCTCCCGCACCGGCTCCGACACCGGAACCCGCACCGGCACCGGAACCTGTTCAGCAGCCACCCATGCAGGCCGCTCCTCCGGGAACGGTTCCCATGCCTGAAACGCCCCCATCTCAGGGAAACCTTCCTCCTCCTGAGGAACAGCAGTAGAAATGGAAAAGATCACGGATAGCACAGGGGGAGAAAGGGCCCTCCCCCATTTTTTCATATATCATCTGAGGTTTTCAACATCACCCAGATCAATCCTTTGCAGGGTTCCGTCGGAACTGAGCAGTAGTGCTCCAGTCTGGTCCAGACCGAGCGCCTTTCCCTCCAACACTCCCGTGGTAGTTTTCACCCTCACATTTCTACCCAGGGTCTCGGACCTCTCCGACCAGTCATCCAATATGGAAGCGGTTTCCCCCAGCCTGAACCTGTTATAGAGCATTTCCAGAAAACATACCAGATTTCGGAGTAGCTCCTCCGTATCAATATCATTACCTGTATGGTCCTTGAGGGTCACGGCAGTGTCCTCGAGTTCCCCGGGAAGGTCCGAGATGCTGAAGTTCACGTTTATCCCGATACCCACAATCAGATAATCGAGCCTGTCCCCTTTGACGGATGATTCGACAAGGATGCCGGATACTTTCCTTCCGTCGACCATTACATCGTTCGGCCATTTAAGTGAGGTCGGGACCATCAATGTGGATGAAACGGATTTCGATACCGCAAGACCCGCAAGCAGGGGTATAATCGATACGTCCTTTGGAGGAATATCTGGTTTAAGAACAACGGAGAGGTACAATCCGCCCTCCGGGGATGCAAAAGAGCGTCCGGATCTCCCCCTGCCTGATCCCTGTGACCTTGAGATTATCATTAGACCTTCCCTGCAACCGCCTTCAGCTCTTTCCCGGGCAACATCGTTGGTGGAAACCACTTTCGGAAAGATCTCGATCTCGGTTCCGATCACGGAGGTTGTCGTTCCGCGCAGACTTTTCTCGGAGATCTCATCTCCCATAGGACTTCCTCACTCGAAGAGGGATCTCATGAGGTCCATGTCGTAGATCATGGAGCTCAGGTTGTCCTCCTTGTCCACAACGGGTATCTGGTCGAAATCGTTCATCCTCATTATTTTAGCCGCTTCCCAGGCGGGAGCGAGCCGGTATACGGTGCTTACCTTGAGGGACATGAACTTCTCGATCGGATCAGTGGGAAGCTGTATCTTGGCTTCCTGATAGTAAAGGTTCATGACGTTTCTGAGGCCCTCCCATGTCCATGAATCCTCATCTTCAGAGATGCCAAGAGTGGTGAGCGTTATGTTCTCGCCGAGGAATTTGAAATCGAACAGGTCCCTGTCCGTTACAAGGCCGCACAATCTTGATTCATCATCGAGAACCGGCAGGGCATAGACCTTGGAGAGATTTATCATGGTAGCTGCGACGTTTGTCGGAGTGCTTTTGTATATGCAGACTGTCGGTTTGGAAACGAATTCCTCCACCGGTTTGGCCACCTTGTTCTTCTCGACAACTTTCAGAAGGTCCGAAGGGGTCAAAAGACCGACGAGCTCGTTCTTCTTGACCACAGGTAGCCTCCTTACATCCTGCTCCCACATCATCCTGGCTGCCTTCTCGACGGATGCCGATGGAGATATCGTGGGGACGTCCCATTCCATGATCACGGCCACCTGCTCCTCGCCGGGATTCTCGAATATGTTCTTCCTCGTAATGATTCCGAGGACCTTTCCCTCCGAATCTACAACAGGCATGCCTGTGCGTTTGTGCTTGACAAGATTGGAGAGTACATCCTCCCGGGTAGTTGGCAGCTCGGCGACCACCGGGTCCTTTACCATGATCTCGGATACGTTCATATCCCAACCTCCAGATACTGGATTGACTGTGCACATGATGGAATAGATATTAAAGGATTACTGGTCTGTTCCGTGAAGAGCCCTGGTGGAGAGGTCAGTAGTGTACTTGACACCGGAACGATCTGCGAACCTTACCAGCTGGGACATGGGATCTCGGCGGAGAAGGGGCCCTTCAGAGCTTTCCATCAGAAAGAGATGGGCCGGATCACCCCTCCGTGGCCATCCGGACTCCCACCATTTGGTCCATTTCGGAAGCAGGTCCCATATCGGAGAATCTGCCAGGGTAGCGCCTACGGCCATTTCAAAGACGATGTTCGATGCTTCTGAGCCCTCCAATCCGTTTTTTCTGAGGAGCAGCCAGGCGGATTCCATATCACGGAACATGTCCTGTTTCGAGGATAATGCATTATCCGTCCCGAGGGAGATCCTCAATCCGGAATCGATCATCTCGCCCAGGGGAGGAACGAGATCGTACGCCAGATTTGATCTTGGACAGATGGTCACCGGAATATCCTCATCGGCCATCATAGACCAATCGTCCGGGGTCCCTGAGATCATGTGGATAACCTGATCGGGGTGAAGATCGATTATCTCCTCGATATCTTCCCTGAATAGCTCGGATGCATGTATGCTGAACAGCTTTTCATGCTTCCTGGCTGTTTCCCTCAGGTTGTCAAGACCAGGTTTAAGGGAAGGCTGACCGATACCGCAGCTTCTTTGAAGGAGGCTGGATGCATTCTCCCCCTCTTCGATCCTGGTGAGCGGACAGATCATCGGACCTCCCCGGGCCACGGCTTCCGAAAGAAGGTCCAGACCCTCCGACCCGCCCTCCCTGTAATCCAGAATGAACGTCACACCGGAATGCACCTCATCGATCGAGGCCCTCAAAGACGATACCTTCTCTTGCCGGCTTGCTGTGGACAGGAACCTGTGCTTGACCCCTCCCGGAAGGACCGTATCACGGAGGGAGGACGGTAGATAACCTCTCGCCCCGTGGTCTCCCAGATGGGTGTGCATGTCGATCAGACCCGGCAGGATTAAACCCTCGTGGACCTCATCTGCCGTAAGGTCGTTCCCTGTGGATCCCGAAATGTCGAGGATATTGCCGTTCTCGAGGAGTATGGACCCCTCGCTCCATCCAACTGGGTAGAATATATC
>JBLIRL010000109.1:0-9254 GCA_049472275.1 Thermoplasmatota archaeon | reverse complement strand
CCCCATAACCAGGTATTCTTCCCTGTAGACCTCCTGGAACTGGAATGAACCGTCGTACCATATGATCCCGACCCTGTTGTTCCAAGTTCCTATGGAAAGTACGTTCACACCCTGGATCTCACCGGTCTCCATCCCGTAGATCAGCTTACCTTCAGAATGGACAAGGCTCCTGGTCCAGTTTCCGCCATCCATCCATATCTTCCAGACATCTCCCGTGATGGTCGAAGCATAGACCTCCTCTCCTTGAATTGTAGTATCGATGTCGGCGGTCAGAAGATCTGTGATCTGCTCCTCGACGTCCATGATCTCGGTCTGCTTCCATAGACCTCCCTCAAGATGGGAGGTGAAGACAATGCCGCGTCCTCCGCCCAGCAAAACCTCATTTCCGGGTCTGTCCTTGTATATGTCGGCTATCCAGCAGGCCTCGAAGATATCCATGTCCGTGGCGATCGTGGTCGGTATCCATGAGTTACCGCTCCTGGAAAGCATGGTGGCCCTTTTCTGCTCCCCCACGACCACGATCTCGACCTGCTCGGGTCCACCTGCCAGTTCGCCGATATCGACCTCGTAGAGCCAATCCGCATCCTTCCAGAGGATGTCGGTGGACCATTCTCCGGTGGTTTCATCGTATTTGATGAGATTGACCGAGTACCGCTCATCGACGGCTATAAGCTCGTCACCCTCTTCCTCCGGGAGGACGTCCCCCGAATCCAGGGAAAAGACCTGGGCCGTCTCTGAGGCCCCACCGGGAAATGTTGACCTGTGTACGACACTGGACTCCCATGATAATCTCGATCCGTGGACAACGACCACCTTTCCGTTCTTGGAGCAGGTGGCAAGTTCCAAACCCGGTTCATCGGTCATGAGATCCGAGGCTGTTGCCCTGTAAACGAGGTCGTCTTCGTGGTAGATCCTGGTATCCAGGAACTCCGGACCGGTGAAAGATCTCGTCCTCTCACCTGAAGCGGTCGCAGGGATTTCCGTATGTGCCATGATGGAGAATGAAAGTAGGATCAGGGATGATGACAGAAATACTGTCCAGACCTTTGTCTCCATGGGAAAACATCCAAGAATGGAATATTTCAAGATATCGGTTCATGTTGGTATCCATCGGAGCTTCGGTCCCAACAACAATTAAAATGCAGCACGGGATTACCACAGGTCCGCGGAGGTCGCCTAAGACAGGCGCAGGAGGAATCGAAGAATGATCCCCATGGCAAGACCGGAAATGGGACCGGAGGAGATAGAGGCGGTAAGGAAGGTCATGGAAAGCGGGATGCTCGCCCATGGCCCGGAGGTGGAGATGTTCGAGGAGGAGTTTGCGAGATTCTGCGGTGTGGAACATGCCGCAACGGTATCTTCCGGAACATCCGCCATTCACCTTGCACTGGCCTCACTTGATATTGGTCCCGGCGACGAGGTTATCACGACCGCCTTCAGTTTCATCGCAAGCGCCACCCCCATACTCTTCCTCGGTGCGGTCCCAAGATTCGTGGATATCGATCCAGGGACCTTCAACATGGACCCTGAGAAGCTGGCAGAAGCCATGAACGGAAGGACCAAGGCGATAATCCCCGTGCATCTCTACGGACAGTGCGCCGATATGGATTCCATCCTTGAGGTTGCAGATGGAATCCCCGTTCTGGAGGACTGCGCACAGGCTCATGGCAGTTTATACAAGGGAAAAACTGCTGGAAGCATGGGGCGATGCGGTATGTTCTCATTCTATCCGACGAAGAACATGACCACCGGGGAAGGAGGTATCGTGGTATCCGATGACAGTGAAATTGTCGACAGGGTAAGGATGCTCCGGAACCATGGTCAGATCGCAAGGTACGATCACCATTCGATCGGATACAACCTGAGGATGACCTCCATAGGTGCGGCCATCGGGAGAGTGCAACTTGAAAAATTGCCCTGGAACAACGAGGTACGGAGAAGGAATGCAAAACTGTTGACGGAAGGTCTCAAGGGGATCGATGGGATCACCCCTCCCCTCGTTGCGAAGGGAAATGATCCGGTGTTCCACCAGTACACGATCAAGGTGGAAAAGGACCGTGACGGATTCTCGAGATTCCTGACCGAGAGAGGGATCGGCAACAAGGTTTTCTACCCCTCCACCATCCCCTCGTCTCCGGCCATGAAGCCGTATTCGAAGGGTGAGTTCCCCGTTGCGGAAGAGATGACAAGGAGGGTCATTTCCCTTCCAGTTCACCCCAAGGTTACTATAGAGAATATCGAGTACATGCTCGAGTCCATCAGGGATGCCGTCGAAAGGATCGGGAAGTGAACACTATGAAGGTTGGAGTCATAGGTACCGGCTCGATGGGCAGGAACCATGTCAGGGTACTTTCAGAGCTCGGCGACCTGGTAGGTGTCTGTGACATCTCACCCATTGCCGCCAGGGAGATCGGAGAACGGTTCGGATGTCCATCATTCACCGATATTGACAGCTTCATCAAGGATACCGGTGTTCAGGCAGTATCCATCGCCACGCCAACGACCCATCATGCGGAAGCCGCGGTGAAATGCCTGACATCCGGGGTGGACGTTCTCGTGGAGAAACCCATAGCAGGAACACTTGAGGACGCCCGCAGGATACTGGATGCTGCTATGACCAGCGGAAGGAAATTGGCTGTTGGGATGACCGAGAGGCACAATCCTGTAGTGAAGTTCACAAGGGAGCTCATGGACAAGGGTGAGCTCGGCGAGATCGTCACGATGATGTCCAGAAGGGTTTCGAACTATCCCACGAGGATAAGCGACGTGGGGGTCATCACGGACCTCGGTGTCCACGACATAGACGTTCTAAGATACCTTGGCGATTCGGAGGTCTCCTCGGTCTATGCACTCGGCGGCAAGGTCAAAGGGGGTAAGCACGAGGACCACGCGACGATAATGCTGAGCTTCCAGAACGGGATGGAAGGTGTTATCGAGGTATCGTGGCTTACACCCATGAAGCTTAGGAAGATCACGATCACCGGTGTAGAGGGAGTTGCTGAGATGGATTATATCGACCAGGAGGTGATGGTCTCCACATCCACATCCTTCGATATGGACAGGTTCGACCTGTGGAGGATACCCCAGATATACGACATGAGAAGGATAAGGGTCCGAAACGAGGAGCCTCTTGTCCGTGAGCTCTCCGATTTCCTCGGATCGATCCGGACTGGTGCGGAACCCATGGTGACGGGCGAGGACGGCTACAGAACGCTCCAGATAGCAAAGGCCGCTGAGGAGTCGATAGCCACCGGAAGGAAGGTTGAGGTTCAGTGAAGCGTTGCCGATGAACTTCCAGAACCCTCGACCTCGATCTTCGCGAGATATTCATAGCTAACCTGTATATCGTAATTGTTGCCGGTATCCCTTGGTCTCCCGGGTAGTGTGAACGGCGGATCGAACCCCGTCGTGTAATCACCGACACTGACGAGCCTCACCTCGATCGTGTGTGCACCCGTGCCGTTCGTATGGTCCGGCTCCATCATGTAGCTATGAGAGAACTGGATGGCCCCCTGGTCGTTCCGCCGGTTCGAATCCCTTTCGGAACTCTCCGTTCCGTTGCAGGGTGCGAACGTCAGCTGAAATTCATCCGGCTGGTTCTGGAATTCGCGCAGAAGGAAGGTCTGGTCCGGTTCATCGGTCCACGACAGTGTGACGTTCACCCACATGACATTCTCCTCGCTTATCACGATCTCGTTGATTTCGCTCTCCCCCTCTTCCAGACTGCCGGAGTAGCTGATTGTCCCGGTTCGAAGTTCGTAAACGTATCTGACATCATCCTCCTCCGGAGGATAATAGGTGGTCGTCCCCATGGACATACCGGCTATGACGACAATAGGTATGATCGCCCATACGCCGAGGTAAGACCAGCGGGAATTGAAGAAATTCCACTTGGTACCGGCCTTATCCTCCGTCTTGGGGCCGAAAAGTCGGTTGTAGATAAGGAAGTTCCCGATGGTGAAGAGACCGATACCGATGTATATGGCCCAGAAGAATTTCGGTTTCTCCATTCCCACGGCGATCCTGTCCCAGAGTACACCCCCGATTAGTGAACCGAGAACGTTTCCGGCTGCGGAAGGCAGGAAGGCATAACCCATGTACATGGCGACCTTTTCATGAGGGGCGATCTTTGAAACATATGAAATGAAGTTGGGATGCGTAATGAACTCGCCGATGGAGAAGATAATTATCCCGCCTATCATGAAATACCAGATCGGAATCGTTCCAAGAAGTAGAAGACCAATACAGAAGAGGAAGATTCCGGCTATCATCAGCTTGAGAGATTGGAACCTGTCCATGAACTTGGCAAGGAACGGACCAAGTGCGACGATGGTCAGGGGATTGAAAGCGCTCATCAGCGGCGCCTCGAACCAGCTCCAGGGTTTGATCCCGAACTGAACGTAATAGATGGGGAGGAAGGTGTGCATCGATGAGAATATGAAGAAGAAACCCGCGTAAAATATCAGAAGTATCGTGAATTTCCTGTCCGACAGCACCCTGCCCATGTTTATGAAAGCGGTGGATACCTTTTCTTTGGGATTCCTTTCGACAGGTTCCCTGTAGAACAGAAGTGTTATCAGAAGGTTGATGGTTATCAGTACAGCCCCTACCACGAACACAAGATGCGCGAAATGCTCCGGTATCAGCAGTGCTATGGTCACCATTGCCAGCAGGGATCCCCAGTTGATCGAGAGATAGTAGATCGCATATGCGGAGTTCCTGCTTTCCTTCTCGGTCACATGTGCGATGGTGGCGGATACCATCGGTTTGAACGCCCCTGCACTTATCCCCCATGCGACAACCGCCGGGAAGAAGGCAACATAGCTTTTCAGAAACGTCATCAGGAAATATGTCGGGATCATGATGATGAATGCCAGTGTCAGGATCGTCTTGTATCCGAACTTCTTGGCCATTGCCGCGGCGACTATGGGAACGAAATAGAGAAGAAAGACCAGCAGTGCATATAGTATTCCGATCTCGGTTCCCGTGAATTTCAGGTTCTGGGCCAGATGTACCGGGTAGTAACCCATTATCCCGTAGTATGCTCCCCTTTCGAACAGTTCGAGGGAAATGACGACCCAGTACTGGGCAGGGTATCTCCTGTATGTGGAAATTGCCTTTTCGATCAAACCCATACAACTTTTCCCCCGGCTGTATAGGGCCAAAGGTCAGCGGTCATATAGGTATTTTTTCGAGGTCCTCTGAAATACTGTATCATCTGATTATCCTGAAGTCTCGAAATTCTCTCGAAGGCCGTCCCCATTCGACAACAGTTCCCTTGACCAGCGCGTGAGGTTGATCGTTCCTGCACCATCTGAGTAGCTCCTCTAGTTCCTTCCGCCCCCCTTCCGCCACGGATTCCACCCTCCCGTCCGGCAGGTTCCTCACCCATCCAACCACCCCCAGCTCGACAGCCTTCCTCTGACAGTTTGCCCGGAACCACACACCCTGGACCCGGCCTTCGTAGATGACATGGATCCTTTCCATGTCTCGATAGTGTTCTGTCAGGTATATCCCATTTTCCTGGACATTTTTTCATGGTCCTGGATCGGGGACCGTTACTGTGCCTGGACCCCAGATGGAAACCCTTATAACATACCTCTCTATACAACCCACGCCTGGCCTTCCAGAAGGAAAAAAGGTATACAATATTATCACGAACAGGGTGATCCGATGTCCAGAAAAAAGAACATGAAATCCATGGATGGAAATACGGCTGCAGCCCATGTCGCTTACGCTTTCTCAGACACTGCCGCCATCTATCCCATTACGCCCTCCTCTCCGATGGGGGAAGTGGCGGATGCCTGGGCCGCCCATGGAAGGAAGAATATATTTGGTCAGATCATGAAGATCGTCGAGATGCAATCCGAGGCTGGCGCCGCCGGTGCCGTTCACGGATCACTGTCAGCCGGAGCCTACACGACGACCTTCACGGCATCTCAGGGGCTTTTGTTGATGGTCCCCAACATGTACAAGATCGCAGGAGAGCTCATGCCAGCGGTCTTCCACGTATCAGCAAGGGCCATCGCAGGTCAGGCCTTATCGATCTTCGGCGACCATCAGGATGTGATGGCGGCGAGGGCTACGGGATTCGCCCAGCTATGCTCAGGCTCTGTCCAGGAGGTCATGGACCTTGCCCTTGTTGCCCATCTCTCAACTGTCAGATCGCAGATACCGTTCATATCCTTCTTCGATGGTTTCAGGACCTCGCATGAGATCCAGAAGATCGATGTAATCGAGTACGACGAGATGAAGGAGCTCGTGAACTGGGAAGCCATAAAGCTGCACAGGGAAAGAGCGTTGAACCCGGAGCACCCCCACCTCAGGGGCACCGCCCAGAATCCGGATATCTACTTCCAGGTCAACGAGGCGGGGAACAGGTACTATCTTGCAGTACCTGACATGGTCCAGGAGGAGATGGACAAGGTATTCTCCCTCACAGGAAGAAGATACAACCTGTTCGATTACTACGGAGCCGAGGATGCCGAGAACGTCATAATACTCATGGGTTCCGGCACCCAGGCTGCGGAAGAGACCATTGATCATCTCAATTCACAGGGAGCGAAGGTGGGCATGGTCAAGGTCAGGCTCTATCGGCCTTTCTCCGCAAAGCACTTCCTAGCAGCGCTTCCGGATAGCGTCAGGAGGATATCGGTCCTCGACAGGACAAAAGAGAACGGAGCCTTCGGGGAACCCCTTTATGTGGACATATCGACGGTCCTCAAGGATTCCGGATCGGACATACTTGTAGTCGGAGGCAGGTACGGACTGGGATCGAAGGACCTCACTCCGACGATGATCAACTCGGTGTTCGAGAACATGGCACTCCCCGAACCCAAGAACCACTTCACCGTCGGAATCATCGATGATGTGACATATACATCTCTGCCGATGGACAAGGAGATCGACGCTTCCCCCAAGGGGACCGTCAGATGCAAGTTCTGGGGTCTCGGAGGCGATGGGACGGTTGGGGCCAACAAGGATGCTATCAAGATAATCGGTGACAACACCGACAAGTATGCACAGGGCTATTTCGCATACGACTCCAAGAAATCAGGGGGTGTGACCGTTTCGCATCTCAGATTCGGCGATGTCCCTATCAAATCGACATACCTCATAGATGTCGCGGATTATATTGCATGCCATCAACCTTCCTACGTCAACAAGTACGACATCATCAGCGGGATAAAACGGGGAGGGACCTTCGTGCTAAACTCTCCATGGTCAGTGGAGGAGATGGATGATAAGCTTCCTGGAAGGCTGAAAAGGATGATCGCGACGAAGCAGGTGAAGTTCTACAATATGGATGCTCTCTCCATCGCTCAGCAGGTGGGACTCGGAGAGAGGATCAACATGATCATGCAGACAGTCTTCTTCAAGCTGGCCAATGTCCTGCCTGTGGAAGAGGCGGTTACACTGCTCAAGGAGGCTATTGAGAAGACCTACGGGAAGAAGGGTCAGAGGATAGTCGACATGAACCAGAAGGCCGTGGATATCGCCCTCGAGAACATAACGGAGATAGCATATCCCTCATCATGGGCTGATGCCCCTGATGAGATGCCCGGATTCGGCAAGGGAAGACCCGATTTCATCAAGAACGTGTGTGACGTGATGAACTCCATGGATGGATATTCCCTGCCGGTCAGTTCCTTCACGCCAGGCGGGTTCTTCCCTCCCGGTACCACGGCATACGAGAAGCGTGGAATAGCCGTCAACGTACCTGAATGGCAGCCGGAATACTGTATCCAGTGCAATCAGTGTGCATTCGTATGTCCTCATGCCGTGATAAGGCCTTTCCTGCTCACGAAGGAAGAGGCTGCCAAAGCACCGGAAGGCTATACCGGCCTCAAGGCGATGGGTCCCGGGATGGAGGAACTCGAGTTCAGGATACAACCCTCGGTCCTCGATTGTACCGGATGCGGCAACTGCGCCGACATATGCCCCGCACCGAAGGAAAAGGCCCTGTTGATGAAACCACTGGCATCCCAGGAGGAGAAGCAGATCCCTATCTGGGATTACATCTCGAAGCTCCCGATAAAGAAGGATGTCATGGACAAGTTCAACCTGAAGGGATCCCAGTTCCAGCAGCCGATGTTCGAGTTCAGCGGTGCCTGCGCCGGCTGCGGTGAGACACCTTACGTGAAACTGATCACACAGCTATATGGGACCCGCATGATAATCGCCAACGCAACTGGCTGCTCCTCCATCTACGGAGGTTCCGCCCCGGCAGTTCCCTGGTGCCTTGATGAGAACGGTCACGGTCCTTCATGGGCCAATTCCCTCTTCGAGGACAATGCGGAATACGGTTTCGGTATGAACATGGCGGTGACACAGAGAAGAAGCAAGCTCAGGGACATCGTGATGGAGGCCATATCCGGAGATCTCGATCCGGGTTTGAAGGACCTTCTCCGTCAGTGGCTCGATTCTTACGATGATGGTGAGAAGAGCAAGGTCCTTTCCCTGAAGATACAGGAGAATCTTGAAAGCATGGAAAGGAGCGACACACTGGCAGAGATATGGGAATCCAGGGACCTTCTCACCAAGCCATCTATCTGGATCTTCGGTGGGGACGGATGGGCCTACGACATAGGCTACGGCGGACTTGACCACGTCATGGCCATGGGACATGATGTCAACATACTCGTGCTGGACACAGAGGTCTATTCCAATACCGGCGGTCAGTCGTCCAAGGCGACGCCTATCGGCTCGGTCGCCAAGTTCGCGGAATCGGGTAAGAAGACAAACAAGAAGGACCTCGGCCTGATGGCCATGAACTACGGCGACGTCTATGTGGCATCCGTGGCAATGGGTGCGAACAAGATGCAGTATCTCAAGGCGATCAAGGAAGCGGAATCGTATCCCGGAGCGTCAATAATAATCGCATATTCACCATGCATCAATCATGGACTGAAAAGAGGCATGGGCCATTCCCAGGATGAGGAGAAGAAGGCGGTTGAGGCCGGATACTGGTTCCTTTACAGGTACGATCCGAGATTGAGGGAGCAGGGTAAAAATCCATTCCAGCTGGATTCCAAGGAGCCGACGGGAGATCTCAAGGATTTCCTGATGGGAGAGGTGAGGTATCACACACTTACCCTTTCTTTCCCCGAAGAGGCGGAGAAGCTCCACGGACTGCTCGCCGAGCATCTCAAGCGACGGAACGATCGTTGCAGGCGAAACGTCCAACTGCTTCCCCATCGGCAACATCAACTCGTCCGCCGAGGACGTCACTCGCGCGCTGGTCGCCATGCAGT
>JBLIRL010000108.1:0-9381 GCA_049472275.1 Thermoplasmatota archaeon | reverse complement strand
TCGGGCTCGAAACCCACGATCTCCACCATCTCGATGATCCTTCTTACAACGGATGATCCTACCCGTGCATGTTTCTGGATGATGACATTGTTCAGTGCAGAAAGTAGGATTCTCGGGCAGCTGATGGGAGGATTCTCCAGCCTGTGCACAATCGCAGCCACAGAATCCGCGTGAATGGTGGCATAGGTTACCTGGCCCGTTGCCATGGCCTGGAAAACAGCCATTGTCTCCTTTCCTCTGACCTCCCCCACAATCATATACTCAGGTCTCTGTCTTAGAGCGGCAGTCAGCAGCGTGTACATGTCTATAGAGCTCCCGGTTCCCTCCGTCTTTCTCTCCCTTGTAAGGCCCGCGATCCAGTTCAGGTGGGGAAGCTGCATCTCCCTCGTATCCTCTATCGTGATTATCTTCGATGAAGGGGGTATGAAATGGGATACCGCGTTGAGTGTAGTTGTCTTTCCGGAAGCGGTACCTCCGGAAACTATCATGGAATCGCCGTACTGGACCGCCATCCAAAGATGCGCGGCCATCTCCGGTGACAGGGTCTTGAAGAGGATCAGATTGACCATCGTAAGGGGATCCTCCTTGAACTTACGTATGGTGAAAGAGGATCCTTTGGTCGTGATCTCCTTTCCGAAGGTCGCGTTGAGCCTTGATCCGTCGGGAAGAGTGGCATCGAGTATGGGGTTCATGATGGATATGTGCTTTCCGGACCTCTGTGCAAGGCCCACCACGAAATCATCCAGGTCCTCCTCGTCCTCGAAAACAATGCTCGTCCTGGTGTTCTTATACTTCCTGTGGAAGACGAAGATGGGTATGCCGGTCCCGTCACAGGAAACGTCCTCCATCTCGCTGTCCTCCATCATCACCTGGATCCTTCCGTATCCGAGGAAATAGTTCGAAAGATAGTAGAACATCTTCTCGAAAGACGGAATGTCGACCTTTCTCCCCGCCTGGGCGAGGAACTTCCTCATCTGATTGCGGAGCCTCATCTCGTTCTCGACATCGTCGGCGTCCCCGCGGTCTACCTCGATGTTGTGCTCCAGCATGGATTTCAGATAATCATGGAGATATCTCTCCTCCGAGTTCAGTGGCGGTTCGATGACCTCGTACATCAGTTCCTTTGTCCTCTTGTTTCGGACCATTCTCGTGTAGGAATATGGCTCCCTGATGACATAGGTCTCCTCCACGATCTCCCACTCCTTCTCGTTCAACGGAGGAATGTCGTAGAGCTTGTTTCCCTTGAGCTGCTCCCTGTCCTGTTTCCGTCGTCGGTACCTCATCCTCTCGGCGGGCTTCATTTCGGCAAGGGCCTCCGGGTCCAGGTCCTCTTCCTTGGCCTTCTTCGTGATCGGCGGCTCCTTCCTAAAGAGCCACCCGACGTCGAAAAGGGATCTCTTCTTACCGGTCTTCTTATCCTTCAGAACGATGTCGTCCTCCTCCATGGTTATCATGGATTCCTCCCCACCGGTCCCTCCCTCGACAATTTCTTCCTTTTCCACGTCCTTTCCCTTGGCAGCCATATCCAAACTGCTCACCCCCAAAACAGCCTACAGGTACAGCTGTATCGGAACAGTTATATCGAACAACCCCAGGATTGTATATAACTATTTTCAAACAATTATTACTTATTGAAATGACACACCTTGGCTTTCCCTGGGCGGTCCCCGATCCGGCATCGTACTCGATACAATCCGGAACCGGATTCGTTGGTCATTTCCACCTGAGTTCCTTCGTGGACCCAGTCGCCTTCCACAATCTCGTCAGTCCTTCCTTGAACTTGGACGGGTCCTCCCTAGCAAGTTCGACCACAATCTCGTCCAGTCCCTGGGCGTACCCCATTTCATGAGTGGTGTAGCTCCAGCCGGCACTCCTGGTCAGGTTCAACCCCTTCACGAAGGCGTACTTGGCGGCCTTGAGCTTGATATCATCATCTTGATATCTCTCCACGATCTTCGACGCTCCCTCCTCCCCGCGGACCAGGTATGCGAGTGCACATTCGTAGGCGAATTCTATCATCCTCGGCGGGTCCTTCGGAACTGGAAGCTTCTTCCTCATCTCGGCCTCCTCTATCCTGTATCTGCCCTCCTGGATTATCGTCATGGGCTGGTACCTTGGTGTCGGGTACGAGGAGAAGACATCTTTCGATATCTTCTTGTTTCCTATCAGGTCCACGAGGACGTTCTCTCCCACCTCCTTCCAGGAAGGTTCCATGATCTTGTTCGCACTTGGGTCCTGGGCTATGAGTGGGCCCCTGGCATGGGAGAAGAAGCTCTTGAGGGCCTGCCTCTCTTCCTTGGTCAGGGTCAGGGAGGACATTACGGCCTCATGATCGCTCCCGTAGCATTTGTTGGAGATGATGTAGACTGTCTCCCCGACCTCCTCGAGACGCCCCCTGTAGCTGTCCAGCTCCTTCTCGATGAGACGGTGGTCCATCATCTTGCCTTCCATATATTCCTCGACGGATGTCGGCTCCTTTACCTTTCCGAGTCTGGTGATGAAGGATTCCTTCTTCTCTTCCTTTTTGGGCGGATCGCACGGACATGATCCCTTGGCCTCGCATATCGGCCTCACATTGACCGTGACGGTGAAGTGCTTTGATATGCGGTCGGTCGCCATGTACGATGCGCACGTGGCAAAAGTGTTGTCCTGGTTCTGCAATGAGAAGGAAAGCGACCTGGCCATCTTGATCCCGGCAGAATCCCATGAGACCACGAGATATGGTTCCTTCCAGGGACCTATCTTCTCGACAACGGCGGGGTCCAGGTCCGGAGAATGTATGATGTCGCCCTTCCTCTTCATGCCTTTGCCGAGCCTCTTCGGCAAAGGTTCGATGACCTCTCTGGGAGGTTTCGGATCGGAACCGGTGCAGATGACCTCGTCCTCGGTCACGAACATGAAGAGCTTCTTCTTCTTCACCTCCTCCAGGAACGCCATCATCTTGATCCGGGGATTGTCGTAGTTCTGTATGCCCACGAGCTTCTCCTTCGAGGTCTCTCCCCTGAGGGCGTAACCGACGTCACCGAAGGGTGATCGAAAGACGGCAAGATAGGGTATCTTCTCCTCGTGCAGGAGAAGCAGAGTCGCCGCGTAAGCCCTGACCAGACGGTCTCCCTTCTTGGAAGCCTTCTCCAATGATTTTCTATTGTCCTTGAGCTTCTGGACGTCCTTAAGCTTCTTCTCTATGCTCCTGAAATACGGGACATCCACGGTGCATTTTGGGAGTGCCAGCGAAGGGTCCTGGGAAAGACGTTTCGCCTTCCTCTTCAACTCCTTCTCAAGGCCTTTCGATGCCGTCCTGGCACCGGTCCGGACCCTGTAATTCTTCTTTCTGCCGGGGCTCATGACGAAGGAGTAGTATTTCACATATTTGATATGTTTGGCCATACGGTTTCTGAGGTTCCTGTGCTGCCGGACCTGTGATCCGCGATCCCATAACCGGGTAATACCGGTCAGGTAAATGGATATATACTGGTTATGAATAGTAATAACCTGGTTATATGCATCCCCCGCAATTGATAATCGTCGAAGAGGTCCTTCCGGAAGTCAGGAGAAGGATGGCCGTATCGCTTTATTCCGAGGGAATGTCCCAGGAGTACATCTCCGGATTGCTCGGAACATCACAGGCCATGATAAGCCGGTATCTCAGGATGGAAAGCGAACTTCATCCCGATCTCGTACCGCTGGTGGACATCTTATCCAAGGAGATGACGGCAGCTGCCCAGGCTGGTGAGGACCAGGAACAGCTTACAGAGAGGTTCTGTCTCTCTGTGGATCGTTCCATGTCTCTCGGGATGCTCGATGCGAGGTACAGAAGCAGGTTCGGGAGGGAGCCCTGCAAAGCATGCATGGGCTCCTACAAGGAAGGCAGCAGGATAAAGGTGCTCGAGGACCTTGAGAAGGCTGTCCGCTATCTGAGCACACACCCAATACCCGGTCTGGTACCGGCACTCAAGGTGAACATCGCGAGCGGTGTGGATGAGGCGAAGAACACGGGTGACGTGGCTTCCTATCCGGGAAGGCTTCCCGATCGCGGGGGGAGGATAACCGAACCCCTAAATCCGGAGTTCGGAGCATCTCGGCACCTTGCAGCAGTCCTGATCGCGGCGATGGCCTCCGATCCCTCCGTCAGGTCGGTGATAAGCCTAGCTTTCAACGATGGTATCAGGGCTGTCCTGAAGCTCGGAAATCAGAGGTTTCAGGAACTTGACAGGTCATCATCGACCATAGAGAAGCTCTTGGAGATGAACGGTCCAGGAAAGAGCGGGATCGTGGTGGACCCGGGCGATTTCGGGATCGAACCCTGTCTTTACATCTTCGGCGCTTCCCCCCTGGAGGTTTCCGCCAGGGCGGTTGAGATACAGAATATGATAGGTGGTAAAGATGGTTAGAAAGACCGAGGGTGCGGTATCGGGAAAGACCATGGCAGTATTGGTTATAGTCGGCATTCTCATCGCGGCATGGGTGGCCGGAGCCGTATATGTCCTGGAACTGATCGGAGAGGAGGAGGAACCAGACCTGGTGATCTACACGTACGAGAGCTTTCAGAATCCGGATTATGGTCTGGGGCCCGCTGTCATTCCCAAGTTCGAGAAGATGTACGACATTAAGGTCAAGGTCATAACTCCAGGGGACGTGGGGGCAGTCATCGGGAGATTGAACATTGAAAAGGACCATCCGAAGGCTGACATCGCCATCGGGGTGGACAATTCCATGTTGTACAAGAACAAGTCGATGAGGTCCGACCTCTTCGAACCCTACATTCCGGAGAACATCTCTCGGCTGGACCCGTCCATAGCGGATGACCTGGACAACTTCATGGTTCCTTACGATTACGGGTATATCGCCATGATCTGCAACGGGGATATGATGGATGACAGAGGCCTTGAGATTCCCCGGGACCTTCTGGACCTTGCCGATCCCCGGTATGACGGACAGTTGCTTCTTCCCGACCCAGGAACGTCATCCACAGGTTCCTCGTTCATGATCTGGGCAGCCTCGGTGGCAGGGGAGAACTATTCTGCTTTCTGCGATGCCCTTGCGGAGAATGCGAACGGCAGGGTCCTCAGTTCATGGGATGCGATGTACAACGCATGGGGAGAAGGTGAAGCCCCGATTGCTATTTCATACGGACTGGACACGGCGTATGAGGTCAAGTATTACGGGACCAACAATACCGTTACCGTAGTACCGGACCATCAGGGATACAGGCAGATAGAAGGCGCCTGTCTTGTGAAAGGGGCACCGCACAGGGATCTTGCAACGCTGTTCCTTGAGTTCGTTCTTTCCGACGAGTTCCAGACCGAGGTCCACAAGAACGTCATGCTCCCCGTGGTACCCGGTACGGAAATGGACCCGTACTTCGCGACCCACGGTGAGTTTGCGAGCCAGCATGTCGAACCCACAACGGGAGAGGTCCTCGAGAACTACGATCATTGGTACGAGGTCTGGAGGGAAGCCTTCTTCTGAAAGATAGGATGGTCATCCATTGGTACTCAGGGGAATGTCGGCAAGGGTCATAGGCACATTATCCGTCTATTTCGTCCCTGCGGTATTTCTCACTCTGTTCTGTCTTTATCCTCTTTTTCTGATGGCCAGGTACGGGGTTGTTGATGACAGCGGCCGGTTCACGTTGGTATATCTCAGGGACGTTCTCCAGGACCGGATACTGAGGAAGGTCGTCGGGTTCACTGTCACCCAGGCTTTCGTTTCCGCCCTTGTGACCCTCATCCTGGCCTTTCCCGGAGCCTACTTGCTCGCGAGATACAGGTTCTTCGGAAGGTCGGCGATAATGGCGGCTAGTACCGTACCGTTCGTACTCCCATCCCTTGTCCTTGCAGTGGGTTTCCTCGGATTGTTCGGAGCCCAGGGGACCTTGAACGGATGGATAGTAGATATCAATACTTCCCTGGGAACCTCCATGCCTACGATGGATATCCTGTATACGAGGAGGGTGATAGTCCTGGCACATGTGTTCTTCAACTTCCCGATCGCCCTGAGGATAATAAGTTCCAGGTTCGCCTCCATCGATCCCGGTCTCGAAAGAGCGGCTAGATCCATGGGTGCCGGCAGGGTCAGAACATTCTTCCAGATCACCCTTCCCCAGATGCGTTATTCAATACTGTCTTCATTCTCGCTGGTGTTCACCTTCTGTCTCCTATCACTTGGTGTGATCCTTGTTGTAGGAGGTCTCAACCACACTCTGGAGGTGGAGCTTTTCTCTCTCTTCACGAACCTGAAGTTGCACCACGGCAGCGCTCTTTTCATAGTCGAAGCCTTGATCGTAATGGCGGCGACTGGTATATACCTCTGGAGCTCTTCGCGGGAGGGGGGAAGGGCGGAAGTTGCTCTGGGAGAAGGTGTATCAAGGAGGACTGGAAAACGACCCAGCCCCTTCTCCCTCATGCTGATAACGATCTATGCCCTCCTCGTGATACTTGTCATATTCGGACCGCTCCTGGTCGTGTTGCAGGAAAGCCTATCCACGGGCGGGGGCGCCGGCGGTCTGACTATGGCTCATTATGGTACCGTCCTCTCTCATCAGAATGACCCGATGATCTCCATATCTCCATTGGGGGCAATATTGAACTCACTTCTTTTCGGATCCCTTACGATGCTGGTCTCCGTCCCCCTGGCATTGATAACCGCCCATATCATGGTAAGTCGGAAATTCTTGGGAAAAGGCTTCCTGGACATGCTTCTGCTCTTTCCGCTCGGGGCATCCTCCATCGCCCTTGGATACGGTCTGATAAAGGCCTATTCGAGCGGACCCTTGCAGATGACGGGGACCTGGTACATCGTTGTCATGGTCCATTCCGTCATCGCCTACCCCCTGGGTGCCAGGGCGGTCTATTCTTCCATGAAAGCTGTTCCGAATGACCTGATGAGAGCGGCACGATCGATGGGTGCGGGTCCGTTGGAGACATATTTGAAGGTCAGGCTTCCACTGATCATGCCGGGCATACTGGTGGCAGCCGTTTTCTCATTCGCGATATCGCTTGGGGAGCTTGGAGCCACGCTCATGGTCTCGAGTGAATCATATATGACGATGCCGGTATTCCTCTACAGGATGATAGAGGGAGGCGGACGCGAGATAGGCCCCATGAACGCCTTTGCTGTGATCCTGATGCTCATAACATTCCTCTCGTTCCTCGGGATAGAACTCGTCCGGAAGACATTCATGCGATTGGGGGTGGACCGATGAGCCTGGATATCAGGGACCTCCAGTTCGCTTATCCGGGAGACAGAAGGTCCGTCCTCAGGGGCCTCTCCATGAAAGTTCCGGACGGTGAGATATATTCCCTGCTTGGGACCTCTGGCTCCGGGAAGACCACGATCCTCAACCTCATCGCGGGATTCCTGGAACCCGGATCCGGGACCATATCGATCAACGGACGGGATGTGAGCCGGTCGAGGGCAGAGAAAAGGAACATAGGGATGGTCTTCCAGGATTATGCTCTGTTCCCTCACATGACAGTTGCCTCCAATATCACATTCGGATTGAGGACCCGCAATGTTGCGAAGAAGGTGATAAGGAAGAAGCTTGAAGAGGTCATAGAGCTGACTGGTCTAGCGGGTAGCGAGCTGAAGATGCCCTCCGATCTGTCCGGCGGGGAGAGGCAGAGGGTGGCCCTCTCCCGGGCGCTTGTATACAATCCCGAGCTCATACTACTTGATGAGCCTCTTTCAGCTCTCGATGCTTCCCTCAGGGAGGGCCTGAGAAGGGAGCTTCGGAGGATACTCAAGGATTCCGGAACCACGGCACTCTACGTAACACATGACCAGACGGAGGCAGTTTCCATTTCGGACAGAGTGGGTTTCCTGCTGGGCGGAAGAATACATGAGGAGGGCCGTCCCGAGGACATGTACCTGAGACCAGTGAAATATGAAACTGCTGAGTTCATGGGAATGACGAATATCTTGCCCGTGCTCGCCAGCGGGAACGGTGCCCTGTCGACCCATATTGGAGAGATCCCCTGGAAAGAGAAGGCCCCCTCCCTGATCGGATTCAGACCTGAAACACTGCGCCTTGCCGGTGCGGAGGGATGTATCTTGATCGGATCCAGGGTTAAGAGCATCGAGTACAGGGGCAGGGACACGATGATCGTGGCCATCGCAGGAGGAAGGGAGCTGAAATGCATTGTTCAGGGTGAAACCGACCTCAATATCGGTCAGACGATCCGATTATATCTGGATCCGGATGAAATCATCCCCCTCTCAAGACGTTCAATTTGACGGGTCCTGGATTTTTATACTTAGTAAAGCTTGCTCGATCGATGAAGAGAGAGCATGTCGGGATCCTGGTAGGGGTGCTCCTCATGATCGTCCTCTTATCCACGGTCGGTTTGATATTAAGTAAGACTCCCTGGAGAGATGATGGAGATTATGGTGACGGGGGTGAATACGAGATAGAGCCCCAGTTCATCAACCTGACACTCCGCGACATCTTCTACACAGACAGGACCATGACCAGGTCCTTCGATGAAACGCTTTCGACCCAATGGCTGGTTTGCAGGGTGGACATGATCAACGAGGGGAGAATGAACTACAACACTTCGAGCGTCCCCGTTATCCTGCTGACAGACGAGAGAACACATTATGTCGAGGCAGATCCGGTCTTCTTCAAGGATGTCTTCCCCGTCAACAACTCCATACCACCGGGAGGAAAGACCGGCGGTTGGCTGCATTACAGAATCGGTATGGAAGAGGTCCCCATCGAACTCTACATGTTCGACGAATGGGGGGTCGGATTCAACGGAACCGTCAATATCGAGCTTGAAACGATAGGGTACAGATACTGGGAGACCCCGTTGACAATGAGCATCGACCACTGCGGACGCGATCCGTACGGGGCCCCACATCCGGGTATTTTCTTCATGAACATCACGGTGGAGAACAGGGGGGCAAACGCCTCGATGTTCGAGGACTGGCATCTGCGCTTGAACGTTACGGGTGGAAACGTGAGGGATGTGATGTTCTCGGAAAAGAAGAACTGGACATGGATATTTCCGGGTGAGATCAAGAGGTACAAGCTCTACTTCGACATTCGGAGGGATCATCCCGAAAAACCCGAGGTCCTTGTGGATGTGCTCAACTGGATCTTCGTGGTAGTCGATGAAGGCCTCTATTCTCACCTGGTCTGATGAGATCAGAGGGTGAAGGATTCCTCCTCATCCCGGACGATATCGAGGACCATACAGCCGAGGCAGTTCTTGTCCGGGTGGCTCCAGTGGGGTATCACCATCCCGTTGCTGCCGAACCCGTCGCCTGAGACGACCTTCACCCCGTCGATGTAGTAGGTGACCTCCTGGCTCCGCCCCCCACGCGCATGGAGTTCCTCCCGGCCTTCGACGTTAACGAGACCCGGTTGGATGGCCGCCA
>JBLIRL010000107.1:0-9432 GCA_049472275.1 Thermoplasmatota archaeon | reverse complement strand
AAGTGGATCTGTGGAATTCCCATCGCTCGTGTCTATCTCGATACCGTCGATCAGGCCATCCCCGTCAGTATCGGGATTTTCCGGGTCCGTTTCACCCGGATCGACCAGCCCGTTTCCATTAACATCCTCGTCCATATCCGGTATGCCATCCTCATCGGTGTCGTTCAATCTCGGATCCAGGACCATTATCGTCCTTCTTTCTGGGAGGGATATGTGGGCTCCATCGAAAGCGTGGACCCAGAGCGTATGCAGTCCACCCGAAAGGTTTCGCAGGGGGATCGTAATTACGAAACGCCCGTTCGACAGGCTGTCGAAATCGGTGTAGGTCCTGTAGAACCCTTCGTCGAAACGGACCTTCAATCCGAAGATTCCCAGATCATCCGTGATATCTCCCTTTATCACCACGTTCTGGCTGACCTTCGTTCCGTTGGTGGGTTCGGTAAGGGAGATCGATGGTCCGTCATTCGGCGGGTATAGTACAAGCTCGAGTTCGTCCAGGGGTTGGTCGATATCACCTGATGTCACCTCATATCCATCTTTCTGGACGATGACCGTGACAGGGAGGTAGGAATAGGTGCCTGTATCATCCCTCTCGAAAATGATGAGGGTCATGTCCCGAGCCATGCCGTCAGGGCCCGTATAAGCTGATCCGATCCACTCACCATCGACATCCCTCAGGTCCACCTGGGCGCCGGTAACGGGATCCATGGTCGAGTGCTCGAGCACCGTGACATCGAGTGTTACCTGGTAGATCATTTTCGATCCCTCATCGAGGAATCCAACATCCGAGGGTGGTACCGTATCCACCATGACAAGCCTGGAATCCTCGTCGAGGAGCATCTTCTCATTTACTATCGATCCCAGTGTGGAATTGCCCACCATTATGTCGGATGAAACTGAGTGGATATGGGAATAACCCGATCCTGTGAAAGTGCAACCCTCGAACTTCCCTTCAGATCCTTCGGAATAAATGGATGAGAACAGGAGATCACCTGTCCCCTCGCCATTGTTGTTGAATGTTGTTCCGTAGATCCGGAAAGCTGAGTTAAGGAGATGGACCCCGCTCTCCCCGGATGTTGTGATATCGGTGTTCTGGATGACGACCTCTGCGTCCGATGTCTGGATCCCGTCGGAGAAGCTGTCCTCGATCCTTACCCCATCGATCTCAAGGCTGGTCCCGGTGAGGGCGGAGATGCCCACATTGGAACCGGCGATATGCCCGTCCGCTATCATTACGGTCGAATTCAGGATTAATATCTGGTGGGACGTCGAGGCTTCCTCGGATATCAGATCGATCCCACTGATGTCCAGTGATGAATCCACTGCATTAAGGCCGATATTGTTGGATTCTGATATCTCCACTTCCTCTATTTCTCCGATGCTTTTGTAGGACCTTATTCCGGTCCCCGAACCCACGATTTCCAAGTCGGAAATCCGGAGGTTCTCCACCTTCAGCAGATGTATGCCGTAATACGTAGAATTGGCTATCCTCGTCCTCTTGACATCCAGGGAATTACCGGTCCCCATCGGACCCTTGATATCCAGTCCGTTCCTGCTGCAGTTCAGTATGACGGAATCTGTCATCGAGAGGTCCGAGGAATGGGACCTCACCCCGATCTGGGCTCCCTCTATGGTGGTGTTGATTATCACCGAGGAAGTTGTGGGGTCCCCCTCGAAAAGATTGATACCGCCCCAAATCTGACCCGGTTGGTACGGACCCAGGTGTACTGGATTGGTTCCACTCCCTTCGAAAAGAGGAGCACCGGTGAGATTCAGGAACAGTCCATCGTCGAAAAGCACCTTGGTTCCCGGCCCCATGTAGAGTGGTCTGGAGGCAGGGATATCAAGGTTCGCCTGGACATGGTAAACATCACCTTCCTTCAGGACCTTTGATGGATAAAAGGCCGTCATCTGATCCATGGAGTAGAATCCTTCCGGCGTCTCCGCGTTTGCTCCAGGGTGCGCAACAACCAGTGAAGCGACAATGATCAGCAAGATCGAGAGCATCGTGGATAGTGATTTCCATTTATCGGGAAAAGGAGTGATTACCCTCTCGGATGCCATGTGGGTGATTTCACCTTCTTCCTAAATTAGTTTATCCGACATACGCTGAATTCCCTCCATAGTATGAAGGATTTATTTACCATATTCCCATTAGGCCAAAGCGAGCACTTGGTGTGGCGAAAAATTCCCCCATGGTGATATAATGGACAGGATAGTTGAATGTGTACCCAATTTCAGCGAGGGTAAGGATAGGGCTGTGATCGAGGCCATTGCGGCCGGGATCAGCAGCGTTGAGGGGGTCAAGCTCCTCAACGTGGATCCGGGCGCTGATTTCAATCGTACCGTTTACACTTTCGTGGGCGGTCCTGATGAAGTTCTGGAAGCTGCCTTTCAAGCCGCGAAGGTTGGAACCGGGCTAATAGATATGAGGAAGCATAAGGGAGAGCATGCAAGAATGGGTGCGCTGGACGTATGCCCATTCATCCCAATAAAAGGAGTAACGATGGACGACTGCTCAGAACTTGCAGGGAGGTTCGGTTCCAGAATGTCGGAGGAGCTTGGCATACCAGTCTTCCTGTATGCCCAGTCTGCTCGTAGACCAGATAGGGAAAAACTTCCTGTTATACGGAAGGGGGAATACGAGGCACTGGAGGAGAAGTTCAAGGATCCGGATTTCAAACCGGATTTCGGAGAGCCCGCCTTCGTCCCGAGAAGTGGTGCAACGGCTTCGGGTGCAAGGCAGATACTGATCGCATACAACGTCAATCTGAATACCGCGGACAAATCCATCGCTTCGAAGATATCAGGCCGTATCCGGGAGAGCGGGGTCCTTAAGAAGGATGAGAACGGGGAGAAGATCATTGGCGAGGACGGTAAACCGGAAAGGATAACGGGTCGTTTCAAGGGGGTCCAGGCTGGTGGAATGATGTTCAGTGAGGATATCGCTCAGGTGTCCATGAACCTTCTGGATTTCCATGAGGTGAACCTCCACGATGTCTACGAGGCCTGCAAGGAGGAGGCGAGGGAACTCGGCGCCGAGGTGAGCGGATCGGAGATCGTGGGTCTGGTTCCCTTAGAGGCACTCAGAATGGCGGGCGAGTTCTATTCGAAAGCCAAGGGTCTGGACCTGACCGACGAGGCTGCTCTCATGGAACTAGGCATCGCGGAACTGGGTCTGAACCAGCTGTACGAATTCAAACCCGATGATAAGGTCATCGAGTACATGGTCCGTGAATCGGGCCCGCTGGCATCGATGAGTCTGAAGGGATTCCTGTCTGAGCTGTCATCGAACTCTCCTGCACCAGGAGGAGGCAGCGTGGCAGCGCTCTCCGGATCCCTGGGAGCCGCGTTGCTCGAGATGGTATGCAATCTCACTGTGGGAAAGAAAAAATATGAGGAAGTATGGGAGGACATGAGAGAGAGTGCAAAGGAGATATCTTCCTACATGGGTCGCCTGCTGGAGCTGGTGGACGAGGATACCGATGCGTTCAATGATGTGATGGCCGCCTTCAGGATGCCTAAGGATACAGATGAGCAGAAGGCAGAGAGGTCAAGAGCGATCCAGGCCGGCTACAAGAAGGCCATTGCAACTCCGATCGAGACGGCAGAGGTCTGTTTGAAGGTTCTCGAGGCGGGGATCCCGGTTGCCAGGAAGGGCAACAGGAACTCGATATCCGATGTGGGTGTGGGTGCGGATATGGCCGTTTCTGGATTGGATGGTGCAATAATGAACGTCAGGATCAATCTGGGATCGATAAAGGACGAGGACTATGTTGACCGGATCCGGACAAATATCGGAGATATGATGAGGCGGAAAAAGGAGCTTGCCTCCTCGATCCATGATATTGTTGAAGAGAACCTGTGAGGTGTTCAACATGGGAAAGATCGATAAACTCACCAATGACATCGAGAAATTGAGACAGGAAATCGAGAAGTTCGAGGCCAAACTCCAAGAGGCCAGGGAATATCACAAGAAAGGACGGATCGACAAGGACGGCTGGACCAAGGCAAGACACAAGTATCAGGAGAAGATAAGGTCAGCCCAGGTCGCCATCCGAAGGAAGGAGAAAGCGCGATTGCACTTCGAGAAGGAAGAGAAGGAGAAGAAGGACGACAAGGGAAAGAAGGGGAAGAAATAGAGGGATCGTAGATCGCATGTCCGATCTCGAGAGCATCCTTGGAGTTTCACGTCGGAACTTCCTTCTGGTAGCCCACAGGGCGCGGACGGATGATGGGATCCAGCTCAACGACCTGTGCGGAGCTTCTGGAAGGTGGGACGGCGTATCGAGGGCTATCACATCAGCCCTGTTCCTATCCCATGATATGCGGAGAGATACCTCCATTCACGTTCTGCTCCTGGGACCCCCGGACCCCCCGAAACTGCTATCGATCGATGGTGGAAAGGTCAAGTACCTCAATCCTGATGAAAGGGCAAGTTCGGCCCTGATGAGGAAATGCCTGGCACAACCTCTCGATGTCGGGATGGGAGCTTCCAACCAACCTTCCCCGGGGATCTCAATCATTAGGTCTGATCTGGATTCGATCCTTGCTTCCTTCAAAGGGAACCTCGTACTCTTGGATGAGGACGGCGTGGAACTCGAACAACAGCTTGTTGGAGAACTGCCTTCCGATTCTATGATGTTCATACTATCCGATGACCAGAACCTCAGCACCGAGGAATCCTCTACAATCGAGAAATACACACCATTCAAGTGCCGGCTCGGGGACAGGGTGCTCCATTCTCACATGGCCATCTCTATCGTGCATTACCTGTTGGACAGGTTCATGGAGCGATGATCGACCGGTCGCATATATCCGATATCTTTTTCAACTCAGACCTTTTTCCAATCCCATGGGTCGGCCCAGATCAGGTCACATGACATGGTTGATATTGACAATGCTGCTTGTACTGCCACTGATCGGTATGTCATCTGATGGCGGATGGGAGGACAGCGGGCCGGAAACACCACCGAGCAGGAGCCTTGTCACGATCCCGAAGGAACACCTCAACATTGTATCGGGGGGGATATCGCAATGGGGACCATACTGCTTCGGCGTCGTCAACAGGACCACCTTAATAGAGATGAAGCTCAAGAACACCGCCGATGCTCCCTTCTCGGGCATAAAGGTCAATCTGACCCTGTACTGGTATGACGCTCACAAAGGATTTTCCTTCGATAAAGGTCGGATACTGTTCAGGGACCAGGCCGAGGTAGACATCGGACCAGGGGACGGAACCCTCTCGAGAAAGATCACCTTCGAATGGACGCCTCGATTCGCCGGGGCCTATGTCATGAACATAACGATAAAGCTCCCCGGTGATCCCCGGCCCTACACCAACAGGACCCTGATAGCTGGTCTCCAGTACACTCTCGATAAGAAGACCATAACCGACGGTCTCTGGGTGGGTACGAACACCTGGAACGGTTCGTCGATGGACGGTTGGAGTGAAGATACCGAACAGGGAGAGGAAGGTATCCATTGGCATGTGGCCGAGCACCCGTTAGCGAAGGGTTACGAAACCCTTCACACTCCCGATAAGGCTTTCTGGGTGGGCAATGATTCTTCGGGACTTTCACCCACTTCCGGCGTGTATTCACTGATCTCTCCCCCCATAGACCTGACAGGGTTCAATCCAGATCCCTGGGATAGCTTCCTTGGAAAGACCAGACCTCAGATCTATCTTCTCTACAAATATCGAGGCAACCTATCGAGCGAGAGTATCTCGGGCGGCAGCGGGATCTACCACTGGATAAGGTACAGGGAAAATGGCAACTGGAGCAATTGGAAGCCTCTTCTGGATCCGAAAGGGGACTGGGTCAATATTTCCGGGAACACGACAAATGTCATATGGGACCTCTCGAAGAGACCATTTCTTCAGGGAGACCTTGAGTTCATAGGCGTTGACCTTGGAGATCATCAGGGCAAGACGGTTCAGATCAAGTTCGAATATCATCCTTCGGGATACCCGGAAACGGGCTACGTCATAGACGATATCATGGTGATCGGAAAGGAGACCGTCGATATCGAGCCTTTCTCGATCAGCTCCTATACCGAAGAGATCCATCGATCGAACCCTGGTGAGGAAATCGAATTCGACATCGGTATCCTCTGCAAACTGAAAGAAACCGAGGACAAGGTCCCTGTGAGGATCGACGTTGTTGACGGATCTGATTTCCTCGATCTGTCCAGGGACATCCGGATACGGCCTTCCCTGATCGACCTTGCAGGAGGCGCATGCGGTCCGTACCAGGTGGATATCACACTGTCCATACCCTCATCCTCTCCTTCCGGGGAAGGCTGGTTCAAGGTGAGGGTGATCGGAGGCGGAACCCTGAAAGATGTCACTTTCAGGTTCATTGTGGAGACCAGAAGGTCCCTGGATCTGTCTGTCGAGGGAGATAGGACAGGAATTATCCAGCCAGGCGAATACATGGACCTTGGGATACATGTGACCAACAAGGGTAATGTGGAGGAGCTGGTCTACCTGAATTTCATTACCGGAAGTGATCTTGACCTCTTCGGTCAACTGGGCTCCTTCGATCTCCAGCCGGGCGAGCACCGTTCCTTCATGATCGGGTTGACAGTTCCCGAGGGATCATTGGCCGGTAGTAAGAGGGGCTTCATTCTTCTTACTGGATCGCCCCCTCCGGCCGATGCTATTGAAAAACTTCTGGACAACAGATCGAGTCCTGGCTGGTATTATGTAGAGGTCAATTACTCCGTCGAACAGGTACACGATATCGAGATCATCGAGCCATCACCCTCTGCCACATATCGTGAGATCGAGGACCCGCCGGATAACGGATCCGTCAGGAAAGACTACAACTTGATAATCGCAAATCATGGGAATTCCAGAGACAAGGTCAGCTTCTCCGTCCAGGGATGGGACGAAAGGGAGGATATTGTGCTGCACCTACCGGAGAACATACCAATAGAACCGGGAGCAACGCGTTTCGTCGAGATACAGGTGGAGGTCACATTCCCGGTACCCTTCGGCATATACGATTTCGATATAATGGCATTTTCCTCAGACGATGAAACGACATCCAGCAATGTGGTCACCCTGACCCTGTCCGTAGGGGGCGCCCCCGTTTCAAGCGGTATATATATGGTCAACGGCTCGCTGGATCTTCAACCATCCAGGACCGTATTCGGTCAGGAGGTGGTCATATCGTTCACGGTCAAATCCTTCGGATTCCTGGACAAGGACAGTTTCAACGTCAACCTGTGGTTGAACGATGCGGTCGTTCAGACGAGACCGTTCCAGATATCGAGATATCAGGATAAGGTATGCCAGATGACGTGGTCGTTCGGGAACCCAGGCTTGTATCGGATGATGGTCAGCCTGTCCGAGTGGAAGGAGCCTGCATCCGATACGGCGGGATTGGTCCGATCCCTTCACAGGGAGGTGAGGGTGGGTTTCATAGACATGGGGATAACGGCCCTGGAGCTGCATCTCGAGAGCGGCGAGGATATCGGGGAGCGACCCCTTCCAGGCATTTACGAATGCACCATCACGGTGACGAACCGTGGAAACACGACGGCTGACCTGTCCATTCTGACCTTGAACATAGAGGACCCTGTTTCGAAAGCGGGTTGGAACCTCACGATGAACGTAACCGAGATGGTACCGGGAGAATCAAGGAACCTCACATTCAAGAACATCGAACTCCTCCAGGAGAGGGATTACCAGTTCTCCGCTTTCATCGACAGCAATGGCAGATGGAGGGACATGAATTCGACTGATGACCTGCGCCAATTGAGGGTGAAGGTTGGTTCGGTTCCGCCCGAGGTCCCCTTCTGGAGGGACCCCGTATGGGGAATCCTGGGTTTCATCCTTACTCTGATCGTGACAATAGGCCTTCTCTTCTATCTGCTTCGTAAGAAATTCTGACATCCCTGCCGGGGGAATGGAACACATGAGAATGCGCCCTTCCCGGCAGAGGGCGGCAAAACTCACACTGGGTGGCACTGCGGGGTCCCTACCCTATCTGCCAAACATATATATACTAGGTTCAAGTAACCCCCGCAGGTATCCAACAGGAGTGTTCCCATATGGCAAAGGGACTGTTCACCGCTAGAAAGCTGAGGAAGGACGCCCAGAAGAAAAGGTGGAACGACCGCTACTACAAGAAGCGCGTTCTGAAGCTGAAGGAGAGATCCGATCCGCTTCAGGGCAGTGCGCAGGCAAGGGGCATCGTTCTCGAGAAAGTGGGTGTCGAGGCCAAACAGCCGAACTCCGCTATCCGGAAATGCGTCAAGATCCAGCTTATCAAGAATGGCAGACAGATCACAGCGTTCGCACCTGGAAACGGCGCTATCAACTTCATCGATGAACATGATGAGGTAATGGTGGAGGGTATTGGCGGACGTCTCGGTCGTTCTTACGGCGACATACCTGGGGTCAGATACAAGGTGATCAAGGTCAACAATGTTTCCCTCGATGAGATGGTCCGGGGAAGAAAGGAGAAACCTGTCCGTTAGATGGAGGAGTTGAAATGGCCCCGAAGAAGAAGGAAGAGGTCGCAGAGGATAACGCCCCCGAGATCGAGGAGAAGAAGGTCGAGGAACTGTCAGAGGCTCCGGAGGAGATCGGGAGCACGGACGACAAGAAGGAGACCAAGGAGGAGACCACCAAGGCGAAGAGGTCTCCCAAGAAGACAAAGAAGGACGAGGTCGAGGACCGGGAACCCGGGGAGGGGAAGGCCGAAGAAACCCCCAAGAAGAAATCCACCAGGAAGGCCAAGAAGGAAGAGGCCAAGGAGGAAGCTCCCCAGGGTGATGAGACGGAAGAGGCTCCGAAGAAGACGACATCCAAGAAAACCAAGAAAAAGGATGCCGAAAAGGAGCCAGAGGATACTGGTCCAGGCGAAGCAGCGGAAGAGAAAGAGGACATACCTGTTCAGGTCTCCGAAACGGAAGATGTTGTGGAAGATGTGAAGGAACCGGCGGAAGGATCCCCTGATGATGCCCCGCCGGATGAAGAGACCAAGGAAAAGCCAAGGAAAAGGTCCACCAAGAAAACCAAGGAGGAGGGACCCTTCCCCGAGGATCTCGTTTTCGGCAGATACAACTCCAAGGAGGTCGTAGTCGAGGACCCCAGTTTGAAGGCATTTATCAACCTGGACCCCTCATATGTGCCCCACTCAAGTGCCAGGCATGCTAACAAACCATTTCACAAGCATAAGATCTCCATCGTCGAGAGGCTGATCAACAACATGATGAGGACGGAGAAATACACAGGCAAGAAGACAAAGAGCTACAAGGCGGTCCTGGAAGCCTTTCAGATCATCGAGAAGAGGACAAAGGAGAATCCCGTACAGGTCCTCGTGAGGGCCGAAGTACGGGAACACTCTGTAGGTGACATCCGGAAGGGTCACACCACCAGCTCGCTGGATGCGATCGACTGCCGGGCCCTCCAGGGTG
>JBLIRL010000106.1:0-9444 GCA_049472275.1 Thermoplasmatota archaeon | reverse complement strand
GATCCTCTTCTCCAAGCTCCATGTCATCCAGGGAAAACGGTATTCCCTGGGACCATCCCATCTGTGACCACCAATCCTGGAACATTCTATCCCACATCATGCTCTTTGGACAGCGAGGGATATCTTTGGATCTCGGGAAATTCGGACCAGTTGGATTTCCCCACAACTTCAGGAGTGTTCATGGAGGAAAATCAGGGAGGTACCGATGGATTTCTCTGCAGTTTGAATGGGGACGGTTCCTCGATCAGGATATGCACTTTGTTCGGGGGGAGCGATTACGATATCATTGAGAACCTGGAGATCCTCCCCGGTGATGTCAAATTGCTGGCTGGTTACACCCTGTCATCTGATTTTCCGGCAACTTTCGATGCATATGACAATACGTTCAATGGTGGGTCCGATTCATTCGTATGTTTGCTTTCGAAGGATTGCCGATTGCAGATCGAATGTACCCTTATCGGAGGCTCCAATAGCGAATACTACACGGATGTGGTTGCGGATGGATCGGGTGATATCTATGTTTCCGGTACAACATTCTCAAATGACCTTCCCGTGACCCCACAAGCCTACGATACCACCTTCAATGGAGGTCAAATGGATGGTTTTGCATTGAAGCTGGATAAGGATCTAAGATATCTGGTCTATTGCTCCTATCTTGGGGGTAAAGAGAACGACAGGATATACTCTACTGCGGTTGACGGTCACAACAACCAGATACTCTTTGGTTCCACCTATTCGACCGATTTTCCTCTCACCCCGGCAGCATCATTTCCAGCAATGGGAGGGTACATGGACGCGTTCTTGGTGAAGCTGGATCCCAATGCCACTTCGCTGCAATATTCCACCTTCATCGGGAGTTCGGGGACCGAATATCCATTCGATATGTGTCCCACAGCCAATGAAACCGTACTACTGTGGGGGATGACCTCGGAAGGTGATTTCCCCGTCACGAAAGGGGCCTTCGATACCGCGTACGATGGAAAGGATTACGACATGGACTACTTCATCACGGAGTTCGATCCCACAAACTTCCCTTCACCCCCCACGGGGGGTGCCTACGAGATCGGAGACGAGATCGTTTCACTTCGATGGGGAGAACCTCTTTCCGACGGCGGGAAACCGATCATCGGCTACAACATCTACAGGGCGGCCGATGATGGCCCGTACCATCTCCTCGTGGAGCTTGGTGATGTGCTTGAATTCAGCGACAGGTCTGTCGTGAACGGTATTTTGTACAGTTACCGGATAACGGCGGTGAACCCCCTGGGCGAATCAGATAACAGCAGCACCATAGTCGCACGTGACGATCTGCTTCCTTACGTCGTAGAGGACCTGACGCAGAACCAGGGGACCACCGGCGATCCGCTGACGTTCAGGATCAACGCAACGGACAATGTGATGATTGAGAGGGTTGAAGCGATGTACCGGATCAATAACGGGAATTTCATCTTCGAACCCCTGGACCTTATTGGCAGCAATATCTGGGAGAGGACCATTCTCGTACCGGACACAGCGATCAGGATAGACATGGAATACAGGTTGAACGATATTAACGGAAACCTTTTCCGTACGACCACGCAGATCATACCGATCATGGACAACGATGCCCCGCTGATCCTCGAAGACCTCACAAGCGCCTCAACGACCACGGGAGGAACACTGGAATTCATCCTGAGCGTGTTCGACAGGTCACCGATCGAGGAGATCGTTGTGGATTACATTCTCATGGGAAGGAACAAGCAGGGAACAATGACAGGTAACGGCCATTACACCTACAAGGTTCCAATACCTGTCGACTGCTGCGATCCGGTGAAATATTCCATCATGACAAGCGACAATCAGGGGAATCGAAACTTCACTGCCATGAAGGAGGTCCCGGTCTTCGATACGATCGAACCCGAGATAGTCATGAAGGAAGACCCGGAGATGCTGAAGGCCACCACGGGGGAGTTCCTCAACCTCAGTTTCACCATCAAGGAGAACATCGGAATTGGACCTTGCCGCGCCGAGTACTGGTACAGCGGATGTGACAGCTGTCAGATGCCTATCGAATCGGAGGAGGGGATACATAGTATCAGATACCCGGTTCCCTCCAACAGGACGGGTATACTGAACTTCGCGATATTCGCAGAGGATGTTTCCGGGAACAGTGGACATCTGAATGTCGAGGGCATAGAGGTCCTCGACAATGATCCGCCTATCGTCATGGAAGCGGGGAATTTGACCTACACTATAGGCGAGGAGCTGCACCTCGAACTCGAGGCAGCTGATAATATCGGAATATCGAGCTGGTGGTGGGGGGAATCCCCTTTCACCACGGAGGGAGCCGTGGTAAGAGGCACCCTTGACCTGATCGGAACGTGGACAATAGATTTCGAGGTCTTCGACACATCGGGAAACTCCATGACAGGCTCCCTCACGATCAATGTGGAACCCCCCGCCAATGATACAGACATGGATGGTATGCCGAACGAGTTCGAGATCCTCTACAACCTTCAACCTCTTGACCCATCCGACAGGGGTGAGGACCCGGACAATGATGGCCTCACCAATTACGAGGAATACCTATGGGGTACCAGCCCCTGGGATCCCGATACGGATGGAGATGGATACGAGGATGGGTTGGAGGTCAGTTTCGGGATGGACCCGCTCGATGCGTTCTTGGAAGACGAGCCAGCAAGGACAAGCTCCCGAGGTCTCTTTGTTGCACTCTCTGTCCTGATCGGGATATTGGTCACCATATCGATCGTGGGCTGTGGAATATTCCTTCTCATCAAGTTCCGTGATAGGAAGGTCATCAGGACCTTGTTGTCGATGGAGGAAAATGGCGACAGGACCTGATCCCAACCATTTAACACCCGCGAAGGCAGGATAGATATGTCCGGGAGGTTCGTTCTCCAACCTGGGAAAGGTTTGAATTCCGTCATATCATGTCTCATATGTGCTTTCGTACATGCCAGTTGGTCTGATAATCATCGTTTGCGGCATAATGGTCCTTGCCGGTGCGGTGCTTGTATCCTTCGGCCTCTATTATCTGATAAGGGACAAGAGGTTCATGGGCACCCCCAATACACCAATGGGCAGTCTCACCGGAGGTGAAGTGGCTGTAAGGGGGATCGTCAGAACCGATGAACGAACCGAACTTAGGACCCCCGTAGGCAAGTATCCTTGCGTCTGGTACCATACAAGGCTCGATTATTACAAACCGGCCTATGTCGGGGGAAAACGGGGCAACATACCGGTCAAAATATACGAGAGAACAGAGGGGGACGAGCTCATACTAACGGACGATACGGGCTCGGTCCTTGTGAAACTGCACGGGGCGAAACCCGTACTCTCGACCAAGATCGAACGGACGATAGGCTACAGGAAATGGCCCGAGGGATTCGATGCTTTCACCCGGGAAAGCAGGCTGAGGATAGATATGGGGAGTCGTTTCGACAATTCGTACCATTATCTGCAGGAACACATTCCCCCCGGGATGGACCTGAAGGTCAAAGGACTGGCTCACAGGCCGGTCGGGGCCAAACCCATGAATTTCAGACCCGGCATGGAGTTCATCATAAAGGGCACAGGAGTGCTCCCCGAAAGCTACCTCATGACCGATACGAAGGAGGGAAGGATGACGAGGGAGGGAAGGATACGGTTCCTGACCTTTTCCATCTTCGGAGGGGCGATCATATGTTTCGGGATCTTCCTGATGGTAACCTATCTGCTGAAATACGGATGAATTTCGCCAGTTTCATGATACGCCGGGAAGTATCGAACGTCATCCCGTATGATCAAGCGAGAAAGTGCGGGTTTCGGATCGGAAGCTCACTCCGAACACAACAGGCATTCCCTTATCTCGGAGGCCAGGATATCCGTCTCCTCTTCCAGCATGGTCTTGGCACACTGATGGCAGCTCTCGTCAGTCCTCACGGGCTGCTCTATCACGAGTCTCGGAAGCCTCTCCCCTACCTTGAGCTCACCCGATCTCAGATTGGACCTGATGTTGTCCATGAGGGACATGTTCTTGTTGATGAGCCTGGCGTGGTTGATGAAGACCACCATGGCAGCGAGAGCCGGTTTGGGCTGGAGGTCCGGGAAGGTGAAATAGGCCTCTCCCTCCTTGTAGCGGACCCTGACCAGGGGATGCTTGAACTTCCTCATCTCGAGGAGGGCCACATCCTGGATGTTCCATATGTCGAGCTCCCACAGGTCAACGTTGTTGTTCGAGCTTCTCATGAAGAGGGATGGCCTGAGCTTCGGCATCTGAACGAAGACCATCCTCCGATTGGTCAGGAAAAGATATCCGTCCGTGACATCCCCGTGTATTATCATGTGGGACGGTTCCTCCCATACGACCAGTTCGTCGTTTTTCAGGTTCATTTACTATCCCCTTGATCTAATTGGATCTATGGGAACCAACAACCTGCGAATTATCATAATCTTGGCGCTTGACATTTTAACCAAGATCTCATCGTGGATCCTTGTCAGCTTCGGATCATCATCATGGTTGGTTCTGATCCCTGTACGAGGCCTGGAACAGTCTTTCGAGTTCATCCATCTCTTCGGGCTTCTCCTGGGCAGTGGCAAGCGGGGAATCCATCGAAAGGCTGGAGTCCTTCTCCTTCCTTCCCTTTCTCGCCAAGAGGAAGAAGACCAGCATGAAAATCAGAACAGAGACCGCAAGCAAGGGAAGCAGGTAGATCCACAGAGGATCCCCTCCGTCATCGCTCGAACCATCTCCCTGGTCTCCGGTCACCCTTATGGTGAATTCCATCCTGGCAGTATTTCCCGCATCGTCGGTGGCAACGGCACTGATGAAGTAAGTTCCGGGTTCCTCGATAATTCCCCGTATCCAGTTCCCCTGCATCGGCAGGGGACAGTTCTCAACGACGAGCGAGGCCACTCCGATGTTGTCCTCGGCAACGATCTCGATGCTCAGCTCGGTCCTGGAACCCACATCCAGGTCCTGAACCTGCGGGATCACCGGTGCCATCGCATCGATCACCTCCACCGATCTATCCTCGGTGGTGATCTGATTTCCCGAGGAATCCACCACGATGAAATGATACACCAGGGCGCCAAGGTCATCGATGGGAAGTTCGACGCTGCCAGAGAAAAGTCCATCCCCCCTCTCCAGGAAGAGTTCGTTTTGCGGTCCCTGCCCCCTCCCCCAGATGCAGGAAACTCTCTTGATCCCGACGTTGTCAGAGGCCTTGATGGCGAATTCGAACTCCTCCCCCGTGTGTCCCTTCAACGGTGTCAGGTCGTATACGACGAAGGGGCGGACCCTGTCCTTTACCGTGATCTTTGAGGGTTCGGTTGTAACGAGGTTTCCCGAGGTATCGGAGATCTTGATGAAGTAGGATATATCCCCGCTCTGCGAGAGGGGCATAACCATTTCATAGGCATATGTACCGTCTCCAATCATCGATGCCTTCAGATGAGCACCCTCGCCGAACCAGTATTCGAGGATGACATCTCCCATTGCCACGTTATCCGATGCCATCACTGCGAAGACGAATGTCTCACCGCAGTATGCGGTATCGTTCGTCAGATCGTCCCCAAGAACGGGATCGTCGTTGTCCCTGACGAGCACCTGCTTCGAGGGCACCCATGCCATGTTGCCGTTCGAATCGATCGCGAAGAAGCGGTAGTTCATTCTCCCGATCTCGTCAGGCATCTCCACCTCATGGGTGAATATGTTCCCGTAGCTGCTGGTCAGGGTCGAGTTGAACTCCATATCGTTGATTCTGTACTCCACCCAAGCGTTCGACACCTCCTGATTGTCCGATATGGACACACTGAAGGTGAAGGGATCGCCCGTTGTGGCTTCCTGCAATGTTGTGTCATAGGCGATCATCGGCAGCTCCGCGTCGAGGATCTCGACTGCATCCTGTTCGGTCGCGTTCCAGTGTCCGGATACATCGACAGCATGGAAAATGTATTCGACGGGAGCCAGGGAGTATCTCTTGGTCTTAAGTTCGTACTCGAAAACATCACCTTCCACGTTTTCCATGGATGTGTTCTGCCTGTAGATGTCATCCGACCAGAATTCCACTGTGACCTCATCAAGCTCCACATTGTCCCATGCCTCAACGGAGAACCTAATCCTCTCGCCCGCCTTTATCGAGACCTGGGTCCGGTCCTCACCGAATTCGGGAATGATGTTCCCGCTTACAAGGACCTCCGAGGTCAAACCCCGGAACCAGTTATCTGATGTGTCGTTCAGGGAGAACAGGTACGATACCGCGTAGTTCTCGTCAAGGAGCGGTATCGTGTGCGAATAGGTCCCGTCGTTCTCCCGTTCCATGGTTATGTTCACGGAAGATACCCCTTCCCACCAGTATTCGACGTGGACCGAATCAACGAACGCGTTGTCGAACACCTCGGTGGCGAACGTCACCTCGGTGGCCGAGACGGCTGTGCCCGGGGTCAGGTCCAGGCCCAGCCATGGCGGTGTCGCATCGGAGATCCGAATCCAGTTGGACCTCAGTGAAGGACCTTCCTTATTTACCGCCTTGACGTAATAGTACCACTCGTCATCGACCTTTATGGTGGTGTCGTTGTAATCATGGGTTCCCGGGGGAAGAATGACAAAGGGATCCTCGGGAGGTGGCACGAGCTGTCCTGTCCTGAAAACCTCGAACGATGTTACGGGACTGCCGCCGTCGGTCAGCGGTTCCTCCCAGGTCAGGTGCACCCACTCGTCTCCTCTTGTCATGTCCAGCGACCTCGGGGGACTGGGCGGGGCAAGCAGGCTCAATTCCAGCAGGAAGCCGTCCCCTCCCGTGTCCTTGATCTGGTCGAAGCCGTATCCCTCGGTCTTGAAATCCGTTGAGGAGCAGGTCCCGGAAAGCATCACCTTGAAGGGGGAAAGGACCTTGATCGAGTAACCTCGATCGTAGCCGTTCCCTCCAAGGAATGTGGAGTACATCAACGTGGAAAGGGATCCGTCCAGCTTAGCCATGTACATGTTCAGGTTATTGGTTCCGTTGAAGGTAGTATCATCCGCTCCGGTCGTATTTGGGAAATTTACCGATTGTGTAGATCCGTAGAGGAAGATGTTCCCCTCCGGACCAACATCGACACTTATCTCCCTCTCGTCCAACGAACCGCCGATGTAGGTGGAAGCCTTCAGGGTCGTCAGATTCCCGTCCATCCTGGCGGCGAAAGCCTCCGTTCCTCCGTTCGGTGTGGTGTCGAAGGCTCCCGAAGTAGTGGTTATGGAGGCGTGAGTGTATCCGGTCATGACCACATCACCGGAGGGATGAAGGGTCACCGACCCGGTGACGTCATAGCCCGAGCCTCCGAAATAGGTCGCTCTCTCAAGTTTGGAGGCGTTGTGGTTGAACCTGGCCACGAACTGGTCGTATATTCCGCTCATGCTTGACGAGTAGGCACCGGACGTCATTGCAAGGTCCATGGACTCCGTGTTGCCCGCGACGTAGATGCTCCCGTTACGGTCCACGCCGACCAGGAATCCGCTGTCCGAACCCGCTCCTCCGTAGAAGGTCGAGAAGATGAGTCCGGTTCCCTTTGAATTAAGCTTCAGAATGACCATGTCGGTACCGGAGACACCTCCTCCGGTGCTGTTGAGGGTGGTATCATAGGCACCTTGAGTGGTCGGGAAATCCGTGGAGGTGGTGGATCCCGTAACAAGGACGTTGCCGGAATCGTCATACTTCGCACCGCTTCCGGATTCGTTCGCTCCTCCATCAACGAGCGTGGAGAATTCGAGCGATCCCCCGGACCTGTTCAACTTTGTCACGATGATGGTCCTCCACCCCACGTTGGTGTCGTTGTAGGCGTTATCGGAGGTCGGGTAATCGGATGAATCAGTGACCCCGCTGAAGACCGCCTCGCCGTTTCTCACGTCCAGCCCGGAAGGGGTGTCGGTCCCGGTGCCGCCAATATACGTGCAGTAATCCAGGGACATGAAGCTGTTGTTGATCTTGGCCACGTATATGTCGCCGCTGAAACCTCCGTTGTACGTGTCGTCGAAGGCCCCGGGAGTGATCGGGAAGTTCGAGAGCGATGTCGTGGTTCCGGTCACGTAGATGTTGTCCTTCTCGTCGAACTTGAAGGATCTGCACGAATCCCCACCGCTTCCGCCTATGAAGGTGAACCTGAGGTATGGATCTATCATCACCGTCCTGCCCTCGTCGTATTCGTCCAGGTCGAAGCCGTATGTGGTATCATCCAGTTTCCTAAACGCCGATCCGATGACAGTCATGTCGTCCGCATAGTATGCAACGAGGCCCGAGTCCCTTATCGTCAGATCTTCCGACAGCCGAACCGAAAGCTCGCTCCCTTTCACATCCAGATGTTCGATCCCGTCCAATCCGATCCTGATATCTACGGGGTTCGATCCGGGTGAAAGTTCGAACTCGTATTTGGGCCCCTTTTCGGTGAGAACATAGGAGAGGTCTATTCCGTCCCATAGGTTTGTATAGGTCACCTCCCGGTAGTTCCGGGCCCCCGAGACCCATCTTTCAGGTTCGTTGCCGAGGAAGTAGCTGTTCCTGTGCCGGAGCTCGTGGGATCCGACCGGCGGCACATCGTTGCTGTCCAGGAACCTGTATGCCATGACGTGGCCTCCGGTTATCGCCTCATCCTCGGTCCCTTCTCCACTGTATCTGAGAAGCGCCAGGTATGCCGAACCGGAACCCATCGCAAGGTGGCCTCCCGGAGTGTTTCCGACGAAGCTGACCCCGTCTACCCACTGTCCAAGGTTCTCGGTGAAATATCCCGTAGGATCACTGCTGCCACCGTAGGTTGCCGAGAGCTCTTCATCGTCGGCTTCGACGATCAGCGAAGCCCCGGGCATCAGTATTGCCAGCGCCATCAGTGATAGAAGAATTGACCGAACCCTCATGGGATCACCTCCCGGGATATGATATCATTTTCAGGGATGGTTCCCTCATCGGGCCGGTCCATGAATGGGAATGGTTCTTCCTGGAGGGGAACCTCCCCCTCCACCACCGGTGCTGCCTCATCCGTAAATGAAAGATCCGATCCTTCCTGATAGGATTCCGGGACCGGCGCGGGCCCCTCCGGTTCATCGATACCAGGTACCTGAAGGTTCTGATCCGGTCCCGCCGAAAGTGGTGAAGATACCACATCCTGCTGGATCCCGGGCTCCGGGGCCTGCTCCCGCTCCCCCGGCATGGTCTCCCCGCTTGGTGTGCCGCCATCTTTCCTTCTCAATATGAAAAGGAGCAGTGCGGCTGCTATGAGCAGGGGGACGGAAGTACCGATCACCATGAAGACGAGACCCCCGGCGGAGAGCCCGGACGATGAGGATGATGCAATATCGACCTGCACCTCCCGAGAGTGGTCCGAGGTTCCAGCATCGTTCCTGGCAAGCAATCTGTAGGTGTAAACGCGTCCTTTCATGATGTTTCGGTCCGAATAACCCGAAGCGGTACCATTGATCAATGCGACAGTGACGAA
>JBLIRL010000105.1:0-9505 GCA_049472275.1 Thermoplasmatota archaeon | reverse complement strand
ACCATATCATGTATGCCTTGAAGGAGAAGGTGACGATTATCGCCTCCTCCCCGTCGATGGTGGGGTCTATATCCCCGATATCGCACCCGTGGATCAGCTTCTCGTCGGTGAATGCCCTCTCTGCGCTCCAACCCGTACCGCTCTTGGAAAGTACTGTCGCGGTCCCGTCGCCGGGATCCACATCCTCGGTCCCTGAGCTCAGTCCGACGACAAGTATCTCGTTCCCGGGCAGGTCGTCCCTGAGATTTCCGATGGCCGGGGTCAGCTGCTGGCCGCCGGAATCCCAGATATCCTGGTAGGAGAAGGAACCGGAGTTGTCGTACTGTCCCAGGTATACCTTCTGGTCTCTGGACACCCAGACAAGTTCATTCCCTGCCCTTGCGGTGTCCGCATCTCCCATTGCGACTCCATCAATGGCTGCCGTTCCCTTGAAGGGAGTCTCCGCTTCCCACAACGTCTTCCCTTCCTCGCTTCCGCCTGCTCTCGTCGTTGATCCCTCCCCTTCGGGGAACAGCAATAACGATCCCATTGAGAGAAATGAGATCACAACGACAATGCTCATCAATTTTCCCGTTCTCATAGCCTGCACCTCGCTATCATAAGGAGTAACCGTCTGCTTGATGGGGGCTCTTTAAGGCTTTTTCGGTTCAGAATTGGAAGGTATGTTTCGTTTTAACATGTTAACATTAACCTGTTAAAAATATGGGGGGCACCCTAAAAATATTGTCACTTCTGCCCTCAGAAGTATTGCTGCTGTTTCTCTAGCTATATGTCGTATCTCACTCCTCGAGGGCTTCCTCCGGACCCTTGCGGACGAATATGAGATAGGCGGCAGCCGCCACCACTATGAGGACGATCGCCACAAGCAGGGCTATGAGCCATTTGTAGGATGCATCCTCGGATTCCTTAATCGCAGGTATGATCTCTCCCTGTCTCCAGGTGATGTCGTCAAATCCTTCCTTCGACGCCCTGAAGGTGGCGTTCGAAGGGAACTGAGCCATGTCCAGGCTCTCGAAGACGGCCTTTCCCGCGGCGTCAGTGGTCGATCTGTATGTCGCACCCAGTATGGTTGCCTCGACCTGAACACCCTCCACAGGCCGCCCCTCCTCGTCGAGAATCATCACCGACGGGTGGAACACGGGGTTCTCGGTATGTTCATAGTACTTAAGGGACCCGTTGATCCTGGTCGAGCCGTTGTGAGCGAAGGCCGATCCGTCCCAGACCAGGTATCCCGTTATCTCGAGGTTCACTCCGAGCTCGTCGAGGGGAGGCGTCGCTCTCACCTCGTAGCCTTCGCCGAAGGGGATGCCCTCGAAAACGTAGTGGCCGTTGACATCGGTGGTAGTGGTCCCGAGGTTCTCCCCGGTGGCATTGAACAGCCTCACCTCCGCACCCTCGCTGAACTCCCCGTCCCTCGGACCTTCCTGGTAGCGGATGTATCCGAAGATCGGACCCTCAGAGGGGGGTGTGGAAAATTCGTAATATTGAAGCCCTGGGTCCCAGGACGCATCCTCCGTGAGGTTGATGCGGACCTCGCTCCTGAGGTAGCCGCTCGCCTCACCCTGGTCCTCAACCTCGGATTCGGGTATCGCCATCACGGTGTAATTGACACCTATGGCGAGCTCCCCGATCTCGTAGAGTCCCGTTTCATTGACGGTCGCGTTGGCGACCTCCGTCATGTTATCATCGAACACCCTGACCGTCGCATTCGTTGCGTTCTCCCCGGTCATCGGACCGTCCAGATAGGTGACTCGACCGCTGATGCTCCTGACCTGGTCGAAGATGTCCGTGAACTGGATCTCGATATCCTCTGTTGTGTTGGCATCCACTGAAAGGAGCTCGATGCTGCTGAGGCGGTCCCCCAGATACACCACCTCGATATCGTTCGTTCCGTTGGTGTAGCCTGTCTCACCGCCCCTGAGCCTCCATGACAGGAATGGAAGCCGGTTCGGGAACTTTCCATCGGATTCTGTTACGGAAGCGTTGCCTCCGAAATGTGTGGTGGAATAGACATGGACCCCATCCGTCGTCAACCGAAGGTCCACTCCCTCCAAAGGTGCTATCTCTCCGTCGGCCAGCTCTCCGGTCACGACGATATCCCTGAGTTTGTATGAGCTTACCGTGTGAAGGGGGTCAGGGAAATCCATGTAGATGTCCCCGGGTGTGATGTTCATGTTGTACATCGATATGTTCCCGGTCTCCATCATTATGAACTTCTCGGTATGCCTGGACTCGACGTCGTAAAGGATCAAGTCCCCTCCGGCGAGGTCGTAGATCGAAGTACCCCTGCCTCTCAGCTCTATCACCCCGGACCTCATCAGGAGCCCGTCGACCCCGTCCAGTTCCAGGCATCCCGCAAGGGAGCGGTTGCATGACAGGTTGAAATCCTCGAATTCCACGTTGTTGGAAATCCTGATCCTTGCGGCGGCGTAGTTGTTGCTCCTGATATCGATATTGCTGAGCCGGACGTTGTTCGATTCTCTCATGTACAGACCCTCGCCCTTCCCCGCACAGATCAGCTTGACGCTGTCTATCGATACATGGTCCGCGTTGGATATGGACATGATCCCCAGATGGTCCCTGATGTCCGTGAATATGAAACCGGATATGTTGACCCAGTCGGCAAGGACGAAGACTATCGCATCAGCGTCCTGCCTGACGACGACGTCACCCTCCGTGATGTTGCCGACCAGGGAGATGCCCCGGGTGGAGACGGTCATACCCATATCGTAGAATCCCGGCGCGACGTAGATCGTATCGCCGTCAGATGAATTGTCGATCGCATGCTGGACCTCTCTGTACGTCGAACCCGAGGGTCCTACGTACAGAACACCACCCTCTTCCCTTTCGGGCGGGGTGGAACCGTTCCCGCCCTGGAATATCAGCAGAGTTCCCAATAACAGCCAAATGACCACAGGTACCGAGATCATCCTCTTCATCGAGCGCGCCCCCCGTTGGACTTAAGCGAAAAGGCATCATCAGGGTTTTAACTGTTTTCAATGGTGGGAATGTTCGTGGTCATGATCATGATCGTGGTGATGGTCATGGTGGTGTCCGAAGTATTTCTCCTGACCCCTGCCCGGTCTCATGTTCCCGAAGGCCCTGACCATTATCTCCTCCATTGCCGGATGGATCGTCTGGGCCCTGATCAGAGGGAGGTAATCACCGTCCCCTGCGTTCATCAGGTATACCAGCGGCTGGACCATTGCCGTTGCATGGGGCCCGATCGCATGCGCTCCCAGGATCTTGCGGTTCCTCGCATCTACTATGACCTTAACGAAACTGCTGCCGTCGTCCCCCATGGCGTAACCCTTGATGGCGTCGGTGTAGCTTGCCTCCCCCACCATGACGACGGTCCTTGCGACCGCCTCCTCCTCCCTCATGCCGACGGATGCGATCTCGGGATAGGTGAACACGGCGTGAGGTACCGCATGCTCGTCGAGCTCCTCCATATCCTCCTCGCTTTCGGCGTTCATGTTCCTCCAGGCAACATCCACTTCATGGTTCGCAGTGTGTCTGAACATGTTCCGTCCTATGGCGTCCCCCGCGGCGAACACACCCTCGACGTTCGTTCTGAGGTATCCATCGACCTTTATCCAGCCCTTACCCACGGTCTCTATCCCGCTCTTCTCCGGGTGGAACAGGTCCGCGTTGGATATCCTGCCGACCGCGACAAGGATCTCCGATCCCTTGATGCGGTACTTCTTTCCGGTGGACCTGTTCCTCGCCACGATGAATTTCTCCCCCTCCTCCCTTCCCGCCCTGAGGACCTCGTAGTCCGTGTGGACGGTCATTCTCATGGAAAGCCTCCTTTTGAGCTCCTCTGATACCTCGGGCTCCTCCTGGGGTACGAGGAACCTGTTCCTGCCCACGATCTTGACCTTCGTTCCCACCGCATCGAAGAAATGGCCGAATTCGGCGGCGATGTATCCCCCTCCTATTATTATGAGGCTCTCGGGCGGCTTATCGATCTCCAGAGCCGTGGTGCTGGTCAGAAATCCCGCCTCCTCGAGACCCGGGATGTCGGGTATGAGCTCCCTGGTCCCGGCGGCTATCAGGATCTTCGGGGCAGTGATGGTCTCCCCCTTGACCTCGATCCTCTTCTTACCCGCGAACCTTCCCTCGGCGTTGTAGAAGTCCAGCCCTTTTCCCCAGGCGGACCTGATGCTCCTCGTCATGTTCGATACGTCCCCGTCCACGAGTTCGTGCATCCTCTTCATTATCAGGTCGAAGTCCACCTTCCGTATCTCTGCCCGGACGCCGATGTCTCCCGCTTCCCTGAGGACCTGGATGACGTCCGCGGGATAAAGGATGATCTTCGTCGGGATGCAGCCCCTGTTGAGGCAGGTACCTCCCAGGGGCCCGTTGTCGAGTACGGCGACCTTCATTCCCTGTTGATATGCTTCCGAGGCCACGTTGAGGCCAGCACCCGATCCGATCACGATGAGATCGTATTCCTTCATGAGCTACACTTCCCTTTGCCGAAGTCGTTTCGCATTATCTATTCCGAACCCCTGATATGTCGGCGGTCCTACAATTCCAGGAACCATTTGATGAGCCTGATTATAATACCTTTCCCTCCGGGGAGAAGGTCCCAGAAGAGGAGTGCGGACGGGATGCCGAAGGCGATCCCAGCCGCGATAAGGTCCCACCTCTGCATCCAGACGCAGATCGCGGCTCCCCCCAAGTGGGCCGTAGCAACGAAGGTCTCCGGATACCAGCGGAGGAACGCTTTCCTGAAAGTTCCACTCACCATGCGAACCAGGCCTCCGTGAGCAGGTACGTGGCAAGCACCATGACGAGGAGCGAACCGTAGGCTATCACAATCCCGGCCGCCATCCCGAGCTCCTTGGTTGCTAGATGGGCCTTCAGCGAGTCGATATCCGACCAGACGGCAACGAAACCGCCTACTGCCATGAACCATGCCGTGTAGTTTGCCAGGGGCACCCCGAACCACTGCCCCTCCGCCCATCTCCAGAGTCCGTAGGCCACGAAGATTGCATCGATCCCGACGTCTATCGAGACCGCAAGCACTCCCGCGAGAAGCCCCTTCTCCAGTTTCTTGAGTTTCCTCAGATGAGGATTCTCCTCGATGAGGTGGATACAGATGTAGATGACCGCCGTCCAGCAGAACGGGACTGCCATCATCGTGTTGTGAAGCTGGATCCAGGAGTTCGGATTGTACTCGTAATAACCGGAGAAGGTGACGGTGATGTCCTCGAGGATGAAACCGTAGATCAGGGCGAACATGAAAAAGAGGACGGCTTTCTTCCTGCCCCATTTGAGATGGGCATGGAGGAAAGAGAGAAGCATGAAAGCAAGGCATGCGAACTCGAACACGTGCAGTATTACAAGACCGTCACCGTGGCCTCCCCATCCCTCCTCCGGCCATCTGGTTTGAACGAACCTCGCCAGGATGAACATGAAGGCGATGAGGATGGACACTACCAGGGCGAGCCTCGGTGTCCTTCTCCCGTCGAACCATCCGCCTCTGCCAAGCGGTGTCTGGTCCCCCATGGGTCCAATAAGACTGTATTCCCTAATAAAAATCGTGCAATGTTCGCTCCTTCTGATGATCCCGCCACAGAATGGAGTAGACGGGTCCGAGCATCCGACAGGTTCATCTGCGGATCGATAAGTATATTGCCAAGAAGAGCAGCGTTGCAGGATTTTTTACATTATCAGACATCTCAAGAGAGAATTACTGTTATTAGGCGGGTCGATGATATTGCACCGGAGGCGGGTAGGAGAATAGTTCTCACCAATGGACTGAAGCAACGGAACCTGCATCCCATCCGGGAGGTAAGGAGGAACTGCGAGGAGACCCGATCCGGGAATTGACCGGACATGAAGATACGGGGGAGAGACATATTGGAGATCGAAGAAGTATCCGGAACAGATGACCTTGCCGGAAGGATCAAATTGAGGAAGGGTGCCGGATGGACCCTGACCTCATTGGGGTGGGTCTCGATCGTGATCTCCGTCACTGTTGTCGTGGCTCTGATGGTCATTCTCTCGGTGGTCCTGATCGAAGGAGAGAAGCTGGAATCGGGTGAGGGAGAGGATAACAGTTTCCTGAAACCGGGTCCGCTGATCGGTCTGGCATATGTACTTGTTCTGTTCTTCTTGATGGGAGCGATCACAGGAGCAATGGTCAGTATAGTTTTTTCGATATTCCTGATCAAGGCCGGGAAGTATATGCGTCAAGGAAGGAACAGAGTGTTCGTAACGGTGATCATCGTTATCGGATCCTTGATGGCGGCCTCCAACCTGCTGAATATGCTGGAATTCCTGAAGGAGCCGGGATGGACCTCCGCAGGGGGTCTCTTGATTTCCCTGTTCTTCATCTCTATTTGGGGTTTCGTTGTGTATGCGTTGGCCAAGAGCTGGAGGACATTCGAGGTCAAGTAAGATGCATATTGAAGGTTGTTTTCTTGTTAAGACGGGAAGAACAGCTGCCATTTTCCCGGGTATCGTGAAATGGATGAAAATACGAGGGATAGGATAAAATTTTTTTTACCTATAATGGTTCCCGATTTGGACTAGAGAGGATGAATTGAGATGAATAATTGCTTTTTCAGGAGGCGATGATATCATCCTGCCAAACTACCTTGTCCTCGACGGTATCAATTATCTTAACATTGTAACTCTCATTTATGACAGCATCTAATTCACCATCGGGATCGAAGAATATTGCGGTATTGGTGTCGTCTGCGGATGTGACGTTCGTTTCTAAGTACTTACCGTCTACCATCATTTTAAATCGATCCCATTCCACTTCTCTGAAAAGAATCTCAATTACAACCGTGTCGGAAGCAGAGGAGATATCACATTCCATGTTGATCACATCTACTTCAATTGGTTCGAAGATCACAATCTGGGTGATCTTCCTGTCTGAATCCGCCCAGAATAGAACACCTTTCTTCTGATCGATGTACTTGAATGCCATGACATTCCCTCCACCCTCCATCTGATTGTAAAGTACCCGGTCTCCTCCACGAGCATTTCTGTGCGCGTCGTCCCAGTCAACGTCAACAGAAAGTAAAGGCTCGGAGATATTCAGGAACACATTGTCCAGATCGTCACCAATCCCGATTCCTTCCTCGGTCTTTCCCTCGAATCCCATATTGATCCTGATCTCGAGTATATGGTCTCCGCACCGAGCAAGAAGGAAATCCAATCCGTACTGGCTCCTGTAAGAGATCCACAAGGTGGTATCAGTCTCTTCCCTCTCCTCTGGCACTCCGTATTCATTTATAATCTCATCCCTACCGTCATTAAGATCCACTCGCTCCAGACCCTTTCCGATGAAGATGGAATTATTATTGTCCTCATTATCAACTGAGATAAAGAACATGGTGGCGATAAATACTGATAGAAGCATCAGAATAATGACCGCTGTTATTATAATCGGTTTCCAGGGAACCTGCATCTTTCCCGCTGAAAAATTTCCCGTGAGATGCATTTTGTAATTGAGAGCGATCTCTTCAGGATCACCAAAGTTATCTAGAATCGTTTCAATCTCGGATTCCTCCATGAGTTTTTTCGAATCATTTGTGGAAAGGTATTCCGATATTTTGTCGTCGATGTTATCTCTGATCTCCTCAAGGATGGCTTTCCTCCGTTTTTTATCCACATCGTTCAGGGAGTTTTCGATTTTTTTCATGTATAGTTTAATACGGTCATCAGCGGACATCATCTCTCCTCCTCTTCATTGAAAACTTCATTCAGAATATCCCGGAATCCGATCCACGATTTCAGACCCTCCCTGCAAGCCTTCTCCCCAAGTTTTGTTATCGAGTAATATTTCCGAGGGGCTCCGGAAGGGGATTCGTCCAGGAAGGAGACGACGAACTTTTGGGCCTGGAGGTAATGTAGGATTGGGTAGACGCTGCCTTCTCTGAGTATTAGTTTTCCATCAGTGGACTTCTTCAATTCGCTTATGATCTGGTAGCCGTATACCGGTTGTTTTTTTCGTTTTATAACTGAGAGGATCATGAGGGATACAAGTCCGGACTTCATCTCCCGCTCCATTTTTTTTCTGTAATCGTCCACTAATTTCATCTTAGTATCACATTCCGAGGTATATCAAGGTTTGAGGTATCTATTAATTTCGATTGATATAAACATTTCGGAAAAATACAGTGAGGGATAAAAAAAACAGAAGGAAGGATCAAATGAGGGATTATCGATCCATAGGTACTAAATCAACGTGAAAGGCCCTAGTAGAAATTACTATTATACTGATAGAGGCCATGTCACTATCACTATTCAAAAACCGTGTGGTTCTTATTGTGAAGATGGAGATTTTTCTCCTCCCCCCTCGGGGAAGGAATCATCTTATTAAGATGATCCATGATACTACCTTGGAGGCGAATAGAATACGTGTTTCCGACACTGGACGAAAAAGGAAAAAAGTCATTGAAGAAAGAAGGTGGATTCAACCCTGGAGGATTGAATCCTTATCTTTTTTCCGTTATTATTCCGTTGTAAATTACCAGGAATTGTTTCTTCTTTCTTCACGAGGACGAGCGGTGTTGACCTTAAGAGCCCTTCCAAGATAATCCTTACCATCAAGTTCTGAGATAGCTTCCTTTGCTTCGTCGTCATTAGTCATTTCTACAAAACCAAATCCCTTGGACCTATCCGTCATTCTATCAATAATGATCTTTACGGACTCAACGGATCCAAATTCTTCGAAAACCTTTCTTATGTCATTTTCTCCCGCATCATACGAGAGATTTCCAATGTATATATTCATTTAAATACCCCCTTTGCCTGATCTCGGGGGCATAAGCACCAAAAAACAAGCCTAGAGCGACCTTCCCAAGAACCCATACTATTTATAATGACCTACTATACTTTCAGATTGGTTTTCTTAAAATTATACATGCTTATTTGCCATTATATGTAATCTTTATGATTGCATGGTTAGTGGCCCGCATGGATTATCTTAAGAAATGTATGACGATCTTTGCTGTCATAATCCACCTATCAATGTATACAAACTCAATTTTTCATTGATACGGTTGTCCTCATTTTCAAGGAACCATTGGTTATAGTATGAAATCCATACAGAACGAATTGACTAGAGAGTGAAAAAATGAATACTAAATGTCCATCTTGTGAATCTAAATTGATCTCATTTACTACTGATGTTATTACAAAGAAAAGAAAATTCTCCTGTTGGAGTTGCGGAGATGATTGGAATGGTCCAGAAAAAAATATCCAACCTGTCAAATCCAAATGGAGACAGTTTTTCCAATTTAACTAATAATTGATTGAGAGTGAGGGGGCGTTAGGGTCTCCCCTAAAGAGGAAATTAATATCATGTACAAATCGGAAATCAATTAACTTGGTTTTTGAATCTATACTAAGAAGGTGTGGACTATGAAATTTGAAACCATACGGATCAAAGAGGAAATGACTATTGGTCTCGATATAGATAATAAAATATTAACTCTTCAAGGTGTGACAAGACCTGAATTGAAACCTTTCTTCTTCA
>JBLIRL010000104.1:0-9588 GCA_049472275.1 Thermoplasmatota archaeon | reverse complement strand
TTATAGAAAATAATTGTTCAAGATTAAGGAATACGAGCAAGGAAAGTGTGGGGTAAATGATTTGGAGCCGACCGAAAGCTCGATACTGAGAGACGGAATGATAAGGAGGATCCCCTCGATCGCCAGGAATTGGCAGGCCGGAGCGGTTCCGCTCGATCCAGGTGATAACGGCGTTGATGCGGTCCGCTCGGAGATGGTCGAGATCCTCACCAGGGCAGTGGACACTCTGTTACCGGGTCCATTCGATCCACAGGTTGCCAGGGAGCTCGGAACTAGATGCTCCAGGTTCAGGAACCGGTCCTCCGATTTTCTGGGTAGAACACTGGACATCCTGACATTCGAATTGACGAGGGACCTGGAACCGCAGGAGCTCGGTTCCCTCTTTCCCGACCTGACGAGCCTTGTCGCCAATCTCTCCGAGGGTTATCACCAGGCGGTAAGATCGGAGATCCTGAACGACCAGGGAATGGTGAGCGATGCCATCATGAAGGACCTCTTCCAGGTGGACGAGAGGCTCCGCGAGACCAACGAGCACCTGGAAGCAATGGTGAGGGAGAGGACATCCCAGCTCGAGAAGCTCAACAGGGAACTGGTATCCGAGATCGAAACGAGGAAGAAGACGGAGGAGACCCTCAAGAGAAGGGACGAGCTTCTGAGCGCGGCATTCGATACAACGATGATGTGGACAGGTCTCCTGGAACCTGACGGAAGGATAATTCTTCCCAACCAGCAATCCGCCGATTTCGTTAACATGAAGAAGGAGGACCTGGTCGGTCTCCTATTCTGGGAAACCCCGTGGTGGAAGGACGATCCGGAATTGAGGGAGAAGGTCAAGCGTTCCATATCCAAGGCGAGACGGGGAGAGGATATCAGGTTCGACGTCCAGCATTCCGATCTCGATGGAAGTCTACACGACATCGAGCTCTCTATAAGACCCGTCAAGAACGAGTACGGCGAGGTCATCTACCTAATCCCCGAAGGGGTCGATATAACCAGAAGGAAGGACATCGAAAGGAAGCTGCAGGAAGCAAGGGACAAGCTGAAGGATTTCCTGGATAACACGAGCGATATCCTGTTCTCGATAGACGGGGAGGGGACGATAACATTCGTCTCCCAGGGAGTGGAAAGACTGGGTCTCGAACGAGACCATGTAGTAGGACAGAACATCAGTTCCCTGGTCAGCTTCCTTCATCCGCAGGACCATGAGGCTGCCAGGTATTTCCTCGATAAGAGGTTCGATGAGATGGATGATACCACGAGGGTCTACAGGTATCTCGATAAGGATGGCAAGGTCCACTGGGTCGAGGACGGGATCCGGATCATAAAGGATGAAGAAGGCAACATGGTATCGATCAACGGCGTCCTGAGGGATATCACGGAGAGGAAGGAGGTCGAGGAGGAGCTTCTGAAGCTAAACGAGGTCCTGAGACTGATAAACAGGATAATGAGGCATGACATCAAGAACAGGCTCACCGTTGTATACGGTCTGATAGGTCTCCTCATGGAGAGGAAGGTCTACGATCCCGCCATAATGAAGTACACGGTCACGTCTGTAAAGAGGTCGATCGAGCTTACGAGGAGAATGGCCGAACTCGAATCCCTTGTGGTCATAAGCAAGGACAGAAAGGAGTTCGAGCTCAATCCCATGATAAGGAAGATCGCGGCGGACTACCCGCTCAAGACGAAGGTCCACGGCAACTGCAGGATAATCGCCGATGACGCCCTGACCTCGGTCTTCGAGAATCTGATATCCAATGCCGTCAAGCACGGCAGGGCCTCAAGCCTGCAGGTAAACATCAGGTCCGATGGCGGATCCTGCGTGATCGATATATCCGACAACGGGAAGGGGATGCCTGATAAGATAAAGGGCATGCTCTTCCATGAGAACTTCTCCTGGGGAGAAGAGAAAGGTTCGGGGCTTGGCCTCTTCATCGTTAGCAAGGTGCTTGAGCGTTACGGCGGGACCGTAAGGCTTGGAGAGAGCAAGGGGACTGGTGCAAGGTTCATAATCGAGGTCCCGGTCAACGAGGGTTCCTAGTCCTTCTCCTTCTTCTTCGGTCTGGGATTCCCCTGTACGATGACCTTCTTCCCGTCCCTATCCTCTACCAGACAGAGTTTGGATGTGTCCACCACATATTCATGCTCGAACTCCTCGAGATTGGGAGTGGGCAGGAAAACGAAGGGTCGCGGATCCGGGTCCAGCATCGAATGGTTGCTTGTTAGGTGCATGCATTTCTTCGGGCACGCATCCTCGCAGAAACCGCAGAAGCAGCATCTGCCGTAGGAAACCTCGGGTCTCTTCTTCCCGTTCTCGCCCTCGACGTCCACCATCTCGATGGCATCGCAGGGGCACACCATCGCACAGAGGCCACAGCTTATGCATAGGTCCCAGTCGTTGACATGGACCCCCCTGTATCTTTCCGTGGGCAGGGGCTCCCCCTCGATGTCGTTGTGCTGCTGGTGAGGTGTCTTTATCGTGTGCGGGTGTCTCCCGAGGAACCTGAGCGCCCTGAAGGGCCTGATGGTCTTTCTAATTACGTCTCCCATTTCTATCACCTGTCAATATCCGGGGGGCAAACAGCTAGCGTTCCCGTGATCAGAGCCGTATCGGAGATCTCGTACCCCCTGAGCATCTGCTCGAGCACGTCGATCCCGTGGGTGAATGAAGGGCCTCTTACATGGACCCTGTAAGGATATTTTCCTCCCTTCGATACGACATAGTAACCGTACTCTCCCTTGGAGCTCTCGATCCTTGCCAGCGCATCGCCGGGGGGTACTGTGAAAGCCATAGGGGGCGGCGTGTTCGCCCTTACCGGTCCCGAGGGCATCTTCTCCAAGGCTTCTCGTATGATCCTTATGGACTGTCCCACCTCATCCCAGCGGACGAGGGCTCTGGCCATCCCGTCTCCCTCCTTTCGGGTCGGTATCTCGAAATCCAGGTCCTCGTATGCTGCATAGGGGTCGTCCCTTCGAAGGTCGTACTTCAGACCCGCGGCCCTGAGGTTCGGACCGGTGACGCCGTGGGCAACGGCCCAGTCCGAATCATAGGGGGCCAATCCCACGAGCCTTGCATCCGTTACCTTGGATTCGAAGAACAGCGACCAGTACGAAGGCAGGGTTTTTTCGATGTGGTCCATGACCTTCAGCACCTTTCTGGGCCAGTTGTCGGGCATGTCCCATCTGACACCGCCCGGCCATGTGTAGATATGATAGATTCGGGCCCCGGTGAGCTGCTCGAAAAGGTCGAGGATGTAATCCCTCTCTCCGTTGGTCCACATCGGCAGAGTGTAAAGGCCTATCGCCCCGCCCAGGCCCCCGAGCCCCATGAGGTGGGATGCCATCCTCGAGAGCTCGAGGACGATGGTCCGTATGTAGTCAGCCCTTCTCGGGACCTCGAGTCCCATGATGTCCTCTATGGCCATTGAATATGCGGCCTCGTTCACGTCCGGGTCCGGGACGCATATCCTCGGGACCAGGGCGACGTTCTGCATCCATGTCCTCTGCTCCATCAGTTTCTCGAATGCCCTATGGAGGAAGCCGGGAACCACCCGCGCCCTCCGGACGATATCACCGTCGAGCTCGAGCCTGAAGGCGAAGTTCCCGTGGATCCCGGGGTGCTGCGGGCCGAATATGATCTCGGTGGTCCTGAAATCGTCCATCTCAATCTCCCTCCTTTTTCAGAAGATGGGGCGGAAGAGATTTCGGATACCGGATCTTCGTGTCGAAACGGTCCACCGAGTACTGCAGGGCATTGAAGTCCTTCCTCATCGGTGGAGGCCCTTCCCAGTCCTCGAGAATGAACTGGGTCAGCCTGGGATTCCCCGGGAAATCGATCCCGAACATCTCGTGGATCTCACGCTCGTAGGTTATCGAGGGTCTGAAAACGGGGACAGCGGAGCCGATGGAGGGGTGTTCCCTGTCAATGAACGTTTTCACCATGATCAGTCCCTTCGTACCGTAGGACCAGAGGTGGTAGACCAGCTCGAACCTGCTTTCATCGATGAGGTCTATGCATGTGAGCATGACGAAATGATCGAACCCCATCTCCCTCAACGATTTCAGAACGAGGTCTTTAAGCTTCGGCTCGACGAGGACCTCCCCCCTCCTGATTGACCTGGATTCGACCTTGATTCCCTCGACGTTCTGTTTCAATCTCTCGAGGGCCTCTTCGAGGTTGGTGGAACCGGGTTCGTAATCTCCCTTCAGAGGGTCCATGGCCTTGGTGTGGTCCAGAGTATCTTCAACCAACATGATCACCTCACTTGAGAACCGGCTCCTCCAGAGCCCAGTTCGGACCTCTCTTGAACACCTGGTCCTGGTTGTTCCTGTAGAACTCGTAGTTGTCCTTGTATCTCTTCCATCCCACGGCCTCTCCCTTCTTGATCATCTCCTGGAGCTTCTCGAAGGTATGGAAGATTGCCTCGGGTCTGGGCATGCATCCGGCTATGTAGAGGTCCACTGGGATGTACAATCCGACATCCTTGATGGTTGCGTAGGAATCCCAGTACATGCCGCCGTCGATGGTGCAGGACCCATGCCCCAGGACGTACTTCGGGTCCTGCATCTGCTCGTATGACCTCACCACCCTTTTCAGGGTCTTCACGGAGAGATAACCCGTTATGAGGAAGATGTCGGCCTGACGCGGTGTTGCCATGGGCCCTATACCGTACCGTTCCATATCGTATCTGGATGTGAAGCACGGCGGCAGCTCCACCGCCCCGCATCCGGTGCAGTACCACAACAGCCACATCGACCTGGCCGATGCCCAGTCTGCCACCCTTCTGACCAGTCCCCTCTCGGGGAGGTTCGTGATCGGATATCCGTTCTGGTCGAGAAGACCGCCCTTTGGTTCATCTTCAGTCATCAGATCACCCCCAGATTGTCAAGGACCACCCAGCCGAGCCCGATGAGCGCCAGGAGCGTGGGGAAGCCCCAGTAGAAGCGGAGCGACTGCCCCATCTTGAACCTGCCGAACACGGCATTGATCAACACGCTGACCAGGAACATGGCAAGTGCGAGAACAAGCCACACGAAAATGTTCCCGATAAGTGCCAACACACCTCCCCCTGAGAAGACGACCCCCCCTCCGAGGAAGAGGTTGACGAAGATCCCGACCTCGATGACAATAGCCATCGCATGCCATACCATGAGCATACCGAGGTACTTGCCTCCGAACTCCACCATGGGCCCGGAGGCTATCTCAGATGGCGCCACCGGCTGGTCGAAGGGCTTCTCGCCGAGCATTGCCTGGAGGGCGATATCCGTGGCGATGGCAGAAAGGGGAAGCGCCAGTATCGCCCATTTGAACCCTTCCTGGGCCTCCACTATCTGGGCCAGGGACGCAGTATCGTAATGGAGAATGACGGTGACCAGCACCATCGCGAAGGGCAGCTCGTATGCCATCATCAGCATCAGCCCCCTTGACACCCCGATGGCGGAGTTGGGATTTCCCGTGGCACCGGTCCCCAGCGCCATTCCGAGGGGTGCTATGACCAGGATGTAGGCGAGCACGATGATGTCACCCTGGAACGAGAGGACGGCATCGCCTCCGATGGGTATGAAGAGGGCGGAAACTATAACGCCGATGACGGCGAAGAGGGCCCCCATGTCCTGAACCCATGAGTGCGTCGTCGACTCGCGCTTTCCGAAGAGCTTCATCACGTCTATGAACTGCTGTAGGACGGGAGGCCCCATCCTGCGGTGGATCCTTGCCGTCACCTTCCTTGCGATCCCGAGGAAGAGGTGCCCTGCGAGGAAGACTATGATCGGTGCGAGGAACGCCATCGCCCAGGTCTGCGCGGACCATGCCATCAGAACCACCCCCCGTACTGCCAGAGAAGCACACCCGCCAGCAGCAGAGCGGCGAAGATAAGCCATAGATATGCGGTGACGTCGCCGCTGAAGACAGTCCTGTGAAGCCTTGCGATCTGGTTCGCTCCTCTGTAGATCTTGCCCCATCCCTTCTGGATGTAGTTGCCGAAGTAGGGTTTAAGCACCCTCTCGTAGGGGGCGTAGAAATTGAATGCATAGTGGAACTTCCGGTCCATCCCCTCCATCGGCTCCTCACCCGCCGTGAAGGTGTCCCATAGGGAGATGTGCCTTCCGAGGGGTCTCGAGAAGAAAAGGATGCAGGCGATGACGAAGCCGATTCCTGTGGATATCATGACCACGAGACCCGAATATGTCCCGACGCCGCTCCCGAGCTCGATTGAGGTATAACTAGGTGACTCCATTCCGATATCCCCCATTGCCCGGGAGATCAGCTCCATCGGGGCGCCCGGAATGAACGCGAACACTATCAGGGCGATCATGATGATGCCCATCGGAACCAGCATGGTCAGGGGAGCCTCCTTCACATCCTTGAACTCGGTCCGAAGCTGACCCATGAAACCTCCCTGCAGTATCCTGAAGGAGTAGAGGAAGGCGGAGACAGAAGCCAAAAAGAGGATAGGCACCATCACACCGACCCCCTTCTCGAGAGCGCCCTCGTAGATCAGCCACTTGGAGGCAAGACCGGAGGTTATCGGTATCGCCGCTGCTGCGAAGATCCCGACGAGGAACATCCAGAAGGTCGCCGGCATCACATGGATCATGCCGCCGAGCCTCGAAAGTCTGTGCTCCCCGGTCCTGTAGATCACAGCCCCTATGCCCATGAACAGGACAGCCTTGAACAGAGTGTGGTTCAACACATGGTAGAGTGCTCCTGCGGTGGCGGTCGATCCCCCGATACCTATGCCCACGAAGATGTACCCGAGCTGGGATACGGAGGAGTAGGCAAGAAGCTTCTTCGCATCATCCTGGAACATAGCCAGCATGCCGCCGATCAGTGCGGTAACGGCCCCGAATATTGCTATGATGAGTCCGATGCCGGTGAGATCGTTGAAGCTGCCGTAGGTGGCAAGCAACCCCATCCCGATGAACACGTCCACGACCAGGAAAACACCGTATATGCCCGTCTTCGACAGTCCTCCGGAGAAGAAGGCAGAGAAACTGTCGGCCGTGTAGGTGTAGGCCTCCGGGGCCCATATGTGGAACGGAACGAGTCCCGCCTTCGTTCCGAACGCAACCAGGCCGAGGACCAGGAATGCTATCCTGAAGCCGTCGCTTCCGCTTGAAACCGCGGCCGCCACTTCCGAGTATGACAACCCGTATCCCCTGCTCGATATAAGGGCTATCAGGGAGAGGATACCACCGGCGGAGAGCATGCCGAAGCCGAGATATATCTTGAAGGCCCGGCCCGCTGCCCTTCTGCTGTTGCCTATCAGAAGCAGGGCAGACCATGTCATCAGCTCCCAGGAGATGAACAGCGAGAGCAGGTCCCCGGCGAGCGTCACCCCGATGCCTCCCAGGACCGAGAGCATGAAGAGGCCGTAGAAGGGTGTCTCCCTCGCCCTGTCCTTCATGGGCTGAAGGGAGTACATCAGGACAAGCGGGGCAAGGACCCCTATACTTGCCATGAACAGGTAGGAGAACCAGTTGATCTCAAGCAGCGGTTCGAGTCCGCTTATCACATCCCAGGTGACAGCTCCCTCGGGCAGCCTGTCGAAGACCCCCATAGCAATGATGACCATCGCTGCAGCGGTGCTCGAGAGGAAAGCCGCCATCCCGGAGACCCATTTCAATCTGTAGGTCAGGAAGGAGAGTGCCGTTCCGACTGCCAGGATCCCGAGTATCATCTCTATGCTGAGCACTGCGGACATCAGACCACCCCCAGCAGGACGTACATGTCCATCGGATGCGTCATCTCCCAGAGAACCTGTCCGATGAGGTCCTCGAGCACACCCGGCAGGACCCCGATGAACAGACCGGCAAGAACCGCAAGGAACGCCATTATCCCGGTTGCGACAGGGAGCTTGAAGGGTCTGCTTTCCTTCTCCTTGGGCATGGCCCTCCAGATCAGTTTCCCCACATATCCTGCCTCTAGGATCGTGCCGATAATGATCACGCCCATGAGAAGCCAGTTCTCCTCCCCTCCGGCTCCTGCAAAGAGGAAGTACTTGCCCCAGAAGATCGGGGAAGGCGGCATCCCGAGGAGCATGAGAAGTGCCCCTATGAAGAGGAAGCCCGCTGTCCTGGACCTGCCCGCGAGACCGTCAAGGACGGAGAGCGGTGTGTTCCCGTCCCTGCTGCTCAGGGCGCCCACCAGCGAGAAGAGGACAGGTTTGGATATCATGTGTCCGATGATGAGAAGCACCCCGGCCCATATGCCGTTCTCACCTCCCAGGGAGAACGATGCCAGGATGATGCCGAACATCCCGATTGACGAGAAGCCGAGCAGTCTGTAGAGGTCCTTCGATGTGAATGCCGCCGCCTCTCCGACGATGAAGGTGATGATCCCGCCCCAGAGAAGAATGTCCATGACGATATTGCCCTCGAGCGCAGGTGCGAGCACGATGGTCACGACCTTAAGCATCGCGATGAGCCCCGCCTTGCCGATGACACCGGAGAAGATAGAGGAAGACCCCCACCTGGAACCCCTGTATACCTCGGGTGCCCACCCGTTCAGGGGGAAGATCTCTGCCTCGATGCCGAAGCCGACCATAATGAGAAGGAGAGCCGCTCCCGCGGCAAATGTATCGATGCTCTCCACCCTGGCCCCCATCTGGGCGAGGTTCAGCGTCGAAGTGGATCCGTAGAGGATCCCCACCGCTGCCAGGATGAGGAAGGAGGCCAGGGCCGAGATGATCGCGTACCCTGCAGCCCCCTTCCAGTTTAGGCCCTTCTTACCGTTGCCCCGGGGAAGGGCGGCTAGAACCGTTCCAGATATGGATGTGATCTCGAGGAATACGAACATGTTGAAGAGGTCCCCGGTAATGACCATTCCCACCGCTCCTGCGGTTGCCATCATGGTCATCAGCTCGAACCAGGGCCCACCGTCCTTCTCCCTCTTCATGATGCCGGAAACGAGAACATAGATGGCGACCCCTATCATCCCCACCGAGATCAGACCTCCCAGAGGCGTCACCACTAGGTTGATGCCCCACGGAGGCTGGAACCCGCCGGTTGTGCTCTGGACCACCTTGAAGCTCTCTCCGGCTATATCCAGCAGGATCATCACTGCGACCACCCCCATGGACAGAACCCCAAGCAGGGGTATGAACCTGGCCGTCCTCTTTGAGAAAGTGGAGACCAGAGGTGTGAAGAACGCCGCTATCAGGGGGAACACTATGAGAAGGACGGGGTCCGGTGTCATTTCCCTGCCTCCTTCTCGTTTGTGAGTCCATATGACCATGATTTCAGCTCGAGCGTCCCCGTCTTGCGGTAATATCCAACGGCCGCAACCAGGGCCAGCGCTGTGGTCGCGAGGCCGATGACTATGGCCGTGAGCACCAGTGCCTGCGGGATGGGGTCCACCACCTGCCCGACGGGGCTGAGACCGAGTCCGGTGTCGCCCTCCACTATCGGCGCCGACCTGTCGGAGACGAATCCCACGGAGACCAGCAGAAGATTGATCCCGGTCTCGATTATGACGATGGCCATGATGACCTTGATCATGGGCCAGATTGTATAGGAACTCGGCTCGAATATAAAGGCCGGGCGTACGTGGTCTCCTTGACTTTTGGGACCGGGTGAAGTACTTTTGGTCTA
>JBLIRL010000103.1:0-9599 GCA_049472275.1 Thermoplasmatota archaeon | reverse complement strand
TCCGGCTCGGCGAACTCGATCTCGGGCACGGCCGGCGCCAGCCCCGCCTCGGCAAGGGCGGCAAAGAGTCGCGCCAGCCCGGCCTCGCAGTCCTCGCCGAAGCGCACGCTGTCCTCGTTGGTGAACATGCGGGTGAACTGCTGGGAGATTACTACTTCAAGAAATTCAACGTCGATGTCAGGGGCGTAAGGTATCCTGGGATCATATCATCGGAGACACTGCCGGGAGGGGGGACCACGGATTACGCCGTTGCCATCTACTACGATGCCATCCAGAAGGGGAAGTACGAGTGCTTCGTCAGAGAGGACACCGTCCTTCCCATGATGTACATGCCGGATGCTCTCAAGGGCATAATCGACCTCGCGGAGGCCCCCCTGGAGAACCTGAAGCACCACTGCGATTTCAACATGGCATCCATGTCGTTCTCCGCGGGAGAGCTCGCTGCCGAGATCAAGAAGCACATCCCCGGGCTCGAGGTGACCTACAAGCCCGATTTCAGGCAGGCAATCGCGGATTCTTGGCCTCAGTCCATCGATGATTCGGCGGCTAGGGAGGAGTGGGGCTGGAAGCCATCATACGACATATCCTCAATGACCAAGGACATGATCGAGAAGCTTACCGATAAATTGGGATGATCCAAGAGAAGTCCGAGAAGCGACCTCAGATCCCATATTTCAAACCGATGATGTCTGGCCTCAACAGACCCGAACCCAGTTCCAAGCACTCCGTGCCCTGACGAGGAGGAAAAGTTTATTAACAGTTAACCTTTCGCCAGATTTCGGTTAACAATTGGGTGGTTCGAACATGATCGGAAACGCCTTCCTCGAAGGATATACGGGTTACCTTGTGAGATTTCACAGATGGAGAAATGAACTCGATCTTGTTTACAAGGTTCTGATGGCCCTGGGATTCGCAGCCTTGACCGGACTTCTTGCCCAGGTCAGGATAGCCCTTCCATTCTCACCGGTACCGATAACAGGTCAGACCTTTGCGGTCCTTCTTGCCGGTGTCATGCTCGGCAGATGGGGTGGAATCAGTATGAGCATGTATGTCGGATTGGGTGCGGCCGGGATCCCCTGGTTCACAAACTGGCAGGGCGGCATTGGCACGCTGACCGGAGCAACCGGAGGTTTTCTGATAGGATTCATACTTGCTGCGTCATTCCTTGGATTTGCCACTGAGAGGTATGTCCGCACCAGGAAGATGCATGTCCTACTTCCCATGATGCTGTTTGCTAACTTCGTACTGATCTACGTTCCCGGACTTCTCGTTCTGAACGTATGGTGGAGCGGGTTCATCGGACCGATCGGTTTCACGAAGCTTCTATCAGTGGGATTTCTACCCTTCGTGGTTGGTGATCTCCTGAAGGTTGGCGCTGCCTCGGTGTTGGCAAGAACGATGCTCCCATCGGTAAAATAGCGATAACAAGTCGGACCCGGTATGGGCCTCGCAAGAGCAAAGGGATTTGAGAATCAGAACACATACCGATAGGCCGGTCCGGGTCCGAACATTTTTTCTTGATGAAGGCATATCAGTGGATATGAGAGAAAGGATCCTCGAAATTCTCAGGGATGGATCATTCGTTTCCGGCGAAGCCATTGCAGAGGAGCTTGGGATATCGAGGACGGCTGTTTGGAAGCATATCCATTCGCTGAAGGACCTGGGTTATGAGATCGAATCCATCAGGAACAGGGGATACAGGCTGGTCTCATCACCGGACATACCGATAGCCGAGGAGATTACAAGAGAACTTGGAACGGAGATCATAGGGTCCGAGATCGAATTCTTTCCCACCATTGACTCAACCAATATATCGGGAAAGGAAAAAGCGAGAAGCAGGGTATCAGAAGGTTCAGTGATCGTATCGGAAGTTCAGACCCGGGGCAGAGGCAGGAAGCAGAGGACATGGTCATCACCGAAGGGGGGCCTGTGGTTCTCGATCGTCCTCTATCCGGAGATTCCACCGGAAAGGGGTATGCTCGTGACGATGATGGCCTCCATATCCGTTGCGGAGGCAGTTGAGGAGGTGGCTGGTATCCGTCCCGTCATCAAATGGCCGAACGATCTGTTGGTCAAGGGAAAGAAGTTATGCGGTATCCTTACGGAAATCGATGCTGAGATCGACAGGATCGATAGCTCTGTCATCGGCATCGGGATCAACGTGAACAACGATATCGAACCGGAACTGATGCAAACCGCCACAAGTCTCAAGATTGAAACAGGTACGAAGATATCCAGAGTGGACCTGCTCCGATCCATCCTGGTTCGAATGGATGTCAATTACAGGTCACTGAAGGACAAGGAACATGATATGATAAGGTCCAGGTGGATGGACCGATCGAATATCAGGGGCAGAAAGATAAGGCACACTGGAGAACGCGGTATCAATATCGGGAAGGTGATTGACATCGACGGGAGCGGATGCTTGATCATTGAGACCGAAGTAGGAAGGGAGAGAATAGTCAGCGGTGATGTCGAGTACCTTGATTCGTGATCGATTACCGTACCCATCGTATCTTTTCATTAATTTGAAATAGTTATTCTGATTTGGGGGGCGGGGACCGACAAGATGGAGACACACAACCCCGCTCCGGACCACAGGGTGCACACGTGCACCATGCGCTGGCACAGGCGCATGCACTTCATGTGCTGATCACGTCCGGACAGGGGTCCTATCCATCGGTTCGCTCCCGATTTCTTTGGAGAGATCGATATGACAGGACCAGAGGTAGCCATGCAAAGTGAGGCCAATGTCCTCGAAAGAACGGTGGATATCATCGTACTGCCTGAAGATAGGGAGATGGCGGGATTCGCCGAGAGACTCCCGGGGGAGCTTCTTCGGGACGCAGTCCCCTGGATAGAGAAGGTTCCCGAGGAAATGGTCATATCAAGGATGAGGCACCATTGGTCCGCGGGGAGATGGACCTGCGGCGTGGTCATGGGAGCGCGGCTGGAGGAGGAGAGACTTAGGGGGAACACGAACAACATAGTAAAAATTGGGGACCTCAACCTGTATGACAGAAGCTCCATCTTCGGTAGGCCGGAGCTCTGCGTGCTCTCGAGATGGGGCATGATCTGGTCCAATCTTCCCGGGGACCTTTCGGTCGCCTACGTATGCAGCTACGAGAGGTTGGCAAGAGAGTACATCACAGGTCTGGTCAGGGGCGGTTTCGGGGTTGAAGAGGTTCCCGTCGAAGGATGCCTGGGGGACCACATCGACCTGGGAAGCTTCGACCTCGCCATCGGGATCCTCTGCAAGGGTGCGGTCCTCGAACGGACGGGGATGTTCCCGCTCGACAGGATATGGGACGAGGGACCCGTACTCATCAGGACGGTCTGAGGTCATTCAGAGGGCCCATCTGGCGATCGCCATCATGAGAAGGAAAACGCCGACTCCGAGGAACATTGGTATCGGGAGACCGGGCAGTATACCCGAGCCCTCGGCCCTTGTCAGTCTGTAGATCGTGTACGCGAACCCGATCAGGATCGCAACGAGTACCGGCAGGAAGAAGAACGGCATCATCCACAGCCCGTGATCGGCGATGTATATCGTGGAATAATACAACGAATGAGCCCCGAGGACGGAATAGAACACGAGGTCGCCTATGCCGAGCTGCCAGGAGCCCGCATCGTATGTAAGATGATCGAACGGGAACTCCTGGGAATCATCACCCAGGGGATCGAAGCGGACCATCAAGCTTCCCTGGAGGTCCATCTCCACCATGTCCTTGATGGGACCCTTGAAGACCGCGTAGATGTCCCATATGGCGAGTGCGATAAGAAGGAATATCACCGTCCACGTGGGAAGGATCACCGCCATGAAGGCCCCCATGAAAGCCGATATCGCGATGAGGGCGTAGTTGCGCTCCTTCCTGGTGAAGCCCCGCGAAAGGACCATGGATCCTGCGGCATATCCGAACAGGAGTCCCGTCAGGAGGAACATCAGCAGCGTGCCGACATTGTAGAGATCATGGATTGTCACGAGCTCCGTCTCCACCGGGTCCTTTACGAGGAACACGTACCAGATCCTCTGGAAGAGGGCCTCGGTAAGCTTGAACAGGAAGAATGCAAGGATGATCCCGGTTGCTATCGAGAGGGCACCCCTGAAGAAGTTCTTGAGGAGCCTTCGCTTTCCCATCCTTATGACGGCCACGATCACAAAACTTCCCGCGATTGCCGGAACTATGAAAAGAAGCATGTTCCCCAGGCTGGCCGTCACCTGCTCCCCGGCACCTGCGTCCTCCTCGGTGGTGAACACGGCAGCTTCCACCTGTGTGTCCGAAAGGGTCGCGAACAGGGAGAGCACACCAGCCAGCACGATGACGGACACTACCGGCATGAAGAAGTAGATGGCCCTTCTGGCCAGACCGGGAAGGGAGGTACTCTTCATGAAGGCGAAACACTCAACACTTCGATATAGTTTTTGCAGGTCATCCCTCAAAATCCATGAGCAGGGACTGCTGAGGGCCCTCCGGGGCCGTATTCTCCTCTTCCTCCTCGCTTAGGGGTGCTTCATCGGGATCGATGGAGTTCTTGATCTGGACCGCGAGCTGCCTTCCGATACCCTTGATCCCGGCAAGGTCCTTGATCGAGGCCTTTCTCAACCTGTCGATGTCGCGATATCCGGATGCGAAGAGCCTTCTCGCCCTGACCCTCCCGATACCTCGGACCCGCACCAGGGGTATCAGCTCCTCCCTTATCCCGTGCTCCACCCTCAGGGTCACCTTGTCGATCTCCGAGGTGAGGCCGGTGTTGAAGAGCCTTGATAGCTCCCTCATGGCATAGAGGATCCAGACGGCCGTTTCCACCTTGTTGCGGATGTCGCCGGGGCCGAGATTGTAGAGGGTCTCGATCCGGTCCTCCCCGGCTTCCACGGTTAGATCGTTCTCACCTATCCATTCGAGCAGGAACATTGCCGTCTTGACCGAGGAGAGGAACCACTCGTACTCCTCGTCCTCCTCCGGGATCCCCATCAACAGCTCGTCCTGGTGGGAATAAAGAAAGTCCGTTACGTATTCCGAGTCCTTCCTCCGGATGAAAAGAGGGGGGACGTCAGGCGTGCTGCAGATCACCTGAAGGATCGAGAACGGCGTCACCTTCCTCCTCTCCGCCATGAGGGCATCCCTGATGACGACTGCGGAAAGAGGATCTATGTACAGCCTTGCCACCCTCTTGCCGAGGTCGGTGGCCTCGACGAGGTCCCCTTCGCGTCTCAGGAACTCCTCCTCTATCAGGAACTCCACCAGCTCCTCCACGTCCGTCGATATCTTCCATGTATCGTTCTGATATGCGTAGAACGTGGACCTTATGAAATCCCACATCTCGTCCATGTCCTTGACGTAGTTGGTGGCGAACGACGACAGCAGATGCATCCTCAGGGCCGGTCTTGAACCGAGCTTGGAGAGGACCTCCTCGGGCTTCCCCCAGACGTACCTCTCGAGAAGGAGGTCCACCTCCTCCGGTCTTCTCGCGAGTATCCATGATTCTCCGACCCTGTCATACCTGGGCCTCCCCGCCCTCCCGAACATCTGCTTTATCTCGAGGATCGGAATGGGAGCCCTGGGGTTCCATGTCTCGAAGCGGGTCCAGTCCCTCACGATGACGCGTCTTGCCGGAAGGTTTATCCCCGCCGCAAGGGTCGGTGTGGCGAAGAGCGCCTTGATCTTCCGGTCCCTGAAGGAGTCCTCGATGACCTTCCTCTGTTCATTGGAGAGGCCCGCATGATGGAACGCCGCTCCGCCGGCAACGGCCCTTTTCAGCTTCTTAATAACCCTTGCCTCCGATCCCCCGATGGAGTTGGAGATGTCCCTTAGATCACTAAGCTCGCCGGGTCCGAGATGCCCCGACATGATGTCGGCCATCTCCATGGCCGAACTCTCGGCGCTCTTTCTCGTGTTCACGAACACGAGGACCTGGCCCTGACCGTCAGAGGAGTCCACGATACCGTCGAGAACGGCGTCGTTCAGGGTCTTCCCCGTCCGGGCCTTGAACTCTATCCGTCCCAGGTCCTCGAGGGTCACCTCGTTGCCCTGTACCACTCCCTCCTTTAGGTCCACCGGCCGGAAATCTGACGTGATCAATCTCCCGTCCAGCCATCCGGCGATCTCCGCTGAATTTCCGATGGTGGCCGACAGGCAGACTAGCTGGGCCCCTGGATTCAGCTGCTTGAAGCGTGTCAGAATGACCTCCAGTGTCGGCCCCCTGCCGGTATCGTTCATCAGGTGGACCTCGTCTGCCACAATGACCTTGAGGTCCCTGAGCCACCTGGACCTGTGTCTCAGGAGGGAATCCGCCTTCTCCGAGGTCGCAACCACCACATCGTAGCGCTCGAGCCTCCTGTCATCGTCATCGTAGTCACCGTAGGAAAGGGCCACTCTAAGACCAAGCTTGGAGAGCTCCCTGAGCTCTCCGAACTTCTCCGATGCGAGAGCTCTCAGCGGTACGACGTAAAGCGCTTTTCCCTTCCTGAAGAACTTGTTTAGTATCGCAATATATGCGATCAGGGACTTCCCGGCCGCCGTCGGGACCGCAACCACCATGTTCTCGCCGCTGGCTATGGGCTCTAGTGCTTCCTTCTGGGGAGGGTAGAGTTCCTCTATTCCCCAAAGGTCGAAGGCCTCCTTGACCCTGGGATGGAGCTTCTTCGGAAGCGGATCGCGGAGCATTCTACCTCCTCTTTCTCCGGCCCCTTTTTCTGCCGTCCCCCTTCGGCCTTGCCTTGTCAGCCCACCATCCCTCCCTGAACGGTGGCTGCCTTCCACCTCCGCCTTTTTTCTCCACCTTCATGTCCCTCACGGCTCTGGCCCTTCTCTCCATCCGCTCCTTCAGCTCCGATGAATCACCTCCCCCGTACGCATCCATCCGGGATGCCAGGGAAGCCGCTGATGCGAGCGACCGAGCCATCTTCCCTCTCTTTGCAGCCGGAAGGGAATGGACCCAGGGATGCTGGAAGAGGACACCGTGTTTCGGGGGCTTCCCCCCCTCTTTCAGGAACTTGAAGAACATCTTCTCGGCCCCGAGGACCTGGACCGTCGAGGAAGGGAGCCTTGCCAGTCTTGACAGGCCGCCCGCCGAATGTATCAATCTAGCTCCTATCAGGGGGCCCACAACGTTGGAGAGGTTCGGGGCCACCCGGGACATCTCGCTCTCGATGTAACCCTCCAGGCCCTCCCTGGACCTCCACAACGAGGAGGCGAGTGAGGCCAGGTTCGATATGCCCGAGAGGTCTGCATCATCTGCGATCTTGGGAGGCTCCAGGTCCTTGACCTTGTCATGCAGTGCCTCGTCCACGGCCAGGATCCTTTCCGGCAGCTTCGATGGGTCCGGATCGTCGCCCATGACGGAGAGCATGGATCTTTCCTCAAGGAGCGGGGAGATCTCCGGCCAGAACCGACCGTACCACTCCCTGAGCCTTTCCTGGACCAGGTTCAGGGATGAATCTATGTCCGAGAGGGCGCCCACTGACGACATGATGTTCCCGTCGGATGCGCCTTCCATGCGTTCCCTTGATGCCTTGAGCTTGTTGGCCTCGAGAATGAGCGTCATGGGGTACCCCTTGTCGTGGGCATGCGGGACCTCGAAGTCCCAGAGGTCCACCTGCTCCGCCGACGGAGATAGCGGCCTCAACCTCTCCTCTGTGAGGTGTGTTATCTCATATCTGGTACCGAGCTCGCGCTCCCGGTCCAGGATGGAGCCGTCGGCGATCCGCCCCATATCCGAGGCAATGGATCCCGGATCCTTTTCGGCCCCAATGAAATCCGCTACCGTCCAGCCGCCTTCCGCAATCTGCAGGATGAAGGTTCCGTACCACTGAGTATGCATCAGCATGTGATCACCGGGCCCAAAGAGATATGTCGGACTTGATATAAATCGATAGCAGGGGAGGGTTGGGAGAAATTGAATTGGCGGGGCGGGGTGCGGGTTCCCCGCCCCGTATTGTGGTCGTTTCCTTCCGTGGGGGTTCTGGGGTCCGACCTGCAACGGTTCCCGGCCATCACAGGGCCAATATCAATCCCAGGATCAGCACCGTGTTCATCACCATGAGCAGCCATGCCCATCCCGGGAAACTCTCCTCTCCGTACATGATATCCTCCGGGGACGGACCTTTATCGGAAGGGTTATTATATACCGACATTGGAACATTCTTTTGACAGGGTAAGCAGCTGTTGAGAATTCGGCGCCGTCCGCGGACCGTTTGACCTTCCCTATTTAAAAATTCCTCATCCTCGATACGTATCCCCGAGGAGTGGGGGATTTATCTACAGCGCAGGATGTCCTTTCGGTGTTAGCATGATGATGAAATGCCTAAAGAAAAAAAAGATTGGAACGAAACGCGAGAAAAGTTTGAAATATCTTCAAGAGAGCTCCATACTTCACAGTGGGGGTGAACCTATGAAGATCTGGATACCTATGCTTGCATGTATGTTGATCGCGGCGTCGGTCCTCCTGGTTGGAGCCTCGTATGCACAGGAAGGACCGGACGGGGATGACGATGATCCCTTCGAGGGACTGTTCGATCCCGATACCATGGAGGTGGAAACCGTCCTCGAGTGGGAATCCCTCGATCGGGCGGAGCTGAGGATGTCGATGAAGATGGACCTTGGAGAGTACGCTGCCATGTTCAGGGGTTTTCTTGACATGGACCAGGACGGCAAGATAGAGGAGCAGGAGCTCGGACTTATGGGGACTCCCTTCGACGAGGAGGATACTGAGGACGGGCTGCTCGGTCTAGACATCCTTATCGACAATCAGACCGCCGAGAAGGAATTCGAAGGCGGCTGGACCGGACTCCTCGGCGATGTGGACTCGGAAGAGCCGATCGGAATGTCCTTTACCATGACCTATACATGGACGGTGGACGAGGAGCTTGAAAGGCACCGGATCACGCTCAGACCGGTGGAATCGGATGAGGAGCCCGGAAACGGGACCGACGACGATGACGAATGGCCGGATGATGACGAGTGGCCGGACGACGATGACGATGAGGATCTCCCCATGAACATGACCTTCGTCATCAAGTTCCCGAGCGGATGGAAGATCGATATCGATACCGTCGTCCCCCAGTCGATGAAGGATTTCATCACGGAGGACAACACAATAGAACTGACGCCCGAGGACATGGAAGCGATGGGTGAACCGGAAGGCGATATAGTGACCTTCGAGATAATCAAGGGCAGCACGGACGACAGTCCGTTCCCGGTGTGGATACCCCTGGCAGCGCTCTTCATCGCCGCACTATGTGCCGGTCTGCTTCTCCGCAGGAAGATCTGAAGCACCCTTTGGGGAAAGAGCCCTTCCTTCGCCAGGAGGACCAAGGGGCGGGGGCTGTCTCGAAGGGGGCAGCCCCGCGGGGGGTATCGGACCCCTGCCGACCATCGGCAGGACCGGCGGTCCCTGCTGAGCATATCCCTCGTTCCTCCTTCTAATCAGAAGGACCAGGACCATCGAAAGGACAGCCACAAGGGCGATCACGACAACCAGAAACGCTCCATACTTCGCTAGTTTACTTCGCATTCCGTATATCCTCCTTTAAAGTACCTGTCTTTAAAATAAAGCGCCACGTTCACCAGGCTTATCAGCACGGGAACTTCCACCAGGGG
>JBLIRL010000102.1:0-9599 GCA_049472275.1 Thermoplasmatota archaeon | reverse complement strand
GGTCGCTCGATGAGTTGAGGCAGCGGATTCGTGATGATCTTGTCGCCGAGGAAGCGCATCGGTTCGAGCACGACGTGGATGAAAAGGCGATCGATCAGTTGATCGCGCGCAACGAGTTCGACGTTCCGGAGGATATTGTGAAGAAATGGGCCGCCAGGATGGAGAAAGAGGTCTGGTCGAGGAGGAAGGTTTGAGCCTCCATCAACCTCCGAAGACCTCGCCCAGGTTCGGGACCACGATCCATAAGGCCACGATGGTCCCTAGCACCGCCTCGCCCACCATGAGCCCTGTGGCCATCATGTAGGTTCCCATGATCTTGAAGGTCTTCATGTCCTCACCCCAGTTGTTCCTCTTCACAGCAGGTTCGAGGTATCTCTTCTCCCAGACATCCCTGGCGATCCCTCCCGCCAGCATCGGTATCTGTATTCCCAGAGGCAGATACATGCCCAGACCGAAGGCGGTTCCCATGCCGATGAGAAGCTCCAGGAACACCCCTATTACGACACCGGCGAAGAAGAGCTTCCACTGGATAGCATTTGCTATTATACCCTTCACGAAGATGGTGAAGGCATGCGCCTGGGGAGCTGCAAGGTTCAATGTGCCGTTCCCGAGACCTATTGAAAAGATGACGGCAAATACACCAGAGATTATCGCACCGGGTATGATCCCCACCGTAACTGCCTTGACGAGATCGTGAGGCCTGTTGCCCGTGTATAGGCCTATCTTGAAGTTCATGACCACGTCTCCGGACATGGAAATGGCAGCGCCGAATACAGTGGTGCCCGCAAGGGACATTATGATTATCTGGGACTGGCTCATCTCTATTCCGAATATGGGAAGGACGAAGGTGAAGACCAGCATCAGGATCAGAAGGACAAGGAAGGATGTGGCCGATACCGGCTCGGTGCCCGTCTCTCCCATGACCTTGACAGCTATTGCACCGAGAAGGAAGGTGAGTATCACAAGAAGGAACGAGAAGACCCCCGACGCAACGAAATTGAAACCACCGAAAACGAAGATGATCCATACCGACAGGAAGGTTATGATGGCGACCCATACTATATGAGACGAAGGCCACTCGTACCATCCCTTTCCCTTGATATATACGGACCTGCTCTCGCTGCTCTCCCTCCGCATAGCGAAAAGGTCCGTGAACACTGTCTTGAAGACCGGCAGCATCTTTATCAGGGCTGTCATCCCACCTCCAAGAATGCAGCCTATCGCCATAACCCTGGCCATCTCGTATGCAGCAAAGGCCGGGGATGAAGGTATACCAAGATATTCGGAACCCTCGGGGAACGGAATTCCGTAGAACATGTCCATCAGGGAAACATCGAACATCTGTCCGCTGTTGGCCCAGTAGAACGGAGCATGGGACCATACTGCAATGGGGACCACGACGAACCATGTGAACGCCGTTCCGAGGAATATCAAAAACGCCGTTTTCGCCTTCATGAACCAACCCAGACCGAACTGTATGGGTATCAGGGTGAGCTCGAAGAGGAGCGCTCTCGGACGCGGTGTGAACATGATGTTGCCCGCATAGTAGTAATTTCCGAGCCCCAGGCTCATGGCTATCCTGTCCATGATGGACATATCGGAATTGAAGAACTGGAACTTGCCCCCCCAGGTGAAAAGCGGGAAATCACGAATAAAGGTAAAGGCAGCCGTTCCCCCGATCCATGCGAAGGCCTGTCTGACCGAGGACCTCGCCTGAGCGGTCGCCTCTGCGGACGATGCTCTGCTCAGGTCAAGGAGCTTCACCATTGCCTCGAAACCAGGCGTTGGCAGAGGGTCCTCCACCAGCCAGATCCTCCTGAAAATGATGAAGTACATGACACCCAGGACACCGGCTATCATCACCGATATGATGGCGATAGGCATGAGGTTTCCGAGGGAGCCGTACTCGATGAGGTATTCACCGCCCACCTTCTCTGCGGGATCAAGTGCCAAAATGTATATTGCAGGAAACGTGAAAACGAATCCCGTGCATATCATGGCTGCTCCGTTACTTGCCGTGGCGGCGATGTTCAGGGTGGGCGGGTTCCATTTGGCAGCCATTCCCAGCAGGTAGACCATGTACCAAGATCCGGCCACAACCATTCCGACCTTCAGACCTACATACTGGTTCACCATTGCAAAAAGGGCTCCTATGGCCACAGCGATTATGACCTTTTTCCAGTCCCATGCGGGTACCCTGAAGCTCTCTTTGCGGTTCTTCTCGTCAAGGTACTGTTCCAGAGCCCCGGTGTTGAAATTTATGAACATCTCCGGGTCGAACCAGTTCAGTTTTCCATTCTCCAGTTTTTCGATACCCCTAGGTGACAGAGGCTGCCTGTAGGTCGACTTTCTTACCCTTGGCATAACACCACCAGAACACATGTCCCCCGAGGATCAGGTATGGCCAGATTTTGAAAGGTCATTTCGATATTTAATGTTTGGTCAATCTGCTCGAGTGCATTTCTTTTGGTGACCCCCGGATAACGTTTTAACCACCCTTGCCATACCCCATTCGAAGGGCAGGTACATTCCCCCGAGCAAAGGATGTGAAAGGACATGTTCACGGTCGAGGTCAAGGTGGGACTGAAGAAGGGTGTAAGCGATCCCGAGGGTTCGAACACGCAAAAATCTCTTGAACTTCTCGGTTTCAGCGAGGTGAACCAGGTCAAGAGCCTGAAGGTTTACAGAATGGAGATAGAAGCCAAGAGCAGGGAAGCTGCCCTCGAGAGGGTCGAGGAGATGTGCAGGAAGATCCTGACCAATCCCGTGATACACACACATGAGATCGTCTTCCTTTGAGGGATTCAGATGGATATATCGCACCTTTTCGAGGAACTCGACCTACCTGTGCCGGTCAGAAGGGTAAGGATAATCGATGCGACGGACGAGGTTCTCAGGACCCTGTCCGACCATCTGGGCATAGGTCTTTCGGTGGAGGAGATGGGCCGGGTCAGGGATTACTTCGAGTCCGAGGGAAGGGAGCCCAACGATATCGAGCTGGAAGCACTTGGCCAGGCATGGTCGGAGCATTGCTGCTACAAATCTTCGAAATACTTCATGAAGAAATCCTTCCTTGGCATAGACCGGGACTACTTCCTTATCAAGGGGGAAGATGCAGGCGTGGTGGAGTTCGATGACGAACATGTGTACGTCGTCGGCCTCGAGTCACACAACCACCCATCCGCCATAGGACCTTACGGCGGAGCTGCCACGGGAGTAGGGGGCATCATAAGGGATGTTCTATGCATGGGGGCCCAACCCGTTGCCGTCGTGGATCCGCTGTTCTTCGGCCCCCTGGACATCGATTATGACAGGCTGCCCGAAGGAACCAATCACCCGAAGTTCATCTTCAACGGCGTGGTGGCAGGTATCAGGGACTACGGCAACAGGATCGGTATACCCACGGTAGCGGGAATGGTCAACTTCCACCAAGGCTACACCGGGAATCCACTTGTGAACGTCGGGTGCGTTGGAATTGGGAGAAAGGAGAACATGATCCATTCCAGGGTTGGAGGAAAAGGGGAGATATACATACTTGCGGGTGGGAGGACCGGAAGGGACGGGATACACGGAGTAACCTTCGCCTCGGCGGACCTTTCGGCCGATTCGGAGGAGAAGGACCGGGGTTCGGTGCAGCTCGGAGATCCTATCACTAAGGAGCCTCTGATACACTCCTGCCTGGAGATGAACGAGAAGGGGCTCCTCGGCGGAATGAAGGACCTTGGCGGAGGCGGACTATCATGCGTATCGGGGGAGATGGCGCTGGACGGGGGTTTCGGGGCCGTCATACATCTCGACCGCATACCCTTGAAGGAACCTGGGCTCGCTCCCTGGGAGATATGGGTCAGCGAATCCCAGGAAAGAATGATGGTGTCGGTGAAGCCGGAGAACGTCGATGAGGTCCTGCACATATTCAAGAAATGGGACGTTGAAGCCAACGTCATCGGTGAAGTGGTGGAAGGCAAGAGGGTCACCGTGCTCTGGGAGGACGAGATGATACTGGACCTGGACCTGGACTTTTTCACCGCCGGACCGGAATACTGCAGGATATACGAATCAAAGATCGTGGAAAGAACGATCGATGATGCGCCGTTTCCCGTACCCGACCGATCGGGTTTCGAGGGCACTATTCTTGGACTTCTATCATTTCCGAACATCTGTTCCAAGGAGCGTGTGTTCAGGACCTATGACCACGAGGTCAGGGCAAGAACTATCATCAAGCCTGCAGTGGGGATGCCATTCTCCCCGGGACCATCTGACGCAGCTGTTATCAAACCACTGGAGGATTCCGACAGGGGTCTTGCGATATCGGCCGACGTCAACCCCTACTTCTGCGAACTGGACCCATACAGGGGTTCCCTCTCGGCGATGGAGGAGGCGGCAAGGAACCTTGTCGCCGTTGGTGCCACTCCGCATTCCGCCACAGACTGCCTTAATTTCGGAAATCCCGAGAAACCCGACAGGCTCGGTGATTTCGAGAGAGCATGCGAGGCCATTGGTGATTTCGCAAGGTCGTTCGGGATCCCCGTGGTCTCGGGAAATGTCTCCCTGTACAACGAATCCGATATCGGGAAGGTCCCTCCCACACCAACGATCATGATGATCGGGCTGATGGACGATGTCAACAGAGCGACTACGTCGGACCTCAAGACGGAGGGCAATATCATATACCTGATAGGGGAGACAAAACACGAGATGGGAGGCTCGGCTTACTATCGGGAGATGGGGGCTGAGTGCAGCTGTGTCCCCGATCTCGACCTGGAAGTCTCAAAGAGAACCATGAATGTGATACTGGACATGAACAGGGGCCGGCTTCTCCAGTCCGTACATGATCTCTCCGAGGGAGGCCTGGGGGTGGGTATCGCCGAGATGTGCATAGGAGGACATATGGGGGCCGAGATGAACATCAGGGATATGTGCTCGTACGGTGAGGGTGAGGCGGGAAGTGAGCTGAGGGCCGATGTCAAACTCTTTTCCGAGAGCAATTCAAGGTTCCTCATCGAGGTACAGCTTCAGGATGCGGGAAGGGTCGAGGATGAACTATCCAGGTATGAGGTCCCCTATTTCAAGGTCGGAACGGCCGGAGGTGCCAACCTTAAGATAACAGACGGAGAGAGGGTAATCACTGACATACCGGTCGATATCCTCGACCATGCATGGAGGACCGGACTCGATACCCTTCTGGAGGGGTCCGAATGAAACCAGGGGAAGTTAGGGTATGCATACTGAGGATGGAGGGTACCAACTGCGAGCAGGAGACCTTCGATGCCTTCAAGAGGTCCGGAGCCTCCCCCGAGTTCGTTCATCTGAAGCAGCTTGAAGGCAGGGATACCTTCAAGGGTGAGAACAGATCCCTCGAGGATTTCCAGATATTGATGTTCCCCGGGGGTTTCTCCGCGGGAGACTACATCAGGGCAGGGGCGATCTTTGCCGCCAGGTTGAAAGCCTCGGTCGGGAAGGATATCGTAGAGTTCATAGAGGCGGGAAAGGCTATAGGCGGTTTCTGCAACGGGTTCCAGATCATGGTTGAGCTTGGCATCCTTCCTGCCTTCGACTGCACGATGGCCGAACACCCGCAGGCGGTCCTACATGCAAACGATTCAGGCAGGTTCGAATGCCGGCCTACCCTGCTGAAGCATACCAACAAGGGAAAATGCGTCTGGACAAGAGAGCTGGGGAAGGACACACTGAGCTACATCCCGAGTGCACATGCAGAGGGGAAGTTCATTTTCCCCCATGAGGACCAGGATAGGGAGGATGAGATCTATCACCGACTTTTCGATGACGACAGGGTAGTCTTCCAGTTCTCGGACCCCAACGGGGAAACGAACGCTCCCTATCCATTCAATCCCAACGGCAGCCGATTCAACATAGCCGGCATCACCAACGAGGCAGGGACGGTCTTCGGTATGATGCCACACCCGGAAAGGGTGTACTACCGCAATACCCAACCGCATTGGTACAGAAGGAGGATCGGCCCTGAAGAGGGTGACGGAAGGGTCATCTTCAGGTCGGTCCTTGGCTACATCACCGACAAATTCTGAAGGGGCTGAAGAAGACAGCTCCGGAATCCGGATTCAGACCGAGGTTACCAGTTTGAACTGCTCCCTCCTTGGAGGCTCGGTCATGTATTCAGTGAGGCACTGTCTTAGAAGATCGAAAAGACCGGTATCCTGGAACCTCTGCGCATCCTCCTTTGTCTCCCAGAAGCCGATATCGATACCTTCACCCGTTTCCTCGTTAACGAACATCTCGGCCTTGATATAGCCCTGCTGACGTTTGGCCTCGTTGATCACCATCTCCTCCCAGCACCTGACAGCCTCCGGTATCCTCGACCTCCTGAACTTGTAGAATACAACACCAACGTACATTCCGATGTCTCCTGGATATCTGATAAAATGGGAGTGGGTGCTATTTCTAATGTTTGCAGGTCCAACCTTAAATGTTCAAGGTCGTCTCCCGGTACACCATCGCCTTTGCCACCACGACCACCGCATGCTGGACATAATCGATCCGGATATTGTCCTCAGAATGACTGAGGGGAGTTCCCCCAATGACCTTGTCCGGTCTGGGAAACGAACCTGCATCGCTCTCGTTGTACTGGAGATTTATCAGGAATTTTACGGCATGTTGCATTGTCGAGTGATATCTGTCCTCTTTCTCGGTGTCATTCGTCCTTCTCGCAAGGAGATAGGAATCGATCACTCCTTCGACCCTGCTTGCCCCGTTCGCCGCCGGATCCGAACCCCATCCTCCGACCAGCAGCTCGCTGGACTTCGTCGTCGGAAGGTTCTGTCCTCTCATGCAGCTGTCGGCCATTGAATAGCACTGATCGATGTAGGAGGGGTCATCGTTCCAACCGTGAGCGTACACCATGGCTTCGGTTGCCCATGGAGTGTAGGCCGTGTAACCCGTCCCGTAGTAGGGGTTGTAGAACTCCAGGCCTTTAATAAGAGCTGCAAGATAATCGGCCCGCGCGGTATGATCGTACAATCTCGCAAGAGCAAGAAGTGCCTCTCCGGGATAGTAGTTTGAATGTTCATCTTCCCTCTGTTTGTAGAAACATTGGAAACTTCCGTTATCGTATTGCATCTGAAGGATGAACTCGCCCAATCCGGTCAATTCCCTCTCGTACTTCGCGATGGGATCGATCTCCTCAACCTCAACAACGGCCAGTATGGCAAGGGCGGCTCCCCCGAGCTTGACTAGGCCTCTCTCTTCCATGTATGCGACCTCGGTCCCTTCCCACTCCTCGAAATGCAGATGATGGGAGAGGAGGTAGTTCAGGGACCGGACGGTACCGTTGTAGAAATCCAGGTCTCTGGTGTATTTGAATATCAGAGAGAGTGAGTAGGTGGTCCCCGCATGCCTGAGTATGTTGTATTTTGGTAGAATCCTGTCCTCGGAAGGATCGTATTCGTAGTCCCATTTCCCGGTGGATTGTATATGATTCAGCAGATAATTGCCCGAATCGTACAGATATTCCATGATCGTGGCGTTCTTCTCGAAATCCTCGGGAAAGAGGAACCTTTCAGTGGTCTCGGCAGGGACGTAGGGATATTCCCTCATCTGGCGGTCCTCGAGGAGGACGTAGACAAGACCGCTCGAGAGGACTATCAGAAGTGCGATCAGTGCAACAAGAACTATATCGGCGATCCTCATCCCACCTTTAGACGGGACATGTCAATTAAGTTTATTGGAACGCTTATATTCCGTAGGGATCGATGTGAACGTTGACGAGCGTATCCTCTCCGAATTCCCCCCTCAGCGATTCCTCCAGTTTGAGACAGATCTCGTGACCTTCCCTGACCGATAGTTCCGATCCGACCTTGATGTGGATATCGATCGCTATTCTGTTCCCAAGGCTCCTGGTTTTGAGGTTATGGGGTTCCTCGATCCCATCGATGGATGAGGCAAGGACCATGATCCGTTCCTCTGTACCCTTATCAAGGGAGGCTTCCAGTAATTCGTTCAGGCTGTCCCTTGAAAGCTTGATCGACACCCAGAATATCAGACCTGTCACCAGGACCGCGGCCACTGGGTCCAGGACCGCCCAATGACCCCCCAGAAGGATGGCGGCTCCGATCCCAATGAACGTCGCCACTGATGACAGCGAATCCGTTCTGTGATGCCAGGCATTGGCCATCAGGGCTTTGGAACCTGTTCTCCTTGAAACGGCGCGTGTGTACCAGAAGATCGCCTCCTTCATGACGATCGAGAGGACCGCTGCAACAAGAGCGATATACCCCGGCCTCTCGATTTTACCACCCCTTATAACATCCACGATAGAGGAACCTGCCGTGATCAGTATTCCCGCCCCAACGACCATGAGGAAGAGTCCGATGAAGAGCGTGATCAGGGTCTCGATCTTTCCATGACCGTAATCGTGTCCTTCGTCCTGCGGTCTGCTCGCAGCCTTCATTCCCACCAGGACGACAACATCGGTGGCAAGGTCCGAGAGGGAGTGAACGGAATCCGCTACCATGGCCGTGCTGTTACCAACTATACCGGCGATCATCTTGAAAACCGCCAGAGAGATGTTCACCATGAAGCCGATCCAGGTCACCTTTGCGGCTTCCCTGGTCCGATCATTGATCGATCCATTCAACTGCATTCCCCGGTCCTTCGGGATGATTATTCATTTTTCCGATAAAAACCTGTTCAATTGTTGTGCTGACCTAGGAAAGTTCGGATCTCCTTCATTATCGGATATTACGAGGGAAAGTCTTAAATTCTAATTAGTTGCCTTTTCAGATAGGTTTGAGAAGGCATTGAAGGACCCGAGGGTAGTTGATGAGTAACAATCTGGACCTTGAAAGCAAGATAGAATGCCCGAAATGCGGCAACAGGATGAAACAGATCATCGTGTGCAAGAGGTCGTATTCCATAATTGTCGACCACTGTCACGAATGCGGGGGTTACTGGTTCGACAGTTTCGAACTGGACAATGTTCTTGATGATGTCGCTCGAAGAGAAGGTCTTCCATTCAACAACTGTTCCGTGAACGAAGCGGATTTCGCCTGCCCGAGATGTCACGGCAATGTGGAGACGAAGCTTCTCTACGACATAAAGGTGGACCTATGCCTCAACTGCGGTGGTATCTGGCTTGATAAAGGGGAGCTCTCCGAGGTCCAGAACGCATACAGGTTCTATCACAACACCAACAGGATGGTAGAGCTGATCCATGAGGCCTTGGTTGCGAATTAGTTCTAACCTGCCTATCATGATCGTATTAAAATTTTTTCGCATAACGTTCCGATGCCTCTTGCGCGATAGATAATATGGGATCGGCTTGAGCTCGGGAGATCATATGCATCCTCTGCATTCCGCGAAACACTTCTTGCAGAAGTAGCTAAGAACCCATCGATCTTCGATCGATCCGTTCACGGACGGGGCATCTTCGATAGCCCATCCCGGCGCCTTCGGCATGCTCAAACTGCGTTTGAGCGGAAAGACCCTGTCGAGGGGGCGCCGTGGGCCTTATATGCATCCTCTGCATTCCGCGAAATACTTCTTGCAGAGGTAGCTAAGAACCCATCGATCTTCGATCGATCCGTTCACGGACGGGGCATCTTCGATAGCCCATCCCGGCGCCTTCG
>JBLIRL010000101.1:0-9609 GCA_049472275.1 Thermoplasmatota archaeon | reverse complement strand
AGGACTGGATTTCGTCAACGTTAACGAACTGGAAGCGAGCCATACGAATATGGAGCTCTTCTCGGAGAAAGGCTACCACCTTGTCGGTGACTCGATGGCCGTGAAAGGTTCCAGAGAGCTTGCCTGGTCCGTGATCGATAGGGTAAGGAAGGAATATCCGGAAAGCACAACCGTCCTGCACTTCTGCTCTTCCGTGTACAAGGATTCCGTCCAGCTAAGACACAGGCTCAAGAGGATGGCATCCAGCATCAGAAAGCCCTACGATATCGTTACCGATGACGGTACCTTCGTTCGCGGCGTCATCGTCACCGGCGACCCTTCGGGACTCATATCCATGCTCGAGCGCGATCTGGGGGTCCCGTCGGACCTGATGGAGGGGTTGGACGGCAGTGTATTGATCGCCGCGTGGGTCCTGGAGGAGATCGCCGCCTCACTGGAGGAGGAGACCTACATTTCCGAGGTCTATCCGACCTGGGACGGTCTCGAGGTCGAGAGGATACCCCTGTGATCTACGGGGGGCATCCAACTATTTTATATGGACAGTTGTTCTCCCCTTCTCCATGGACACCCTGCGGATAGGGGTAATCGGACTTCAGGGAGACGTGGAGGAACACGTGATCGCTTTCAGGAAGGCTTTCGAGGACCTTGGAATGAAGGGTGAAGCCGTCTGGGCCAGGAGACCTCATGACCTTGAGGGGGCGGACGGTATTGCGATCCCGGGGGGCGAATCAACCACGATATCCAAACTCCTCACGACCTTCGGACTCCGCGGCCTGGTCGAGGAGAAGGCCTCGGAGGGTGCTCCGGTCCTCGGAACCTGTGCGGGGTGTGTTCTCCTTGCAAAGGAGGGTGACGAACTGGTAAGGAGGACAAGGACCGAGCTACTCGGATTGATGGACATGAGCGTGGACAGGAACGCTTTCGGTCCCCAGAGGGAATCCTTCGAGGCCACGGTGGACATCGAAGGGATCGGCCCCTATCCGGGAGTATTCATTAGGGCTCCCCTGATAACAAGGGTCTGGGGGGATTGCAGGGCTATCGGGGAATTCGAGGGAAAGAAGGTGCTCGCCAGACAGGGAAACCTACTTGCGGCGAGTTTCCATCCGGAACTCACCGGGGATATTCGCTTCTATGAGCTCTTTCTCGGAATGTTCTGAAACCGATGAGACCCGGTCACTGGACCATCAGGATGAACACCACTCCTGCCGAGATCAGAATGATCACAAGCGAGATGATTATCGAGATGATCAATCTGCTCTTTCCTCGGCGTACCGTTCTTCTGTCGGTATCTACCGGTGTTTTATTCACTTCATCTCTCTCTTCAACCATTCGGACCTGCCCCCATTTCCTTCGATCCTTCTCTTTCCGGATCATTCCCGTCTTCTTGTTGTATCATGGAACCTCGATCCTTCCTTCCTCCCATGAACATGACCCAGAAGGATGCTGCAAGGAATATGGTCCCGGCGGACCCGAATATGAACCAGAAGATCAGGCGGTTCCTCGTATTGTCCGGTTCGTCCCCCCAGCCCTCGGGTGGTATGGTATGGATCTCGACGGTTAGCGAGTCGATCCCTCCGTTCCCGTCATCGACGATGACGGTGAGCTCGTTCTGGTCGGGAAATACGTATCTCGTCTGGGAAGCTCCTTCCCCCGCGGTGTCCTCTCCGAGGAACCATGAGATGACGAGCTCGTCTCCGTCAACATCGGTGCATTCGACACCGTAGGTAACGGGATTGGAGAGGTTCGAGGGATCACCACTTAGAACGATGCCGAGTATGACCGGAGCGTCGTTGACGGGGATCACGTTCAATGTCCAATTCCCGTCGACAAGGGTTGCGTCCTCGATGTAATTGTATCCGATAACGGCGACACCGTTCCAGTCGCCGATCGCGGTGAAATTGAGGAATCCGTCAACCAGCGTCACGGTGACGTTCTCCTGGTAGCTCAGAACACCGAGAAACGTATCGCCGGAGATGTTCAGGATATCGTAGGCCCTGACATCGGTCTGGAAGCTGGAGTCCTCCTTCATCGAGAAATCCTCCTCGCCTGAAGCAGATTGGGTTGTCAGGAACAACGAAAGCAGAAGGAGAACTGCCAGATCCCGCCTCATGAAAGGAATAACGTGATTTTCAAATTAAATGATTTCGCGGGAAAATGAGATATAGTTCGATGTTTCTACTATTATACATGAGAGGTCTCTTCATTGGACGTTTCCAGCCACTGCATATGGGGCATATCTCCATCATCGAGACGGCGCTGAAGGAGGTGGACGAGCTGATCATCGGCATCGGTTCGGCAGAATGCTCCTACACTATGAAGGACCCGTTCACCGCAGGAGAGCGCGTCGAGATGATCCTCAGATGCGCCAATGAGTTCGGATGGAAGGGTCGCCTCATACCGATCCCTCTGAGGGATATCAACAGGTACTCCATATGGGTCGATCATGTGGTCTCCCTCGTTCCCTTGTTCGAGGTTGTGTTCTCCAACAACCCTCTTACCTCAAGACTCTTCTGCGATGAGGGTTTCAGGGTCAAATCCACCAAGATAGTGGACAGGAAGCACTTCTCAGGTACAGCCATCAGGAACGTGATGTCCGGCGGAGGGGACTGGAAGAAATACGTCCCGCGCTCCACCGCCGAGGTCATAGAGTTCTACGGCTGGGACAAGAGGATGGATGATATCGGGAACGGTGACCAGAGATGACCGACGAAGGATGGGAATCCCTTGTCGCCATCTCGATCGACAAGGGCATCACCATCTCGACGGCTGAATCCTGCACGGGCGGATACATCTCGAACCTCATCACCAACATCCCCGGGGCATCCGAATGTTTTCTCGGGGGTGTGGTCGCGTATTCCAACGAACTCAAGATCTCTCTTCTCGGTGTGAAAGAACAGACCCTCCAGGAACATGGGGCTGTGAGCAGGGAGACAGCTCTTGAGATGTCCACAGGCATCAGGAGTATGACCGGTTCGACCATAGGGATCTCTGTCACCGGGATAGCGGGACCGTCGGGTGGGACCGAGGACAAACCCGTGGGCACCGTGTTCCTTTCGGTCAGCCTCGAGGACGAAAAGAGCGTCACCGAGGGGTTCTTACTGGAGGGACTAACGAGGTCCCGGTTCAAGGAAGAGGTCGCCGAGAGGGCCCTTGGTATGCTGCTGGGTAGCCAGTACCTGCTGTGACGAGAACGGTTCGAGACAACCTATTTACCCTATGAACAGATACACCGTTAGGTGAGAGATGATGGAGCCCGTTTGCGCGCTCGACTATCGTTATGGCAGGAGCGAGATGAAGGAGATCATGTCCTATCAGGCAAGGGTGTCCCGCTGTCTCCAGGTCGAGGCCGCCCTCGCCCGCGCCCATGCCAGGGTCGGGAACATACCCGAGGAGGCCGCAGAGGAGATCACCAGAAAGGCCACTCTGGAATATGTGGGGATCGGCAGGGTGGAGGAGATAGAGGCGGAGATCAAGCACGATATCATGGCCATCGTGAATGCTCTCACCGAGGTATGCGAGGGGAAAGCGGGCAAGTACGTGCATCTCGGGGCCACCTCGTACGACATCGTGGACACTGCGCTGGCGATGCAGATGAGGGATGGCCTCGGGATTCTGGATGCGGGATTGGGTTCGCTCGTTGATGTCCTCGTAGAGCAGGCGGACAGGTACAAGAGCATGGTGATGGTCGGCAGGACTCACGGACAGTATGCTATACCGATAACCCTTGGCCTGAAGATGGCCGTGTGGCTGGCGGAGTTCCACAGACATCGTTCGAGGATGAATGACGTGAAGGTCAGACTCCTCGTGGGCAAGATGTCGGGTGCCGTCGGTACGGGAGCGGCACTCGGGGACAAGGCCTTCGAGATCGAACGTATGGTCATGGAGGAGCTCGGACTCGGAAGGGAGGAGGCCGCAACCCAGATCGTTCAGAGGGACAGGATGAACGAGTTCTTCGGCCATCTTGCGAACCTCTCCGTTACGGTGGAGAAGGTTGCATCGGAGATAAGAACCCTCCAGAGACCGGAGATCGGCGAGCTGGCCGAGCCCTTCGACGCAAGGAAGCAGGTGGGTTCGTCGACCATGTCGCACAAGAGGAATCCCATCGTATGCGAGAACATCACGGGACTGGCGAGGACGCTCAGGGGATTCCTGATACCGGCCTACGAGAACGGGGTGCAGTGGAACGAGAGGGACCTGTCGAACTCATCTTCGGAGAGGTTCATCATACCTCACATGATGGTGCTTGCGGACGAGATCGTCAACAAGCTCGCATGGGTTCTGAAGGGTCTTGTGGTGGATGAGGAGAGGATCGCCGAGAACCTCAAGGATGCGGGCGATGTGATAATGGCCGAATCCGTTATCATGAAACTTGTGGCAAAGGGGATGGGAAGGCAGGAAGCCCACGAGGCCACGAGGGAGGCCGCGATGAAACACTATCAGGGCACCCCCTACAAGGTCGCTCTCTTCGAAAATCCATCGGTGAACTCCCTGCTGAAGATCAGGGACCTCGAGAACGCCCTGGACCCTGCGAATTACACGGGTATGTCGGTGGAACGGGTGAACAGGGTCATCGAGATGGTGCGATCACCAGAGGACTGACAGGCCCCTGAACGTCATGAGGCTCCATTCGGTGCCCTTCGGATTGTAGAGGTCGCCGGGTGCATCGTCGTCCGACACTATGTTCAGTATCTGGATCGAACCATATCCGCCATCGGACCCCCCGGATGTTTCGGTGTAGAGGGAGAATATCAGGTTATTCGCCTCGATCATGGGTCTCGATGTGGTCCATGACGGAACCTCTTCGAGGAATATCGTCTCGATCTCACCGAAACCCTCCAGGACCGGATCGACGGAAGCTCCCCATATCATATCCCTAACGATGCAGTTCAACCTTCCAGAGGACGTCAGCTTCGCATAGGCCATCTCCTCGCTACCGCCATCGGACCACGCGATCTCCGGGTCCAACCTGATAAGAAGGGTCCTCGAGTACGGGTGGGTTGTTCCGGACCCCTTCGAGGTTGTCCTGATGCCGAAGTAGATATCCTCCCGGATCGATAATGATGCCAACTCCCCGAGCAGTATCGAAACCTGCGCCTCACCGAAGCTATCGGGTATCCGGATGAGGTCCTGGATATCATCAAGGAGCTCTCCAGGCTCCACTCTGGCGTCCCCGGAGAGGATGAAGGATATGGTCATGTTGAGCTCGTCTGCGAAACCGTTGGCAAGGAGATAAGGGGACGGAGCGTCCCATGGCTGGACCTCGATAGCGGGGGTCGAGATGGTCCATCCGCCCTCGATGAGCAGGGAGGACACGCTCTGGTCCGGAACGTTCCTGTAAAGAGGCCCCTCGTTGACGTAATGCTCTCCGATGTCTCCCCTGATGGAGTATTCGTCACTGTACGGTCTGATGTCGATGACGAGCCCCTTGGCGGTTGTGATCTGGGCATCGACCCTGTAGGTCCCTATCCTCATGCCGTATAGCGACAGTTTCACGGACCCCTCGGGAAGCGAGGAGGTTATGTGAAGGACGTCCTTCAGCTCGGAATACTGGAAGCTAAGGTGCTGCCCCTCTATCCAAACCTTCCTCAGGTCCTCGGGATGGATCCCCGGTCCTTCGATGTAGTATTCCCAGAAGTGGTCCGTGGCTAACTGGTACAGTCCCTTTCTGGCCCAGTTGGAAAGCTGCAGCTCCGTCGACATGGTAAGAGCATGGACGAGTTTCCTGACGCTTCCTTCGTCGATGACGGGAACCTGCTGGTACCATTCCACGACCTTCAGGAGCCCTATCAGGGACGAGAAACCTTCCTTGAGCTCCGGGTGGACCTGGTCCTCGAAGAACTCCGTGGCGTTAGCTTCCCCCGTGATCATCCAGCCGGTCTTTAGGTCGTCCCAGAAGAGCTTTCCCGCATTGATGTTTACGAAATCGTATGCCATATCATTGACAGGTCTGCCCGGGAACCACGTATGGACCCTCACCGGGAACCTGAAGTTGACGGTCCTTGTTATGCTGTCTCTGTCGATCGGGGCATTTCCACCGTAGCCCTCGTAGGTCGCCTCCACGTCGAAGAGCCCGTGGAGCTCGAAGTTCCATTCAAGCCGGAAATCGTGGTCGGCCGGTTTGGGCGGAGGCGGGATCGACCCGCATCTGTTCAGGGTTCCGCCGCTGTCCTGTGCAGTATTTATCAGGTCGGATAGGGTCTTTGAGTTGTTGGCGTTCGTGAACCATGCATCGACCCTGTCGAAATCCTCCATTCTTACGTCCTTGCCTATTACCATGTAATCGGTGATGGGAACGAGCTTAGGTACAAGTGCCGGCGCTTGCGCCTCCTCATCCGGTAGGTATTCCTCCCTTGGAAGCACCAGGATCCCGTCGGGATCCGGATAGGAGGGATGGTGGGTCAGCGAGACTGTGTCGGTCTTGTCCGACATGGACCTGGGGTTGAGGAGCCCCTCTTCAGATAGGGCCGATGCCATGTCCAGGGGGTTCATGTTGACCTGGTATTCCCTGTCCATGGAGAGGTATCTCGAAAGGATGTCGGCACTATCGGCATGACCGACTTCCACCGCGCCCTTGATGATATCCCCTATGGACCTCCGGGTCCCCGTTCCGGTATTCCCCAGGTAGAATGAGTTGAAGTTGTTTATCTCGGCCTGCCCCCAGAACCTGAAACCAGTCGGGTTCATGGTGGAGTCGGGATACTGGTCCTTGAAGAAGGCATCTATCGCATCCACCAGGTTCTCCGGAACCTGACCCGTCCATCTGGTCATCCTGAGGGCCAATGCGATGTTGAACGCGATCTCCACGTCCCCCTCGTTCAGGACGTTCAGGTCGGACTGGTAGCTCTTGTCGCCGAAGTCGTTGTTCGACCTGTATCTCGCAAGCGTGTTCAGCATATATTCCATGTCCCTGGCCATTCCCGAGCCGTGGCCGTTCATGTCAGACTCCAGAAGCTGTATGAGCTTGAGGAGCCCTCTCTCGGGGTCCACGACCTCGGTAGAGAACCTGAGTGTCTCCTCGAAGGAATCCGTTCCTCCCAGCGGCTCGATGAGGACTTTCACCTCGGTATCGGTCCTGATACCCGGGAGGAGAGGCAGGGTTCCGGTCCCGCCGTGCATCAGCGAGTTCGTGATCAGTCTGCCGAGGTCTCCCTCGAGTGAGGCGGGAGGCACAGGAACCTTCACCTGGAGGTCTACCTGTCTAGCCTCCACCCTGCTCGAGAGAACGGTAATCCTGTGGTCCTCGAGAGTTATCCGCGAGGTGGAGACCCACAACCCGACGTTCCTCGAGAGCTCGGTCTCGATCTCCTCAAGTGTGCTCTCCTCCATGGAGGATATGCTTGCGTGGGCAAGTGTGGACAGCTGCTGGGTCAGGGGGGCCGTGTCCACGGAGGTCTCATCAGATTCTTCGGGAGCTTCCATCAGCTGGTATGTTATTACAGCGCCTATTCCCGGCACCAGCAGTGCCAGGGCGATCAGGATCATTGTGATTGACCTGCCGTTCATGTTACGCTAACCCCCCATATCTTCAATTCGAAAACGACGGTACCCTCATCATCCCCGAGCCCGACCGGGACCTCCCTGACCGCAGACCCGTCTGGACTTCCGCTCCCGCCGTTCCCCACCGAGTAATCCGATCCTTCCATACCGGAGCCGGGTATGACGTTGAGTACATATCCGGATGATCCCTCAAGGAGGTAGTCCATCATCTGCGTCAGCATCCCGTCCATCGACGGATAGTCATCGTTCGGGTCCCCGTCCAAAAAGAGTATCTGGAACGCGGTCGGGACGGGAACATTCGAATATGCGGTTCCGGCGATGTCAAGGTCAGGGATCGAACTGGCGACGATCACTCCCAGAACGTCCCTGGCCTCGTTATCCTCCTTCGTATCCCCGGCCGCCCCCTCGATCAGTTCCGGGAGGATCCAGGCGATCATCACCCCCGAGATGGAAAGGATAACCATTATGGCGATGGCAACGTTCCTCGGTATGGAATACGATTCCCTGCCGGCAGACTTCCCGGAAAGGTCTTCGACGTATCTCTCAACCAACGAGCGTCACCTCCAGTTTTCCTGGAACCACCATTCCGTCGTCCGTCGAGATCGGGACCTTCGTCGATGTGTGAACACTGCCGTCCCCGTATCTCGCCTCGTAGGTCTCCTTGTCCGGGATATAAAGTGTGAGACTGTCCCCGTCCATGGTCTCCACGAATATCATGGCAGACTTTCCGTCCTTGATCCCGATCATACCGTAACCTGTCCCGAGCTTGGTCATGGAGAGCGCTCCCGATCCGGACCCGAAATCGGAGGTTATCTCTGATACCATATCCTCCAGTTCCCTGTCCCTGCCGGACCCGCTTGCCTCCAAACCGCTCCTGTATACGGCAACTCCGCATCCTGCGAGCAGGACGACGATGCCGATGGCTATCATCGCGAAGGCGAAGGTGTCATCGTTTCCTTTTGGGTTTATACTGACCCTCCTACAGCATCCGATTCATGATTGCAGTGTTCTTAATAACTTTACGGTACACTATGGACCTGCCAAACACATGTGTCAACCGATCTGAGGCACCTCCAATGTTCGGGAGCTGCCTTCCGAAATCCCTTTCGAGTGATGCAACCGTGATTCAGGATAGGCCATGAGGGATATACCGGGAAGTTCTCCGGTTTGAACCGGGGCTGCGTCCTTTCGATGTTGATTCAATGATGAACAGAATTAATTATAAAGTATCGATTACCTTGAATGTTCCTAACAAGAGGTGTGAGACATGTCCAGTTGCCTCAGGTCATTGATAGTACTATCCGGTCTGGTTCTCGTCCTCTCCCTGTTCTCATCCGTCTTCTCGGAGGGTTCCACCATAGAGACCAGCGGGGAGGTCGGGGGAGTATTCGCGGGAGATGAGATATACCGCTCTTCAAGATCCCTTTCGGGAGGGATGTCCTCCGGGGACCCCGACAGAGACGGGGACCTCGAGGTCACCTTCTGCGATTTCGAGGGGAACGTCATCATTCTCGAACCAAGGGGGGACGGAGGCTTCGATCCTGTCTTCATCTGGCAGGTGGAGGGGCCCCAGGGTTCCAACAAGACGCTGTTCGATCTCATCGTTGCGGATATCGATCCCGGCAAGGAGGGTCAGGAGATAATCACCGCAGGGGATGCGGGGACACCCCTGAAGGAGATCTACATGATCCATTACAACGGTACAGGATGGGAATCGGAGGTGATACACCGAAGCCAGTTCAGGACCTTCGACCTTGAGCTGGGCGATGTCGATCCTGCGCCGGGACAGGAGATCCTCTTCGGCAGCTTCAAACATGAGGAGGATTTCGCTCTTCACTATCTCTACAGGGACGGTTCGCTCTGGAAGGAGAGGTCCATCCCGACCACGGAGGCCGTGAAGGCAATAACCGTTGCCGACGCCGATCCGACCGTTGAAGGAGAAGAGATATGGGCCTGCATCGCCGGCTGGAACCAGCTCGGGGGAGTGGAATCCCATCTGGTCGAACTCTACAAAGTTGGTGGCGTATGGAAGGAGGACATCATCTATTCGCATGACACCGAGCTGATATCCAACGTCAGGGTGGGTGAGCTCTGGTCCGGACACGAAGGCAA
>JBLIRL010000100.1:0-9620 GCA_049472275.1 Thermoplasmatota archaeon | reverse complement strand
CTTAAAAAACACAAAAGAACAGGCCATTAAAAGAAATACTGGATATGATGCTTTTTTCATGATAAGGAATGATTCGTTTATCGAATATAGACGGGTGGATAATATCACTGCGGGGCCCTTCCACGGGCCCCATCCTTTACTTCTCCATGGAACCCATGATCCAGCAACGTTACCGTACCTTCGGTTCCGTTGACGATTGCGGTGTCGAGGTTCCTGTACCTCGTTGTCGCATCCGATATTCCGGCTACCGTCGGTATGTTGAACTCCCTCGCGAGGATCGCTCCGTGGGAGAGCATTCCCCCCACCTCGAGCACGAGGGCGCCGGCCATAAGGAACAGATGGGTCTGCCCCGGATCAATGTACCTTGTGACGAGTATGTCCCCCTTTCCTATCCTGACGTCGGTCCCGAGGTCCCGAACCACGATCATCCTACCTCGGTACTCCCCCGAGGATACGGGCTGTCCGCGTATCTCGGTTCCCGAGCGGTCCCTTTCAGGCGGGGTGTTGGAACGAACGGTGTCGAAATCGATCCCGTTTCTAAGGTATCGTCCGGGAGTTTCGGAGATGTCCTCGAAGGAGACCCTGTTGAAGACCGCCTCCTCCCTCATACCGGTCCTTCGTCCGCCTGACAGATGTTCCAGCAATGTCTCCATCTCGAGGAAGAAGATGTCCTCCCTTCTATCCAGCACCCCATCTTCCACCATTCTGTCGGACATCACCGTCAGCAGGTCCTTCATCCTTGCGAGGATGAGGTCCAGATAGAACCTCTGGTACTCCCTGAATTCCATGTACCTCAAGAGGTACCTCGAGATCAGCCGGAAGATCATTCCGTCCCTGAATCCCAGGGAATCCCGTATCCTCCTTGAGGCCTCCCTTCTCTTCTCGGCGACCTTCGATCCCTCACGGCCGGATGCTTGAACACTGCCAGAGAGGGCCATCCGTCCTACCATCGAGAGCGGGATCATCGGATCATCCCTCCAGGACGGCTGAAAGATGTCCCTGCTCAACCTCCTGTGACCGTGCATCTCGAGAGTGTTCTCGAAAGCTTCAACGAACCTGTCGCCGCATTCCTTTTTTAAAAGCGCATCCCTCAAGGACCGATATCCTTCTGGACCATCCTCTAAGACCTTGAGTATTCCTCTGTTCTCCTGGGCCATGGAAGCGAGATACCGGATGTCATCGGATGCATCCATCGTCCGGTTGCGGGAGAAGCCGGCGAGGATATCGGGGAAGTATCTCTCGAGGCCGTTCCTCGCCAGAACGTTCTCGGCCAATCCCATCAGCGGGATCGAATAAAGGAGGAGCCCCCATTTGGAATGGCTGACGTGGACCCTGACGGTGTCCATGAGCGTCTGGTAGGCCGCCGCAAGCTGCTTGTCGTCCATCCCGTCCATGTCCCCTATCCCATCGAGCTGCCTGAGTATCTCGAATACGACGAAGCTCCCAAAATGCCTGTCGAGCCTGGACGGCCGCCGCTCACCGTGGTGAAGGAGCGATAGCAAGAGCCTTCCCGCAAGGGCGGGAAAGTCAGCTTTCGACCTCCTCGGCAGGTCCCTGATATCAGACGGAAGCGAACTCCGGATGCCTTCCAGTCCTCCTTTCAATGGTATCGATCCGAGAGCATACTCCAATACCGCCGTATCGATGTAGAGGAAGTTCCTGTGTCTGAGGAGGAAGTCATCATCGACGGGGATGTCGACCCCGAGCTCCCCGAGCGTATCAGAGAGGTAGAAGCCGGTGAATATCCGCCTGAAGATCGAATGAAACAACGGTGTGACAGGTCCCGAATAGAACTGCTCCGCCTGGACCCTGCTGTACGTTCTTGCGTCGGGACCGGGGGCGGTAAGTCCGGTGATCGGTCTCACCTGCAGCAGATGGAAACCGTCCCTGCACAGGGCCCATTCGATATCCAGGGGATATCCGTACCTTTTTTCCAGATACCGTGATATCCCGATCAGAGGCCCCATGTCCGGACCTTTCTCTGCCGGATGCGCATTGTTGAGCCCTGGACCTTCGTTTTCGAACTCAAGCCTTTCCGGGTCCACCCTGCCGGATACCAGGGAGGAGCATCGCCCCTCGACGAATTCTATGATCGTCCGCTCCCCACCATCGAGGGGGTTCCTGGTGAACAGGACCCCCGACAGTATCGGGTCGAGCTGTCTCTGGAGGACCACGGCCATCCTGTGGCCCTCGGAGGATGCCCATACGTCTTTTACCGCCTTCAGGAGACCCTCATGGGAATCCACGTCGAGGACCGTTCTGAACATACCTGCCCTTGATCCTCCTGAAAGGTCCTCCACCACCGAGGACGACCTGACGGCGATCCTTCCCCCTAGTTCTTCCAGTGTATCCCTCAGAAGGGTCACCATGTCATCATCGAACGGGCGGTCCCGGTATCTCGTGTGGCACTCGGTCGTCAGGACCCTGAGATCGGGGACCCTGACACCGAGAAGGGTCAAGCGGTATAGTTCGAACCCCTTGGATCCCAGAAGCTCCCTGGACCCGCCTGTAGCGATCATACACGAACTCTCCTTCCAAACAACAGTCTGAAATAGGCGGGCAGGCGTTCAAGACGACCGGGGGAGTGCCTTAGATATTCCTGGAGACCGCATCCCTTGAGGTTCCCGCAGGACATCCTTGCCATCCCTTCCTGGATAATTGCCCCGGGGGGCGGGAACTGAACCGACATGACGGACCTTGCCACTATGTCGAATTTCCGGTCACTTGCAACCTCCACCCTGATTCTTGAAGACTCTGGCACCCTTCCATCCGGACGATACCCGGTCTGGACCGAGCCCCTGATGACGTCCAGATTGTTTTCCCCGTCGAACACGAATCCTTTCAGAAAACTCCTCCCCCGGATACTTCCCTCCCACAGGTTGAAGGCGAATTCCCTCGAGAATGCACAGCAGTGCAGACTGTACCGGTCAACGGATCCCCAGTCCCTGATACCCCAGGAGTGGTCTCTGTGGCCCAGGCCGTTCTCGATCTCGGTCTCACTCCCCCTGAAAGAAACGGAGCCATTGAATGCCCCGAACTGTTCGTAATGCTGCGTGGCTATCCTGTCCAGCTCCGTTTCCTCCCCGACGTCCTTTCTGTAGGCATATATCCTGTTGATGGGAGTGAACCTGACGTCGATCGAGGTCCTCCCGTCGTTATATCTTAGAAGCCAATCGATCCCCTGGACGGAGTAGCTCAGACAGCCCACCTCGATCCGGTGGTCGGTGAACACGGGCCTCGCAAGGGATACGAGAGGTCTCAAGAGGACCGGATCCCCGTGCTTGATCAGCAGCAGGAAACCCGCGGACCTTCTGCGGTTGGGGAGCTGCCCGATCGTGGTGATCAGGCCCAGACCGCTTTTGTGGTCTGTCATGTTGAAGTAATAACTCTCCCTCCAAAGCCTGTCATCGTATGCTCCCCCGCCTCCCGCCTGTTCTATGAGGTGGTTGATATTGTCCATATCGAGGTATCTTCCGTTCATCCGTGATGATTCGTTTCAAAATGCATTAAATATATTGACTTCCATGGAAGCCCATGTTTGGATTGAAGAGGTTCACGATGAGGACGGGATACCATCCTTCGCTGAGGGACAACATCGACAGGCTATTCCTCAATATAGAATCCATAATCATACGCGAGCAGTTCACGACCTCTCCTAGAGAGTTCCTGGTCCTTTGCGAGATACAGTGGAAGAAGGTCGGGGGGGATGTCCGGAGCATGTTCGATGTGGTGGTCCGTGAGGTCGAGTGGTTCGACGAGGTGATACCCATCGATACGAGGGGGAAGCGGACCCTCTGTTTCGTGAAGGGGCACTACGAACCGGGATATACGGACCTTCTGCTTTTCACGACCAGGGAGTTCCTCTGCTTCATCGAGTTCCCGATCCATACGAGGCGGGACCACGGCATCTTCACTCTGGTGGGGCCCCCCAGGGATGTGACCCGGCTCCTTGATTTCATGAAGGAATGGGGATCGGACTTGGAGATAGCGGGTATCACTGATTACAATCCGAAGGACAGGGGCGTCCTCTCGGTGCTCACGGAGAAGCAGCTGTCGGCCCTGAAGCACGCTCATTCGAGCGGTTTCTTCGATCATCCCAGAAAGAGGGACGCCAGGGCCATAGCGAAGGAAATGGGCATCAGGCACACGACCTTTCTGACGCATCTGAGGAGAGGTCAGAAAAGGATATTCGCCAGCCTTCTTCAGGAATGATGCCCGTCGACATTCGATGTGAGGACCTCAATCATAAGTTATTCATAAATGATCCCCGATGGGTCATATCGGGGGAATGTAATGACAAAACATGATGAAGAAGCCATCAGGGAGGCCGTCAGAGAAAGGTACGGAAGCATTGCGAGGGACCAGAGCTGTGGATGCGCTCCCTCTACCTGCTGCGGAGATGGGGCCTCCGGTCCGATGCCCTCCAATGATGAGCTGTCGGCGAAGATGGGTTATTCGGCAGAGGAGAGGGAAAATGTCCCGGATGGGGCCAACCTCGGCCTTGGATGCGGGAACCCGCACGCCTTTGCCTCCATGCAACCGGGAGAGGTCGTCCTTGATCTCGGGAGCGGAGCCGGTTTCGATTGTTTCATAGCGGCCCGGTCCGTAGGCCCCGCCGGCAGGGTCATAGGCGTGGACATGACCCCGGATATGATCTCGAAGGCAAGGGAGAACGCGAGGAAGGGGGAATATCATAACGTGGAGTTCCGGCTTGGAGAGATCGAGAACATACCCTCTGCCGATTCATGTATAGATGTCATCATATCGAACTGCGTCATCAATCTGTCAACGAACAAGCAGAGGGTCTTCGACGAATCCTACCGGGTGCTGAGACCCGGAGGAAGATTGGTGGTGTCGGACGTAATAGCCACGACGGAGGTCCCGCCCGAGATAAGGGATGATCTGGACCTCTACTCTTCCTGTGCGGGAGGTGCCCTGAGCAAGGAAGAGATAGACAAGATGCTCAAGAATTCGGGTTTCGTGGATATCAGCATCACGCCAAAGGACGAGACCAGGGAGCTCATAAAGGAATGGAACCCGGACAGCAACATCGAGGATATCATCGTATCATCCATCATCGAGGCAAGAAAGCCCCTTTAAGCTTGGAAAATGAACTGCCGGTTTGGATCGATAGAATGCATACGGGAGAGAAGCTCCGAAACCTATCTTTTTTCGAATAATCCGGAGAAGAACGGATATCCCAGTAACGGCCCCCATCTCGATGAGGAGATACGCCTCAGCTCCTTCCTTCTCAGGACCTCCTGTTCGGTATGCCTGTTCAGGTTGCATCCCGAAGGGGCCCTCCAGATCGGAGCGACAGCGTTGAAGAGCAGCGCCTGGGGTTTCCATCTGGGGAGCTGGTGCTCCATGAAGACGAACATGCCACCGCGCTTTAGGACACGTATCCCCTCGGAGATGACCTTCCCTGGGTCCTCCACCGTACATAATATGAGCGTTGATACGACATTGTCGAAGGAACCTGACCTGAAGGGAAGCTCCTCCCCCACCCCTATCCTCGATCTAAGGCATCTGCCCTCCTCGGCCCCCCATCCTTTACCCCTCGCCTTCCTGTGAAGGTACCTGATGTTCTCATGGGAGGGGTCGATGACCGTAACGCAGTCCACGCTTTTTGGGTAGTATTTCAGATTGATGCCGGTCCCCGATCCGATATCCAGGACGTGTCCGTCGAGTCCTGACAGGAGGTATCTCCTCCTCCTTCCGAACCACAACAGCTCCATGGGAGAGAGGACGATATCGTATGTCCACGGCTGTTTGTCCACCGCTCTTGTCCCGGTCATGTGATCAATCGGAAAAGTGAGCGCCGCATTTCGGGCAGTATTTCCATTCCCTCTCGGAAGGGTATCTGCAATCCGGGCAGTAGGAGCTGGACTTCAGCTTCTCTTTCCTTATCTTCTTCGAGAGATCGTTGAGGAGGATCTTCTTGTCAAGCGATCCGGGGAACTGGTAGAATATCAATCCCATGGCGGGGACGAGTGCAAGGGATATGGTTCCGACGATCATCGAATACCGCCACACCGGGGTGGTGTAATCCGGTTTGATGAGATCGGGCAGGAAGGTGAAGATGACGTTGACCATTATCATTGCCCAGAACCAAAGCATCATGATCGTGAACATCGCCCTCTTCTTCCTGGCCTTCGAAATGAAGGCGGAGACCGTCAGGGCGAAACCGAAGGCATAGTAGAACCATATGAAGGCAAAAAGGACGAACTTCAGGGTATCGCCGTAATCCATCGTGGCCTCCGGATCCTTGAAGTTGAAGTTCTTCAATGCAAGGAACAGAATTCCGATCGTCAGGAACAGACAGATGTTGTAGAGCATTATCCCTACCCTGTTCATCATGGCCATGGTTTCCACCCTTGAGTAGGATAAAAGCAACAGGTTCTTAACATTTTGTTCCCATCCCGTGAAAAAGGCAGGATAATACCTAACCTGAGCCTTCAAGGGCTTGCATAAGCTCTCCGATATGGGATTTCGTCCTCTTCAGGAGATCGTTCCCCCTCCTCACCCACGGTCCGATGCATTCGAGAAGGGCCTCCCTCTCTATGCCGTCGATGGGGATCTCCATCCTTTCGGTTCCAAGTATCTCCACCACGACCCCCCAGGGTGGGATATCGCCGCCATCGACAATTTTTATCGACCTTATGGTGGAGAACTTCAGGCCACAGCCATGGGCGAGGCTCCTGAGCCTTGCGGCGGACACGATGTCCCTCGCCCTGACGTGGACCAAAAGAGGCTGGACGAGAAGGTGGAGCTCCCCGTCGCCGTCCCATTTATCGACGGCATCGAGAACCTCCTCCTCGGCCACCTCCCTGTGCCATTTCCCGAGGATCGTCGATCCGAGCTTGTCCCCGGTCCTGGGAACCGATATCAGCTGGAACCTCCCCGAACAGGAAGATGTGGTGACCAGCTCATCGACGGAGTTCAAAGAAATAAGGAGCGGCATCACGTCCTCGTCCACGAGGCCCCGTGATGCCGCCTCGTCAAGCTTCTTCAGGGCGGCGGACCTGATATCCTCCATGTACCCCGAAGTTGTTCCTCTCTCAAATCTGCTTCGGCTCGGGAGGCAGCTCTCCCTCCTCGGATCCCTCTCCCGCCTGTTTCTGGGAGACAACGAAGTAGATGATACCAGCAACGAGGATCAGGAGCACCAGGACGATGATGATGATCACCCATGCGATGCCGTTCTCGTCCTCGCTTTCCCCCTTTACCCTCACCTCGAGGGGTTCCTGGGAGATGTCCAGGCCCGCATCGTCCTTGAGGCCGTCGAAGGTCAGAAGAACGGTCCCTGACAGCTTCATTGGTTCCAGGTTCACCATGATGGACATTCTGTCGTCGGAGAGGGTGAACACGGCATCCTTCGCCTTTCCACCGGATTCCAGCTTCAGGGTTCCCGCATCCCTCGCCGAGACGAAGGACTGCGATGAGATGGGTTCGGAGAACCTGATATGGAGGGTGTCGTTCCACATGATCTCATCCTCCGCTCCTATGGCGATGCCTTTGCCGTCCGTGAGCATCTCGACCATCGGTGCCGTTGTGTCCTGTGCGATGTCCACCTCTATCGGGTAGGTCATCTTGCCGCTTCCGTAGTCAACCTCGAGGTCGATGGTGACGGTCTTCGCCTCGGGAACGTGCCCCGCCTTCAATTTCAGTGTGAGGCTGCCGGAGGAATACATCGTGGACGGAAGGAGCTCGAACTCGAGGTCTTCCACCTCATCAGCTGTGAAGTATATCTTCATGAAGCTCTCGACCTTCAACGGAACATCCTTGACCTCGCCGGGCTCGAGGGATACATCGCTGCCTCCGGTTATCGTTGGAGTGCTGGTTCCTGATGCATCCATCATGGAAATGACGGATACGTTGTTGGAGTAGCCTACCGTCACTATCTCGACACCTTCCGCCGGGTGAATGTCCCCCACCCGGAGCTCGTGGCCCCTGGCCACATCGTTCCAGATGACCTTCCTGTTCCAGCCGGAGGCGAAGGAACCCGTTATCTGCACAAGTTTCGTGGAGTAGCCGAAGGAGTAGAGTTCATTTCCCGGTGTGTCAGGGTCCACATCTCCGACCCATACTCCACGGTTCTTGTCGGTGTCCACGAAAATCTCCTGCATGGACCACTGGTTTCCCGTTCCTCTCTTGAACCCGAGGACCTTGAAGGTGTCGGTGCCGCCGAAGATCTCCAGACCCGGAGAGCTGGCATCCACGTCACCGACGCAGACCCTGGCGAAGGGTTCGTCTGGATTCGAATAGATGACATCAACAGTCCATCCGTCCTTGGAACCGTATGCGATCGTGAGGTTGCCTGATTTTGAAACGGCAACCAGTTCATTCCCCGGGTGGATCGAGTCGGGGAGGAGATCGGCGATGACGACCTTCCTGACATTGTTCGTGTCCTGGAAGATGAAGGAGGAGTTCCAGTGGTCCTCATCCCACCATATCATGTAGGCCTTGAACGAGAAGGTGACGATTACGGCCTCCTCCCCGTCGATGGTGGGATCGATATCCCCGATATCGGCACCGTGGACCAGCTTCTCATCTGTGAAGGCTCTTTCCGCACTCCAGCCGGTACCGCTCTTGGAAAGAACGGTTGCGGTCCCGTCCCCCGGGTCCACATCCTCGGTCCCCGAGCTCAGTCCGACCACGAGTATCTCGTTTCCCGGAAGATCCTCACGAAGGTTCCCGATGGCGGGGGTCAGCTGCTGACCGCCGGAATTCCAGATATCCTGGTATGAAAAGGCGCCCGAGCTGTCATAATATCCGAGGTACACCTTCTGGTCCCTGGCGCACCAGACTATCTCGTTGCCTTCCCTGTCGACATCGGCATCTCCCACTGCGACACCGTCTATGGCACCGGTCCCTTCGAAGGGAACATTGGCCTTCCATCCCGATGGCTTGACTATGCTCAGATTGTTCGCGTATCCCACAAGTGCTATCTCGTTGTAGTCGTTGGTGGGATCTATCTCGCCGATCCTTATCTCGTGGCCCCTCGCCACATCGGACCATATCTGTCTGGTGTTCCATCCGGAGGCGAAGGAACCAGTTATCTGGACGAGGTTCGTGGAATAGCCATAAGAGTACAGCTCGTTGCCAGGTATCATCGGGTCAACATCCCCGACCCAGACGCCTCTGTTCTTGTCCGTGTCCACGAAGATCTCCTGCATGGTCCAATCCGAACCGGTTCCTCTCTTGAACCCGAGTACCTTGAAGGTATCGGTTCCGCCGAAGATCTCGAGACCTCCGAGCACTGTGGATCGAGGTCACCGACGCAGACCCTGGCGAAGGGTTCGTCGGGATTGGAGTAGATGACGTCAACGGTCCATCCGTCCTTGGATCCGTATGCGATCGTGAGGTTGCCCGATTTCGATACGGCTACCAGTTCATTCCCCTGGTGGATCGAATCAGGTAGTATGTCAGCGATATAGACCTTCCTGACGTTGTTGGTATCCTGGAAGATGAACGATGAGACTAAACGGTGGGTGACAATTGGTCACACGCCGGATGAACAGGCTTCGCTGCTGAAGCAGATCGCCGAAGCGGAGGCACTGTTCGTCCAGGCCGTAGATCGCTACGAGCGGGCCGAGCGGCTCTTCGAGAAGCGCTCC
>JBLIRL010000010.1:0-30134 GCA_049472275.1 Thermoplasmatota archaeon | reverse complement strand
GCTTTTCGCCACTTGTGTTATCCACGACCTTGAGCGTGTGCCGAACAGAATCGTCACTTCGGTTTCCGTCGATATCGGTGATGTTCACCCAGATTTCGCAGGTTTTCCATTTTTCCGCCAGCACTGCCATGGAAATCGACCATGAACCCGGTCCTCTCGTCAATATACCACTCCTGGACGGTATCGAGAAGATAGATCGTCGCAGGGTGAGGATATATCGGTATGATGGCATTTCCCGAGTCCACCTGTACATCCTCGGTAACCATCTGAAATACCATAACGTCCAGTCCGTTCCTCACTTCATTGCCTATGAACCTGGCCTCGCTCTCGGATGCCGTGAACTCATCCCACATGGGGTAGTCCCTCTCCTCCACCTTGTTTATTGGGAACTCGAAGTATCCCGACCTCAGAGTTCCCCGGTAACCCGTTAGATACTGGTAGGTCGACCTGTCCACCGCGAAGGTCTCCCTGTTCTCGTACTCGTCGGAGGACACCTTCTCCCCTGTTTCCTTGTCGTAGTAGACATCGAACCTTTCGTAGACACCGATATTATCGTCATCCGGATCCAGACGGCCCAGGGTCCAGGTCTCCTTGATGACCTCGACCTTCTCCTTCGTTCCCGGAACCGTCGTGCTGTCGATCCAGATATCCTCTTCCGCATAACGAACATCCTCCTCCCTCACGGTAAGGATCGTGGTGTCGGGAAGTTTCATGTCGACAGCGATATTGATCTCCAGGTCCAGAGGTATGGAGGTCCTGGGGTCCAGTATGTACCTCGAGGAGTCGGAATAGAAGAACCTGATCCCGAAATCCTCGAGGAACGAGGAAAGGTCCTCGTTGCCCGTCCCTTCCTCCTCATCCACCGGAATGAAGGTGGAGAGAAGGTCGTTGCCATGGGTCTCCTCCCTTTCTATGTCCACGACGTAGGAATAACCCTTCTTTCCCAGGACATCATAGGAACCCTCGAATCTTGCCGTGACATCCCTTCCAAGATAGTCGTTGTAGATGGAATAATCCTTCTTTCCAACTCCTCCTGACGGAAAGAACGTACCGTTCCTTTCAAAGGAAGCGTCATCGGATTCGAAGAGGAACTCCCCGGTATCCGCATCGAAGATCCCGTCGGACCTGATCTTGATGTCCTTCCACATCGGATCGAGAAATTCGGGTCTGAAGCCAGCTGTGTCGAGGTCATTGGAATCATCGAAGGCTATTGAAGGGAGTGATATCCTTCCCTCCATGATATTGACTCCGTCCCCGAATTCCGAGAGATCGTCAGATCCCTCCTCCCTCTCGGGGGTGAAATACGGGAGTATGTGGGATGTCCACAGGATCCCACTGAGAAGTAACAGAAGTGAGAAAGCGATGAAAACTGCTCCGATCTTTCTTCTATGCTTCATCATAATTTCAAATTCCCAATGGATCGAAGAATGTAATTGATTTCACCTAACATATCAGGAGAGATATCAAATCATCTACGCAACATACTTCGCTGTTCATGCTATGCTATGGGGCCTTGAAAAGATATTGTTATCGGGCCATGAAGCTCGAGCTCAATAAACCGTCACCCTGACGGCCCCGATACTATGTAATTCCCGAACCTCGGGAACATGATATTCGACAATATCTGAACACTATCGGCCTATTCTTCTTCCTTGCGCTAGGACCGCCAGAACGATAAAGACCGAACCGAGCGCAAGGAGAAAGGAGAAGCCCGGACTGTCGTCATCATCATCATCATCATCATCCGATGTGTCATCGTCGGAGGAGTCGGCATCGGTTTCATCGTCATCCGTTGTGTCGTCGTCATCGGCGGGGAGCCCCTCACCCCACCTTATCTCATCCAGCCATCCATTGGTATTCTGGGCCCTTACCTCGATATCCAGTACATCCTGGTGCTCACCGAAATGCGACCTGTCGAACTCGAATGTGAACGTTCCGTCCACCGAGGAGAAATCATCTTCCCATAATGTGATGATGCCCGTTTCCAGCGATCCGCCCGAGAGTCCCGTATCGGTATAGAGGAACCATATCTCTTCCTCATCGTTTGCGGTGGTCAGATCGATATTGAAATAATATACGTTCACACTGTCATCCGAGGAGATGTTCACGGCCTCCCCCTTAACTATGAACTCACAGACGACAGTATCCCCTGACCAGTCTATTGATGCGGACAGTATCTCAACATCCTGTGAGACCTCATCGGGATCAGCCAAGGGATCGGTGATCATGAAGACATCGTCGTCAGGGTCCGTTTTCTCCATTATCGGTGTGTCAGCCCTTATCGAAGGCAGGGCCAGGAAAAGACATATTCCAATGATCATTAAAACCGTTAATCCCGATGCTCTCATTTGCCTCCCCCATATCAGAATCGGCAGGATATCTGCATTATGGGCAAGGACCACATATTACATAATCTTTATTAATAGTAATAAAATATCATATTTATTGTTTAATAGATTCTCAATGCAATGAAACGGGCCGCTCCGAGACCGTAATCCAACAAATCTTCTATCCTCGGCATTGTAGTTTCATACATTTGCCTAACATGTTAAAATCGTTGAAATATAAGAACACAACCCACATAACCTAACCTCCGACCGAGGGAACCGGGCATAGCTGGAATATCGATCATTTCCCTGATCAGGATCGATCCTAATTAGACTGAACAATTACCATATCCATCATCAACCGGAACTAGCCTTTTCATCTCTCTTCTCACCCAGGGAAGCCGCCACCACTGAACGTAAGGAAAGAGGTGATGCTCCAGATGATACCCGAAGTGGTAGCAGGTGATAAGGGATAGGGAATATGGAAAATTGCTTGACCTTGCATGATGCCTGTTTGTGTATCCGCCCTCCGGCTCCCTGTGGGGAAGGTACGTTCCGAAGTAGAAAAGCTGCAGGGTGCTCCCCAGGGACGGCAGGGCCCAGAAGAGTATCATGTTCATCAAAGGCAGTCCCACCACGAATATCAGGAAATTGAACCCTATTGCTATCCCGACAAGCTGGAGGGGACTAAGATAGTTCTTCATGAACCGCAGATACCACATGATGAAACCCTTGTTCTTGCCGTCATGATAGTCCGGGTCCCTGGAAGTACCAGGGTTCTTGTGGTGCTGAAAATGCTTCTTCTTCAATTTTCGATAGGAGAACATGGCATAGAAGAATATGGACATCGCCCCGATGAAATTGTTGGCTCTTCTGTTGTTGGGAAGGACAGATCCGTGCATCGAGTCGTGGACCGTGATGAAGAGACCCGTGTACATAAGGGTCATCCAGATCGTTCCAAGTGGTATCGTCCATAGGGGAAATGACCTGATATCGAGAGTAATCAGATATACCAGGCTCGTGGAGAAGAGCATCATTCCGATCAAGGCGATCCACAGGGATCGAATCCCCTTGTAATGAACCGGCCTCTTCATCGGAACTACCTTCCCTGCCATAACCCTATGATGCAATATCGATTAAAGAATTGCCCTTTCATCGGAACGATCATAATACTCGGCCCCGTAGAACCACCCGCAAACGATTAAGTACAAGTACATGGAATGATAAACAGCGGGGTTGGATAGTATGAGGTCACGATCAGGGGTCATCCTCTTGCTCATAATAACGCTCGTGTGCGCTTCCTGGGTCCTGAGATCTTCAGAGGCACAGGTGGACGCACCCGGGGAGAAGAAAGAAGCCGATGATATCCAAATGAGGCTCTACGACGGACTCCTCCTGGAGACAAGACCAGTCAGGGAGGCCGATCTGGAGTTCATGATACAAAACGAGGGAGTCGCTTCCGCAGGGGAGAATTACAACATCGAGATCGAGGGAGCGGGGACCGGTCTGAAACCTCCTACAATGAACGAGTGGAGCGCTATTGCCTCCTCGTTCAGGATGATCGACAGCATATCCTTCTCTTCTCCATCGGCCCTCAATTCATCCAAGCTGCACAATCAGAGCATGTATTTCCCCCCGATCGGAAACCAGGGGGCGGAAGGATCCTGCGTCAGCTGGTCTATCGGTTACTATACCAAAACCTGGCAGGAAGCTAAGGAGCATGATTGGAACCTCTCCGGTGCTTCCATGGGAGGGACGTGGCCGGGGCAGCCTACTGCATCCTACCAGGATAGGATCATGAGTCCGGATTTCCTCTACCATCAGGTGAACAACGGAGTGGACGGGGGAAGCTACTATTCCGATAACATCTACATGTGCCAGAGTACAGGCATATGCTCCTGGAAGGAGATGCCCTACAACTGCTACAATTCGACCTCGTGGCCCTCCGAGGATGCATGGAGGGAAGCCCCTCTATATCGTTCTATGAAGAACAGCACCTACTACATGTATACAACCACCAACACCACTTTGGGTGATCTGAAGACATGGATTGACGGCGGGAACCTGGCAACAATATCCATCAACGCATACAGATATTCGTCGCTCTCGAACGATCTATGGAACAATACCGTTGAATGCGGTACGGGGCGAAACCATGCGAACACCATAATTGGCTACGACGACAATTTTGGTCCGTACCAGGAGGACGGGACCACGACAAAAGGTGCTTTCCTGGTCGCCAACTCCTGGGGAAAGGGGTGGACAGGGGATTCGAACAGCGATGGGATGTACTGGATCTCCTATGAATGCATGCGGAAGAAGGTCCAGTATGTCTATCTGATGGAGGACATGATCGGATATGAACCAAAAGCCCTGGCACTCTTCAACATCTCCCATCCCGTGAGGGAAGAATGCACGGTCACGATCGGGATCGGACCCAAGACATCACCCGAAGCCACCAAGAGAAGGTTCGCTTCGATGTACTATGACGGAGGACCGCACCCTTTTCCTTCGAACATGATGGCGTATGATATCACAGAGTTCGACGGTTCGGTCTCGACGTTCATAGGGTACAACTACTTCATCAAGGTGGATGACGGGGGTACCTCCTCGACAGGGTCCATCAGGGACTTCTCGATCGAACTCTTCGACGATTATGCAACGGGACCCAGTCACAGGTTCACCTCCACTGATCCTGTGGTGCCGACCACGAACGGTGGTTCGGTCTACGCGGAGCTGACCGCAACGGACAGAACCCCTCCCCGAATAATCCAGGACATGACTGCGAAGAACGGCACCACGGGGGACCCCCTCAATTTCACGGTCGTTGTCACGGACAACGGCCTGATGAAGAATGTTACGGTCGAATACAGAAGCGGAAGCGGTCCGGCGACCAATGCGAGCATGCACAGAGGACCGAGTGACTCCTGGTTCCTCAACATCACCGCTCCGGATTCGCTTGATGGTATCAACTATCTCTTCCATGCCTCGGACACCGGAGGGAACTGGAACCAGACGGCGGAGAAAGGAATACCCATCCGTGATAACGACAAACCCACGGTCGTTCCGAGCCTGCCTTCAAAGGCCACAACAGGGGATAGGTTCGACATGATGGTCACGGTGACTGACAATATCGAGGTCGATGAGGTGGTCATAGAAAACTGGATCGACTGGGGCTCCCGCACAAACACGACATTGACGAACGCGCAGGAGAACAACTACACGGGAAGCATTGTCATACAGAACAGACTGGGTGTGCTGCATCTGATCGTCAAGGCGAACGATACCTCCGGCAACATGGAGACACTTGGCACTTACTATTATCAAATTGAGGATGACGACCTGCCGACCCTCGAAGACGACCTTTCCGACACAACCTCCACCACCGGTGATCGGTTCAAACTCTCTGCTGTCATAAGGGACAATATCGAGGTTTACAATGTCTGGGCCAGATATGATAATGGCGATGGTTTCTCGGGGAACTCCTCCCTTTCCAGGACCACAGGCGATACGTGGGAACTGTCACTGGTCGCACCGGATTCAACATCGACAATCGGCTACAGCTTCCATTACAACGATACCTCGGACAATTGGAACCTGTCGGGCCTCGGTTCGCTCTCGGTCTCCGATGATGATCCACCGGTTTTCGGACCGGACCACTCCCCTGGTACCGCAACAACGGGCGAGGATTACATGTTCCGACTTGAAGTGGCTGACAACATAGGCATCCAAGGGGTTCATCTGGAGTATTGGTTCGGTGGGGGATCCCATTCCAACGTCACGATGTCCGGAACGGGACCGTTCACGTATTCGTTCAAGATCCCGGATAACTCCGTTGACGATCTGAATTACATCGTGCATGCATCGGATCTCTCCTCGAACTGGAATATGACGGTACCTGCCGCGGTTGTCATAAAGGACAATGATCTACCCACCGCATGGATCGACTCATCGGACCAGCAGGGGACGACGGGCGGCATCTTCACATTCGATCTCGCGGTCTCGGACAATATCGCGATCGATGAGGTCTTCGTGGAATACTGGTTTGGAGAAGGAGAGCATGAGAACATCTCGATAAACGGGAGCCCAAGGCATGTGCTTGACATCGTGCTGCCCCTCGATTCGACAGAGACACTCCATTACATCTTCCATGCGAAGGACACATCGGACAACTGGAACAGCACATCGCAGAAGGACATACTGGTCTTCGATGACGATCTGCCAGCTATCGGTCCCGACACAACCCCCGGCATAGGATTCACGGGCGATACATTCTCCTTCACGGTGGAAGCCCGCGACAACATCGGAATTGATTCAGTTCACGTTGAATACTGGTTCGGAGAGGGAGAGCATGAGAACGTCAGCATGAGCGGATCAAGTTACTTCTATCTCAATATCGAGATCCCCGAAGACTCCGTCGAAACACTTCATTACATATTCTGGGCCTCCGACATATCAGGCAACCTCAACAGTACCGTTCAGATCGATGTCCAGGTGATCGATAACGACAAGCCATCCAGCCACGATGATTTCACGAACACGACGGCAACGACCGGAGATGAATTCCAGTTCAGGATAAGGGTTATCGATAATCTGGGGATCGCCGAGGTATGGCTGGAGTACTGGTTCGGAGAGGGAGAGCATGAAAACGTCAGCATGGACGGGGAGGTGGAATTCACATATTCCATGATGGTACCGCAGGATTCCCTCGAGGACATGATATACATCGTCCACTTCTGCGACGGTTCGGGGAACTGGAACAGGACACATGTGAAGAGGATATCTGTGATCGATAACGATATTCCCGTCTTCGGTAGCCACTCACTGGAGGCAAATTCGACCACGGGGGACCGTTACGAGGTCTCCATCGAGGTGATTGACAATATCGGCATAGCTGACGTAGCTCTCGAATTCTGGTTCGGAGACGGGGGCAGACAGACCGTTCCCATGTCCGGGACCGGACCGACGTACATGGCATCGATCGACATTCCCGAGTATTCTCTGGAGGACCTCAATATTGTCATCAGCGTCCACGATACCTCCGGTCTAACGAACACCACGGACACCATTGTCGTCAGGATAACGGATGACATCGATCCCACAATTGAGGATGTAGAGGACCTGATCGTCTACGTGGGAGAGGAGATCGGGATCACTGTCATCGCATCGGACAATATCGGGATCGCGACATATCTCTGGGAGGGGTCTCCCGTGGAAGTGTCGGGGTCAACGCTTGAGATGGTACCCACGGAGGAGGGCAGGTACGAGATCACTGTCAGCGTGTTTGACGAGCAGGGGAACTCGGCGCGAATGGACCTGACAATAACAGTCCTCCCGCTGGACAACGACATCGATGAGGACGGCATACCGGATCTTGTGGAGGATGAGAACGGGCTTGACAGGGAAGACCCGTCGGATGCTCTGGATGACACGGACGAAGACGGCCTGACCAACCTCGAGGAATACCGGAACGGCACAAGGATGAACGATGATGATTCCGACGACGACGGGATGCCCGACGGTTGGGAGGTGACCCACGGGCTCGATCCCCTGTCCCCATCATCCATGAACGACCGTGATGGCGACGGCGCCACGGACCTGGAGGAATTTAATGCAGGAACCGATCCGCTGGTGGCGGATGTCGGTTCGGACGATGACGACACATCGGATGATGATGATGACAATGACGACGAGGCGATCAACCTTCTGCTCCCGGCCATGGCCTTTGGCGGATTGATAATATTGATCGTTCTTGTGATAGTTACCTTCCTTCTCATCAGGAAGAAGAAGAATCCAGTGGGCAAGGGGAAGGATGAGGAAGAAGTGATGACCTGGGATTGACGGCCCCCATGTATCTGGATCGTGTATTCCCCTGAGCATGGTGATGGAGCGGGCTTCCCCGATATCGAAAATAATGGTTCCTCACCAACCATCCTATCAACTGGTAATCAACCGCCTCGAATGGATAAAGATGAAATCCCAGTTTCCCTTTCACGGTGGAGGGGGAGATGTTTGCTGGAGAAGAAGACCGTTTTCACCGTTGCTACCTTCCATTGCGACTCCAGGGGAAGAATGCAACCCCATGCTCTCATGCACCAGGTCCAGGAGATAGCCTCGAGGCATGCGGAGGAGCTTGGAGTGGGATACGATTGGATGGAACGGAACGGTTACTACTGGGTTCTGGTCAATTTCAGAATGGAGTTCCTATCCATCCCGAGATACTCTGATACCGTGATGATCAGGACATGGCCGAGCGGTCTCGATCTCCTCAGGGCCTTCAGGGATTTCAAGGGAACGGACCTCAGAGGGAACGCGCTGTTTCGGGCCACTTCCGACTGGATGGTGATCGATTCCAAGAGGATGCGGCCGGTGATGATCAAGGACCTCGATCTGGATTTCGAATACGCGGAGGAGAGGTTGATCAGGGATCCGGAAAGACTTCTACCGGCGGGAGATTTCAGGGATACGTGCAAGATAGACGTACCCTACAGTTCGATAGACATGAACGGACATGTCAACAACACCGAATACGTCAGATGGGGGGTCGATGCCATGAGAAAGGTGGTCGGGGAGGATCCGAACATCAAGGACCTCCAGATAACCTTCCTTGCCGAGGTTTTCAAGGGAGATGAGCTCGTTGTTCAGACATATGGATCGGGAGACGGGCCCGTGAGGATCAGGGGAAAGAGGACCAGGGACAAAAAGGACGTCTTCGTGATGGATATCTCCTTTGCTTGATCGACGAAGGCATGCCGCGATTGGCGGAAAGGTTTTTATATTACTATACAATAACTATTATACAACATATAGTTGTATAGTAATGGGGAGACGTCAAATGGACCTCAACAAGTTCACGCAGAGATCCCAGGAAGCGCTTCAGGAAGCCCAGATACTGGCCCTGAGCATGGGGCATAAGGTGATTGACGGCGAACACCTTCTGCTGACCCTAATGGATCAGGAAGGAGGACTCTTGCCCTCATTGCTGGATAAGATGGACATAGATCGATCGAATATCATGTCCGAACTCCGGGATCATCTCGAATCCCTTCCCCGATCGGGACAGGAAGGCTACGATGAGGAGAACGTTCACGGAACAAATCGTCTCATCAGGCTCCTTGCCGAATCCAGGGACATATCCAGATCGATGAAGGATTCCTTCGTTTCAGTCGAGCACATCATGCTGGCATTTCTCGAAGAGGGGAGGAGGACCAAGGCTGGAGAGCTGCTCCATAGTTCGGGGATAACAAAGGACACTTTTCTCAAGACGCTTGCGGAGATCAGGGGGAAGCAGAGGGTGAGCTCCGAGAACCCGGAATCATCCTACTCCGCCCTCGAGAGGTTCGGAAGGGATATCGTCGAGGAGGCCAGGTCCGGGAAGCTGGACCCGATCATCGGAAGGGACAACGAGATAAGGCGCGTCATCCGAATACTGTCCAGAAAGACGAAGAACAATCCGGTACTCATCGGAGACCCGGGTGTCGGGAAGACGGCAATAGTCGAGGGACTGGCTCACAGGATACTGAGAGGAGACGTACCCGAATCTCTTAAGGACCGGACCATCTTCGAACTGGATATGGGATCCCTTGTCGCGGGTGCAAAGTTCCGTGGTGAGTTCGAGGAGAGATTGAAAGCCGTTCTCGACTCGATCAGGAAATCCCAGGGGAGGACCCTTCTATTCATAGACGAACTCCACACAATAGTGGGAACCGGGAAGGCCGAAGGCTCCCTCGATGCGGGTAACATGCTGAAGCCGATGCTTGCAAGGGGCGAACTGCACTGCATAGGGGCCACCACTGTTGATGAATATCGCAAATACATCGAGAAGGACGCAGCCCTCGAGAGGAGGTTCCAGCCCATACTTGTCGATGAGCCGATGGTGGAGGACACCATCTCCATCCTTCGGGGCCTTAAGGACCGATTCGAGGTACACCACGGGGTGAAGATCACGGACAACGCACTGGTAACGGCCGCCGTCCTTTCCGACCGTTACATCTCCGACAGGTTCCTTCCGGACAAGGCAATTGACCTGCTGGACGAGGCCTGTGCGATGATCCGGACAGAGATAGATTCTAGACCAGAAGAACTGGACAGAACCATAAGGAAGGTGATGCGGCTGGAGATCGAGGAGGCCGCACTCAAGAAGGAGAAGGACAAGACATCCAGGAACCGGCTGAAATCGCTGAGAAAGGAACTCTCCGAGCTGAAGGAAAGGACCGATGCAATGTCGGCAAGGTGGGACGCTGAAAAGGGTTCCATAAAACGGATCTCGGAACTCAGGAAGGAGATAGATGGACTGAAGAAGGACCTCGAGGACGCCGAGCTGGAATACGATCTCAACAAGGCCGCCGAGATCAGGCACGGGAAATTGCCGAAGCTCGAGAAGGAGCTGCTCCAGAGGGAGGGGGAGCTCCACTCGAGACAGAACGGGGACTCAATGCTGAGGGAGGTGGTAACCGAGGAGGAGATCTCGGAGATCATCTCGAAATGGACCGGCATACCCCTGTCGAAGCTCGTCGAGGGTGAGAGGGAGAAGATACTGAGCATGGGGGAGAAACTGCATCAAAGGGTGGTGGGACAGGACGAGGCCGTTGAACTGATCACGAAAGCGATCGTGCGGGCGAGGTCCGGTATCAAGGACCCGCGAAGACCCATCGGCTCCTTCCTCTTCCTGGGACCAACAGGGGTAGGAAAGACCGAGATGGGAAAGGCGCTCGCCGAGGTACTCTTCGACACCGAGGAAAATATCATTAGACTGGACATGAGCGAATACATGGAGAAGTTCTCGACGTCCAGGCTCATCGGCGCACCTCCGGGATATGTGGGTTACGAAGAAGGAGGACAGCTCACGGAGGCCGTGAGGAGAAAACCTTACTCCGTGATCTTGCTGGACGAGATAGAGAAGGCGCACCCTGAGGTCTTCAACATACTTCTTCAGGTCCTCGACGACGGGAGGATCACCGACAGCAAGGGGAGGGTGGTGGATTTCAAGAACACCATACTGATAATGACCTCGAACATGGGATCCTCCCACATAATCGAAGGGATCGACGCTGACGGGACCTTCATGACCGGGATCGTGGACATGGTGCTAGATGAGGTCCGATCCATGTTCAGGCCGGAATTCCTCAACCGCATAGATGAGATGATAATATTCAAACCCCTTAGCTACCAGGACATCAAGCAGATCGTCGATCTCCAGCTGGGCAGGCTGAACGAGAGGCTGGAGGAGAGGAGGATATCCATCCGTCTGACGGAGAGGGCGGTGAATCACTTCGCGCAGAAAGGCTTCGATCCCATATACGGGGCAAGACCTCTCAGGAGGGTATTGCAAAAGGACCTCGAGACGGAGATAGGTTACGGGATCATAAGGGGAGATATATCGGAGGGAGCCATGGTAACAGTCGATTATGCGGAAGGCAGGCTTGAGATCGGGACAGAGATGGACACGCCTCCGGACACAGAGGCCTGATCATCCGTACTTCTCGAGGATCCTTGGGTCTTCCCCTTTCCTGATCAGTCTCCTGATGGTCAGACTTATCCATGCATACGATATGGACGCTCCCAGGAGATTGCCGAGAAGTATGCCTCCCCATACCCCCGGAAGCCCCCAATCGAGTACCAAACCGAACAATATCGTGAAGATCAGTGCGAATATGATGGTCCGAAACAGGGTTACGAGCAGGGATTTGAATCCCTTTCCTATCGCCTGGAAGGCAGATCCAGAAAGCATCCCGAAGGTAGCAAAGAAGTTCATCACCGAGAACATCCTGAGAAACAGGACAAGGTGGGATCTGAGGTGTATCGAATCCTCGGACCATGTAAATACGATAACGATCCACGGGGCGAACAAAAATATCAAAACGGATATTATTACCGCAAATATCAGACCGTACCTGATAGCGTGATAGAGTGACAGCTTGAGCTTCCTGTATGACCTTTCACCATAGGCCGCCCCGGCAACCGCCACCACCGCAGTGGCAATACCCATCAACGGAAGAAGGGCGATCATCGTCACCCGCCAGCCTGCCGTGAAGATGGCTACCCCCCGATCGTCCACAGCAAGGACAATAATATTGAGGATCATCATCTGTATGGATATCGACATCTGCTGGAGAGAGGCGGGGGCCCCCACCCTCATTATGTCCTTAAAGATACTCCATTTGAACTTAAAATTCCCAAGATCGAATGTCACGTAGGTGTCTTTCTTGAAGAAGAGCCAGTAGGCCAGAATCAATGCGGTTATGGAGAAAGACAGCATTGTTGCCCATGCGGCTCCCGCCACCCCAAGGTCGAGGGCATAGATGAATATCGGATCGAGGACGATGTTGAGTGCGGATCCTATCACCATCGCATACATCGCCCTCTTCGTGTCACCTTCCGACCTCAGGATAGCGTTGGCATTGTTCGCGAAGAATATTATCAGGGAGCCTCCGATGATGATGCGTCCGTAATCCGTGGCAAGTTCGGATACCACTTTCTCTGTCATCAGATCGAAGATCCCGGGAAGGACCAGGAAAGTTGGAACCGTGAAGATCAGTGCTACGGCCGTCATGAGAATGATCATGTGGTCGGCAACATTGTCCGCCCCTTTCTTGTCCCGGGCGCCGATCCTCCGTGATATGGCAGCCCCGCCGCCGATCCCCAAACCCGCTGCAAGGGCCATGATCAGGAAGAAGAACGGAAAGAATATTCCGACGGACGTCAGAGCATCCTGTCCAAGTCCCGAAACCCATATTGTGTCAGCCAGATTGTATACGGTCTGGACGCTCATCGCGATTATCATAGGTATTGAGAGCTTGAATATGGCCTTCTTGGGATTTCCCAGGAGTGTCTTGACACCCTGAGTGGCCTTTCCGTGGGCCTTCAAGTTCAATCCGGACGACCTGGAGCTCATTCCTCACACCCCATACTCCCGGAGAAAGTGCGGAGCCTCCCCTCGATCCGGTTGAGATTATCGAGGAACAGCCTTCGCTCCGATGCATCGAAATCCCCGAGGACTAAATGGACCCATTCCTCCCGTATTTTGTCAAGATCTGGTTCGATGGAGCGCGCCTTGGATGTCAAGAATACCTTGTAGACCCTTCTGTCCTGAGGGTCCTGATGACGCTCGACGTATCCCAGCTTCTCCAGTTTCGACAATGCCCTGGTGGTCGTCGCTTTGTCCACCAGCATGTGTCTTGTGATCTCGCTCTCGGATATGCCGTCCTTCTTGTAGAGATGGAAGAGGAATCCGTAGGTGGGTCCGCCGATACCGTAGTGAGCGAGCCTTGTGGACATGTATCTCCTCGTTCGTTTATGTATATGAGCGAGAAGTCTTCCCACGGAATGTGGACCGCATCTTTGCTCTGTTTCGTCATCGGACATGAAGTTGCGAATGCAACTATATTATTAATAGTTGCGGCCGCAACTATTCGGGGCCGCAGGCCAATCCCCAAACCTTTTTTTAAAATAACCTCCATAAACCAGCAACAATTCTGTTCCTGGTAGGGGTGACACTGATATGGGAGCCATCGGCAAAGAGGAGAATCTGGAAGAGGTTCTCGCACCTGTCTCGGACGTCTTCTCGGTTCTCACCGATATCAACCTGGCCCACAGCTGGGGCCAGACCACTCTAGGTTCCATGACATTCCCTGCAGAGCCCCGAATGAAGATCGGACAGGTCATCCGCGTCAATCCAAAGGGCATGAAAGACGAATGCCAGGTCAAGATCAAGGTGATCCATTACGACGGATGGGTAGAGATGGATGTCGTCGAGGGGCCTCTTTTCGGAACACTGAAGTTCATAGTCGAGCCAAGGCCCTACGGGACGCTGCTCTCAGCGATCTTCGATTACAGGATCGAGAGGATGGGCTTCAATATGAAGTGGAAATTCACCGAGAAGAAGAAGTACCATTCCATGATGTCTGCCATTCTGTTAAATATCAAGGGCTTCGCCGAGATGAAGGCGAACCAGTGAAATTCCCTACCTGACCATCTCTTTTATCTTCTCCCCCAGGATCGAGGTATACTCCGACATCATTCTCTCCATTGTAGCATCGTCCCTGGCCTCAACGGTGACCCTGATCACGGGTGATGTGTTCGAGCATCTCACGAGTACCCACCCTTCATCGGTGTCAACACGCACACCATCCTGCTCATTCACCCTGTCATGATCCTTCCTCAGGTCCTCTTTCAGGGCGTCGACAACCTCGAACTTGATCCTGTCCGGGCATTCCAATGCTTTCGAAGTGCTGGGATACTGGGGAACATCGTCTGCAAGCTCCGAGAGCCTTGAACCCTTGGCTGAGAGTATCCTCAGTAGTTCCAACGGGGCAACGACCGCATCGTCAAAAAGCACATGTTCAGGAACGATAAGATGTCCAGACCTCTCGACGCCGAAGACTGCTCCCGTCTCCCTGGCCTCGAGCGTAAGGAATGTATGTCCGACCTTTATCCTCTTGACCCTGGCCCCCATGGGAACCAGAACGTCCTCTATTGCCATCGAGGATTCGACATTTGCGAGAACCACGCTGCCAGGATGTTTCTCGACGAGGTCCCGGGATATGATGATCCCGAGCTTGTCGGTCGTCATGAACCTGCCTCTGTCGTCAACGACCACCGCCCGGTCACCGTCGCCGTCGAAGGCAATTCCGAAATCAAGACCCTTCTCCATGACCACACTCCTGAGGTCGGTGAGGTTTTCGGGTTTCGGCTCGGAGGGTCGTTTGCTGAAGAACGGGTCCACCTCTCCGTTGACGAGCTCCACGTTCGCTCCCGAGGCGAGGAGGACGAAAGGTGCTGACAGGCACATCGCGCCTCCACCGCAATCCACACCGATCTTCAGGCCCCTGTCCATGACGAAATCCACGTAGCGCTCCTTCCAGAAACTGACATAATCCTCCAGATAATCCCTTTCATTGTAGGTCCCGCAACGTTCCCAATCTGCAGAGATGAAGTCCTTCCCGAGGACGATATCTCTAATCGACTCGATGTGCTCGGAAGGAAATCCCACACCATCTCCGAAGTATACCTTGAGCCCGTTCCATTCAGGTTCGAGATGAGACGCAGTTATGTAGCAGGAGGCGTCCAGACCTTCCTTGAGACCGGCGAACATCGCCACACCGAATCCGCACTCGCCGACCGATAGAACATCAACACCGGTCGATAGAAGTCCCGCTACAAGAGCCCCGTGGAAAGCTTCCGATGTCTTCCTCACATCGTACCCCACTGCCACCGAATTCAGAGAAAGGTCCCTTTTCAGAAGTGTCCCGAGCCCTTTTCCGATGTCAAGGCAGGTTCCGACATCCAGGTCGACATTCCATACTCCTCTGATATCGTAAGCCCTGAAGATATGCTCCATCTTCACACCCAAGGTCCAGAGTCTTCAGATATTTCATTGCTTTGGTCCGGGAGGACAAGCCGTCCCAGGGGATGGTTTGAAATAGATAGTCCTTTTATTTCTGACCATGGCGGACGAATATCCATTACTCCAGGTCGCTCTGGACCTGATGCATCTGAAAAGATCGATCCAGATAGCAAGGGAAGCCGTCAAAGGTGGGGCCGACTGGCTGGAGGCGGGGACACCGCTCATCAAGAGCGAGGGTATGGATGCCATCAGAAAGCTTCGTGATGAATTCCCGGGCATCGAGATAGTCGCCGATCTCAAGACCATGGATACGGGAGGGTTCGAGACGGAGCTTGCCGCAAGAGCAGGCGCCACCGTGAACACCATCATGGGGGTCGCTGACGACGGGACCATAATGGAGGCGGTCAGGTCCGGACGCAAATACGGTTGCAGGATCATGGTTGATCTTCTTGGTGTGAAGGACAAGGCAGGAAGGGCGAAGGAACTGGAGTCCATGGGAGTGGACCTGCTTTGCATTCATGTCTCAATAGATGACCAGATGATGGGCAAGACCTTCACCGAAGAGCTGTCGAGCCTTGTCAAGACCACGAACCTTCCCCTTGCCGTGGCCGGAGGGATAACCTCCGAGACCGCGCACCTCTTCGTGGATGCAGGGGCTTCTATAGTCATTGTCGGCGGAGCCGTAACGAAGAGTCCCAACGTGACTGAAGCGGCGAGGGATATCAAGAAGGCCATAACCAAGGTAGTCCCTGTAGAGTCCAGGTTCTACAAGAGATATTCCGACGAGGAAGGCATCCGAAAGGCTCTAATGGAAGTTTCTGCTCCCAATGTTGCAGATGCTATGCACAAGAAAGGTGCGATGATCGGCATACATCCTGTGAAATCAGGATTGAAATGCGTCGGCCCCGCATACACATGCAGGACCATAGACGGAGACTGGGCGAAGACCGTCGAGGCGATCGAGAAGGCAAATCCCGGTGATGTCCTCGTCATGGATGCCGGTTCCAGACACATCTCACCCTGGGGAGAGCTTGCGACATGGTCTTGCAAGATCAAGGGGATCTCCGGAGTGATCCTAGACGGGGCTGCCAGGGATATCGACGATATAATGAAGCTCGATTTTCCGGTCTTCTCGAGAAGCACCGCACCGAATGCAGGGGAGCCCAAGGGATTCGGAGAGCTTCAGGTGGAGATAGATTGCGGTGGCGTTCCCGTAAGACCGGGGGACTGGATAATAGCCGACGATTCGGGCATTATGGTCATCCCAAGGGAGAGGGCCGTCGAGATAGCCAACAGGGCGCTTGATGTCAAGGAGCGGGAGAACAGGATAAGGGAAGAGATCCAGCGGGGATCCACTCTTTCCGAGGTCCTGGAACTCGAGAAATGGGAGAAGAACCAGTAGCTCAAGAGGATCGCAGGACAGATCCGAGAACACTGACCATGCTGTCTATCGAATCCACGGTAACATGCGGCATTACGACGAACCGCAGAGCCGGAGGATCGCAGACCTTCGAGAGATAGAAACCCCTTGATGCCATTTCCCTCTGTATCCGGCCGGGATCGGGATGATGCACCGCAAGTATGTTCATAACCGGATCCATCACAGGACTGAGGCCGATCCTATCCAGGATATCCTGCAGGTATCTGGTGTTGTCAATGCACTTGCTGACAAGCTTGCAGTATCCCTCCCGGCCAAGAAGCTTCATCAGGGCAAAGGCCGAAGCCACTGCTCCGGAATCCCTTGTTCCGGCCAGTGTGTAGGCCTTCGGACTCGTCAGATAGGGCGATCCGACTGCAAGGTTCCTAAGGGGGTTCTCCTCCCTGAACAGAAGACAGCCGGCGGGTATGGTTGACAGTCCCATCTTGTGAGGATCGGTGCTGATAGATGAGACCCCATTGACCCGGAAATCCCAGGGTCTTACCCTGCTGTCCGTCATCCCCATCTCCTCGAGGAATGGTAGTACGAAACCCCCGAAGGCGGAATCGACATGGAGATGGATACCTTCCGAGAGACCGGCGATGTGGTCGATGGGGTCAACCGCACCCAATTCGGTGGTTCCGGCCACTCCGATAACCATCGCCACATCACCGCTTATCCCATCCTCCAACTCTCCCAGGTCCATCCTGTAATCAGCGTCCAGACCGATTGGGACAGGCTCCATGTCAAGGAGCTTGATGGACTTGAGGATCGAGAAATGGGCGGAGCGGGGGAATACCACTTTCCGTCCGTTTGTCTTCTTCTTTGCAGCGTACATCGCTGTTATGTTGGCCTCGGTCCCGCCCGAAAGAACATGACCGGAGGGGGATGGCAGGTTCAGGAGGCTCCCCAGCATGGAGATTACCTCGCGCTCCATCTCCGATGTCCCGGGATAGAGTCCGGGATTACCCAGATTGGATTCCTGGAATCTCGAATGAACATCCTTTGCGTATGGATGCGGTAATGTGCACATCGATCCGAAGATCCTGCCCGATCCGAAACTTATGTTCATTTCATCATATGCAGCAAGAAGGGCTTCCACCTCCGATCTAGACAGTCCCTTCTTCTCCATGACAACCACTTTCCCCGTTAGGCCTCGGATGGATATAATAACTACCACCCATAATAACTTCTTTTATCCCTTCTTATTATCTCTTATTGAAAAGTATCACAAAAATGTTATATAACACGGCCAGTCCTTATCCAATGTCCATACGGCCGGAGGCATCCCAATTTGAGGACTAAAAGGACCAGGGGAAAGGTCAAGGATATCTCAAAGACGGAACAGATAGCCAATGTGTTCATAGAACACCCCCTTGATAGCATTTCCCCGAAGGAGATCTCCCGTGAGCTGGGAATGGAGATCCAGCTCGTAACCTCCATAGTGAGCAGACTTAGGTCCGAAGGACTTGTTGAAAGGATCGGTTGGGGAAAATACAAACTGCGAATGGAACAGACGATATCGGAGGATATTCTCCAGAAGGTCGCAGCGGATTTCTCGGAGATCACAAAGAGCATGCTTTCCAGCAGCAGGAAGAAGGTTCAGGACCCTGATATCAAGCCATTTGACCAGATAGTGACGGTCTTCGTCGAGGTAAGGAAGCTCAACGGTGACAGGATGGCACAGAACATGCTGCGGCTGGCTGCAAGGAGGAACATGCCACATGATGAGGTCAAGACCCTAGTCAGCTCCGTTAAGGAGGTGGCAGGTCGGTGACCTCGGAAGGAGGGCGCAGGATGAACCTTCCAGGGCCCGGCCATCCGATGGTGGTGGAGATGGAAGGTCTGCTCGAGAACCTCATCGGCGTCCTCTCCAGGTTCATCGTGGAAAGGAGCTACATGGAGGTAACCGGAGGCGGAAGCCTCGTTCTCGATCACGAATCAGCAAATTCGATGTGCGAATCGATACTCGAGGAGACCTCGCTTCTCGTGGGCCCCAGAAGGGCGAATGAACTGAACGAACAATTCGAAAGGATGATAGGATCATATTTCAAGGAGGGTGAGAAGAAATGACCGACAGGATAGCAACCCACATACCGGGACTCGACGAACTGATGAACGGAGGTTTCCCGGATGGGACGATCAACCTGATAACGGGGCCGCCGGGAAGTGCGAAGTCCCTTTTCGGGATCGAGTACATCTACAACGGAGCAAGGTTCGATGATGAGCCCGGCATATATCTCTCTCTGGAGGAGAGCAGGGAATCAATCATAAGGGCGGCCGCCAGCTACGGACTCGACTTCTCGAGCTTCGAGAAGGAGGGCAAGGCCTACCTCATAGACCTCGGCAAGATGAGGGTCGAATGCACGACATCCGAGGAACTCGAGTGGGGACTTGCCAGCTTCGAGACCCTGCAGGATTTCCTGAAGAACCACCTCTCTTTCAGCGGAGCGAAGAGGCTTGTACTGGATTCCGTCACCGCCGTCGGTGTCTATTACAAGTCGTCGGAACTGCTCAGAAGGGAGCTCTTCAAGTTCTCAAGGTTCCTCAGGGATTCCAACATCTCCACGATCCTGATATCCGAGACCACGGGAGACCAGGATTCCCGGTACGGGATCGAGGAGTTCATCGCGGATTCCCTGATCAAGCTGGATTACGAGAGTACTTCCGGGGAGTACAGGAGAACCCTGACCGTGAAGAAGATGAGGTTCACCAAACACGACCCCCTGAAGCATCCTTTCCTCATAATGGACAATGGCATCGAGGTCTCCCCTGACGAGGTAATCGGCTGAACTGGAGAGGCGGAAATTGAACGATGTCGAGCTCTACGGTAACCTGGTGAGGGATTTCATCAAGAAGATGACGTCCCCCGAGATCGGCCAGTTCAGACTGGAGGTTTCCACGTTCAGGATAATACTGGAGAGAGCGCGCGTACAGAAACCGAAACTGATCAAGTTCACCATCACCGACAACGGGAAGGTCGTTAACGACATGGAGGACGACCTCGAATCCCTGAAGGCCATCGAGGTCCTTCTGCAGAGGTCGGTCGAGTTCATCTCCTCGCTGATGGGGGAGGAGCTCGCAAGGGACATGATAATGAAAACCATGGGTTCGACCGTTCAGGAAATGTGCGAATCTCTGAGGGGAAGACAGCAGCTCATACAGCATATACCCGAACCCCTCGACCTCCTTGTTGAGGAGGCTCTAAGCTCCGTGGAGATCACCAACGATCATGAAGAGGTTCTGGGCCTTTTCGAGGACGTCTTCCAGGCATATCTCAAGGAACTTTCCAATCATACGGACCTCTCGGCCTTCAAGCTGAAATTAAGCATCCTCAGGGAGAAGCACGAACTTCTGAAACACGTATCGGTCACCAAGAACAACACGCTTGATATCGACCGCGACGTATGGGCCGCAGCGAACGATGAGCAGGTGAAGGGGTCGCTTGTGGCCGCTTTCAATTCGATGGTCGGGCTCTCCACCTTCCTCGTTGGGAAGGAGGAGGCCATCAAGAAGGCGTCAAGAATTTTCAACTACTACTTCGAGGGCAGGTCCGAGGTCCTAAGAAGATACAACATGCAGGACGTGATCCTCGAGGGTGCCCTTCATCAGAAGATCACTACCGGATTCTCACCCCTTGACAGGAAAATGGGCGGAGGGATCAACAAAGGTTCCTCCATCCTTTTCATATCACCCTCCGGAATAGAGAGAGACATATTCATATCAAACATCCTAACAAGCGGGTTGAATGACGGTTTCTCATTGCTCATGGTTCTCTCAAAGGAGCCTCCAAGATCGATCCGCATGCTGCTCCGGTCACAGGGTCTGGATGCAAACAGGTTCGAGGAGGAGGGAAACCTCAGGATCGTGGACTGGTTCTCCTGGAGGGGAGAGCGTATTATCGGGGTCGAGAAAGAAGGTTATGCGCTGAAATCCTCGAAGATCCTCTCTAACCTCGGGATCGCGATCAACAAGGGCCTCAGGGAGCTCACTTTCTCACCCAACAAGGTTGCCCTGGTGCACATGATAGGTCCCGCGACCAATATCTTCGAGTTCACTCAGGTCTACAACTTCATGCAGAGACTCCGGGCTAAATTCAAGGAGGAGGAGATGGCCTCGATCTTCTTCCTGGAGAGCGAGACGTTGAGCAGGGAAAGCCTCACGCGGATAATGGAGGTCTTCGACGGGGTCGTCGAGATGTCCAAGAGCCTGGAGGCAGGAAAGATCAGCAGAGAGATATCGGTCCTTACCATGTCTGGTGTGGATTTCGATGCTTCCCCCATCCAGTTCGTGATAAAGGACAACAGACTCTCGCCACTGGAATCCCTCGAGAAGGAGGAGAGGGTGAAGCTCGACAGGGTGCTTGCTCAGGACCCACCCGAGAGCAGCACTCCATCGGATATCGATGAGATCGAGGACCTCGAGGAGTTCGACGAGGAGGAATTCGAGATCCTCGAGGACGTAGGGGGGGACGATGAGGGGGCGCCTCCACAAGTTGATGCGGGGAGCGGTCTGCTGAAGGAAAAGCCATCGGCCCATGGGAACGATGATGAAGAATGGACTGATGTGAAGATCCGAAAGGACCCTATGCTGGCAAGCAAGATTGCCAAGGTCATAGGAAAGGACGGGGAGAGGGGGGAAAAGATCTTCAGGAAGAAGCTGGTGAGGAGAAAGAAAGGAACCGTGCCTCCTGGAAAGACCGTCCAGATCTCCCCTGAGAGAAGTGGGAAGAAGGGGCACAAGGTGAAGATGCCCAGAACTCCGAAGGAAGAGAAGGGTTCCCTGAAGCCCAAGAAGGTCAGGAAACTGATCACGATCCATGACAGGGAAAGCAGGGTAGTCCCTTCAACTGACCTCGGCAAGCTCAGCAAACCCGAGGACATTCTAATGGAGGCCATCGCCACCATCGACGACCTTCTGGAGGGGCCAGACGACAGCATGTCTGGTGCAAGGAGAAAGGGGACGGTCCAGAATAAGAAATGATCCACCATCTTACATGATGGCAAATTCCGAGAAGGAGGTTGAGTGCGTGAAGACCGGAAAGCCATTGAAATCGGGAAAGAAACGGAACTGTGAAGGGAGGCTTAGCCTCGGCGAAGGTGTGATGACAGTGGACTGCAGGGATTGCACGAACATGATGGACCTGTCCGACCGAAGATGTTTCAACGGATTGTCCGCGAGGATCGTGCCGGGTTTCAGGGGGTCCGTGGTGCTGGAGGGTGAAGTCCACAGATCATACGGGGGCGCCATCATAGAAGCCCTGAGCTCACATTCGGGCATCCTGTCTGACATCAGGGGTTTTCACATGGGACCTGGCGGAGTGAAGAAGGGACTCTCCAGGCTCACTCAGAGGATGGAATCGGATTTCTTAAGGGACCCTCTTTCCCTCGAAAGATCGAGGGATGCCTACGAGAAGGATATCCGCAGGATCTTGAAGGACCGGAATCCACCGGAGATCGAACGGTTCGGTTCGATCATCGAGGCCACGACGATAATGGTAAGGAAGCTGGAAAGGGACCTTTCGACCGGCAGGTGAAGAGTTAATTAGAACCTCTCTCATTGAAGTGGAGATGAGAACGCCGGTTGAGGATGAAGGTGTCGTCCAGATAGTCTCCACAGGTTCCGATCCAAGATACGGATCATCTCCATGGGAGAGGGACATACAGACCCTGTTGCGCAACGGCGCGGTGATCCTGGACAAACCAAGAGGGCCCACCAGCCATCAGGTCGTGGGTTGGCTGAAATCCATCCTGGAGATCGACAAGGCAGGGCATCACGGGACACTGGATCCGAACACGACCGGGGTCCTTCCCGTCGCACTGGGCAACGGGGTCAGGCTTCTCGATCTTTCCCTTCCTGAGGGCAAGGAGTACGTCACCATAATGCACCTCCACCGGGACCTCCAGATGGACCATCTGCGAATGGTCCTCGATGATTTCACGGGGGATATATATCAGATGGTCCCGGTGAGGTCTGCCGTGAAGAGGGGGCTCAGACAGAGGCGTATCGAATACATAAAGCTGCTCGAGAAGGAAGGGAACGACCTCCTCCTCCTTATCGGCTGCGAATCCGGCACATACATCCGTACCCTCATTCATGATATGGGAGAGGTTCTCGGGGTGGGTGCCAACATGTCGGAGCTCCGGAGGACCCGGTCAGGCAGGATAGGTGAGGATAAGGCTGTGACACTGCAGAATTTGAAAGATGCCTGCGAGATCTTCAGAGAGACGGGTTCCGAGAGCAGGCTCAGAGAGGTGGTCAGACCCATGGAGGAACTGCTCTCCAACATACCGAGGGTGTTCATCAAGGATTCCACCGTGGATGCGATCTGCCACGGGGCCCAGCTCGGCATGCCCGGTATATGCGCCCTGGACCCGGAATTCAGATCGGGAGATATCGTTGCGATAATGACTCTCAAGGGAGAGGCGGTCGCTATCGGGAAAGCAGTCATGGGTTCGACCCAGATGCAGGGCAGCAGAAAAGGTGCCGCCGTGCAGACCGAAAGGGTTCTCATGGAACCCGGAACCTACCCGAAAGCATGGAAGTCTTCCAACGGTTAGCGATCACTCCCAGGAATTTTCAGACATGTCAGGCAAACCTTAAATAATGGTGCCATCTTAGTTCAGTTCAGCTTTTATATACTTAAAGGCAATCATTTACCAAGAAGCGGTAAAAGGGAAGCCAGATAAGGTAATATATCGGACCCGACATTCACCGCTTGTTCCAACAAAAGAGGTGGAACCAAATGATCGGAAAACCCAAGGCAGCAAGGATAGCGATCTTCCTGGTAATGTTTCTCATGCTGGGCACTATCTTCATCTACATCCCCAAGGAGGAGAACAAGGTGGAGGCCGCCGGAAGCCCGGCAATAACCATAACAATCGCTCAGCCTAAGCAGACGGCATATGTGGCGCCCGGACAGGACGGCATCGTGACCTTCACGGGCACGGTCGAGGCACAGATCCCGTGGGACCCGAGCTTCCAGTATCTCGTGGTGCAGCTCTCCGCGGATGCCGGAGGATGGCCTGCTTCCAACCCCCCCGCCCTGATCTTTTCAAGGCAGACAAGGATTAGGTCCTTCTCGCTCTCGGTCCAGGTCCCCATCGAGACCTCGCAGAAGACCCAGGGTCAGCTGGCGATATCCGGCAGATGGAGCTACAGCCCCGGTGCCTTGGGAGGTACCATTCCCGCAGCGACTGCCATCATCGTGGTCGACCAGTACTACCAGTTCTCTGTCGGATGCGACAAACCCTATGTCCAGGTCCAGCCCGGGTCCTCACTCGGCTTCAGGCTTCGACTGATCAACGAGGGCAACTCGAACGACAGGCTCAGGGTGGAGGTCAAGAACCTCAAGGAGCTGGCGGACAGGGGATGGACCATCCAGCTTTCCCAGGACAAGTTCGCTGTCCCTGAGAAGCAGGAGAAGGTGCTGACAGTATCCGTCACGACCCCTGTGAAATGGAATGTATGGAAGAACGATGTGACAACGGTTCAGATCCGGGTGATATCCGCCCAGGCGGAGGGTCTCGGGGAGATATCCGATATCGCTGACTACTCCCTCTACATACGTCAGAAGGGTGTCTCGATACCCGGCTTCGAACCGGCCTTCGCAATAATCGCCCTGGCGATCATCTCCGTGATGCTCGCAGGGTTCGCAAAGAGGAAGAGGTCCAGATCCGAGTGATCCCGGCCCTTCCTCTTTACCTCTCTTTTCCTTTTTCTTTTTATATCATTTCCACCATATCAGAGAGAGAGTGGATCCTGATGCCAGAAATGGAAGAGATGATGCCGGGGATATCGCCAGGTTTGAAAAAGGCAGCCGATGTTGCGATAAATGAGGTGCTGAAGGTCAGGAAAGGAGAGAAGGTGCTCATAGTGACGAACCCCGCAAAGGGAGTATCGCTCATCAGCAAGGCCCTCTTCGATGCCTCCAGGGAGGCAAAAGCGGAGGTGACATTGGTCATCCAGCCTACCAAAAGCCAGCTCGACCTTGCCAACGAGACGGTCCTTGGAGCGCTCAGGACGGACCCTGACGTTCTCATATCCATATCTGAGGAGAAACTTGGCAAGGACCGCCATTCGATCAAGGACCCCATCAGGGCAGGCGACAGCACCTATGATCACTACTTCAACTATTTGCTCGGAGAGAAGAAAAGCCGGAGCTTCTGGTCACCATCGGTCACGGTCGACATCTTCGAGCGGACGGTCCCCATCGATTATGTGAAGCTCAGGGAGCAATGCACAAAGGTTAAGGAAGTTCTCGACCGGGGAGAAAATGTTCACATCGAGGCACCCTCGGGTACGAACCTTGACATCGGAATAGCCGGCAGGGAGGCAAAAGCGGACGACGGCAACTTCTCTGAACCTGGTACGGGGGGAAACCTTCCTGCAGGGGAGACCTTCATCTCCCCCGAACTCTCGGCATCCCGTGGTATGATCGTTTTCGACGGTTCGATCGCATCCGACAGGGGGATCATAATGATCGAGAAGCCCATCACCTGCGAGGTGGACGCGGGCCTCGTCACGGATATCCATGGCGGCAAGGAAGCAGCAAAACTCAGGGACACAATCCAGAGGGCCAGGGAAAGGACCGCCGAGTTCGTGGACGAGGGAAAGCTCCCAAGGGAGGAGCGCGACCACTACATGACCAACACCGCCAACCTCGGCGAGCTCGGTATCGGCCTCAACCACTCCGCTAGGATCATCGGCAACATGCTGGAGGACGAGAAGGTCTACGGTACATGTCACATAGCCATCGGTGCGAACTACGATAACGACGCCAGGGCCCTCATACACCTTGACGGTCTCATCAAATCCCCCACCATCACGGTGACGGGACCTAACTTCCAGGAGACCATCATGAAGGATGGCAGGCTCCTCCTGTGATACGATGTCCGGGGTGCTGAATCTCCTTGGAATAATTGGAAATAATTGTACAAGTTGGTGTTTATCGGGGGGCAATATATATTTACCTCCGTGACCTAGTCGCCATCAAAGGGACCAGCAATGTCTTCGACCAAGGATGAGACCAAGATCGTGGAGAGCGTACACAAGGATACCGATGAGCTGGACCTAAGGATGGAGATCGATTCCCTCAGGGAGGAGATAAAGATCCTGAAAGGCCAGCTAAGGTCCCTGGAATACACATCCAACCTTGAGAGGGAAGCTTACAAGAGGGAGCTTGCGGGAGCCTACGACGAGGTCAATATGCTGAGAAGGGAACGGAACCTTCTGAAGAAGCAGCTTGACGAGATAATGAAACCACCGATGCTGATCGGGGAGGTCCTCGAGATCATAGACGACCAGGAGATCATCATCAAGAACGGGACCGGCCAGACTTTCATCACAACAGTATCCAATGATGTGAACATGAAGGAGCTCCAGATCGGTTCGAGGGTCGGGCTCGACAGGAACAATCTGGTGGTGATGAGGGCTCTTTCCAAGGGCAAGGACCCCATCATTATGGGATCAGAGCTTCTCGAGAGACCCACCGTCACGTACAAGAACATAGGCGGGCTCGACGATGCGATCGTGGAGCTAAAAGAGGCCATGGAGCTCCCGCTCCTGAACCCGAAGGTCTTCAAGAAGATCGGGATAAAACCCCCCAGCGGTGTTCTGCTGGTCGGGCCCCCCGGAACTGGCAAGACGCTCCTGGCGAAGGCCGTGGCGAACTCGGCCGGATGCACCTTCATAAGGATGGTCGGCTCCGAACTGGTCCAGAAGTTCATAGGTGAGGGGGGAAGGCTTGTGAGGGAGCTCTTCCAGCTTGCAAGGGAGAAGAGGCCCTGCATCATATTCATAGACGAGCTGGATGCCATAGGAGCTAAGAGGCTTGGCATGGATACCACCGGGGACAGGGAGGTCCAGAGAACCCTAATGCAGCTGCTGGCGGAGATGGACGGGTTCCACCCGCTGGAGGAGATCGGGATCATGGCGGCGACGAACCGCAAGGACATAATCGACGAGGCATTGCTCAGACCGGGCAGGTTCGATCGGATCATAAAGGTCCCGCTTCCCGACAAGGAAGGCAGAAAGAGGATCCTCGACATCCACACCGAGGGAATGAAGCTTGCCAGAAATATCGACCTCGATAACTTCGCTGTAAGGACTGAGGACCTCTCAGGGGCAGATCTCAGGAGCCTCTGCACAGAGGCGGGCATGTTCGCCATCCGGAGAAACCACAATTCCATAAAGAGAGAGGACATGGAGGCTGCCCTGGACAAGATCAAAGAAAGGATGGAGCATCAGAATGGCGACGAACCATACCACATGTTCCACTAAACAGGTACATTAGATCATTTATTGGATCGAACTGGCCCTTTTCCTGTATGCCTCGGCTTCAGCGATCATCCCGCTGCCCCGGAGGAGCTGGTCCATCTCCTTCGATACCCTCTCTATGTAGAACTTTATTCCGAGCTCCCTGAGGAGTTCGAGCACCCGATCGAGGCTCTCCATCAGGGATCTTCTTTCCTTCTCGGCAAGGTGGTATCTAGCATAGTCCATGTGTATCAGGGCTATCTTGTACTTCTCTCCAAGTAGCTTGAATATCTCAAGGGCCTCGTCGAGATAATCCTTTGCGATATCGGGCTGCGAATCAAGGAGGTATACGTGGGCAGCTCCGGCAAGGGCATAACCCTGCTGCCTGAGGTCGCCAGACCTCGTCGACAGCTCGATGGCATCCTCGAAGTTCTCGATGGCCATCTCGTAATCCCCGGTCATGGACTGGACGGTGCCGAGATTGATCTTCACACGTGCCATGAGCAGGGGATTGTCCTCCTCCTCCATGACGCTCACGGCCTTCCTGAACTGTTCGATTGCGGCTTCGGGTTTGTCCTGGTTCGTGTAGATTATACCGAGGTTCGTGTAGGATGATGCCATAAGGTCCCTGTCATCGAGCTCTTGTCCGATCTCGAGGGATTCCCTGAGACGTTTCTTCCCCTCCCTGAACTCCCCCCTTGTGGAATGAAGCTCCCCGAGGGCCTGCAGGGCCTTTGCCTGGGTCTCCCTGTTGTTGAGCTTGTGTGCTATCCTGAGCGCCTTCTGGAGCCTCTTGAGAGCGTTTCCCTTGCTGCCCCTCCTGGACTCGATGGCACCGAGCCTGAGATTGGCCCTCGCGCTGATGATCGGACGCTCCTCCGCCTCCGCGATGGCGGAGGCCATCTTGAACTCCGAGAGGGCTCTGTCCCACCTTCCCAGTATCATCTGGACCTCGCCCTTTAGAAGTCTGGAGATCGCCCTGTACTCGCTGTTCTCCTGGTTCATCTCCTTCTCAAGGAGCGACAGGACTGATGAGAACTGCTCAACGTACCCCTTGGTGATTATCCTCTCACCGTAGTTTGTGGCGAGCCTGAGGGCCTTGATCGTCTCACCACCCATTGCCATGTGGTACATGGCCTCGACCGTCGACCTGTCGGTCCCCACGTCCATGTAGAAGGAGGCCGCCTTCTTATGATAGGCGCTCTTCTGGGCCGGTGTCAATCTGTTGTAGAAGAACTCCTTAATCAGGTCGTGAGCCTCGTACTCGTCATATGAGGTCTCCATTATCAGGTTAGCCTCTATAAGATGGTCAAGGGTCGTGAAGTCGAGGCCCTCCTCGATGAAGAATGCCGATGACGGAGCCGGGTAACGGTATACTGACGCTATCTGCAGAAGGAGTGAATCCCTGTCGCCGAGCTTCTTGAAGATCTCCTCGTATATGTAGCGCTTTATATCCTTCTGGTCCTCCAGGTCCTCGGCCGAAAGTATTAGCTGGAGGAAGAGGGGATGACCCTTGGTTATGGAATAGACCCTCTTGAAGAGATCCTCGTCCATGTCCTTGATATTCAGAAGCCCCCTGCAGCTTTCCTGGTCAAGACCCTCCAGGTTCATCTCCTTCACGATCTTCTTCAGCAGGACGTCTGACCGATCGTAGAACGGGAAGACCTGCCTTCCAACAACAATGACCTTCACCTTCTTCAGTCCGTTCAGGATCTCTTTCAGGTTCGCGAAGAAGTCCACTATCTCGTCCTCTGCCCTCTGGAAATCGTCGAAGACCATGAAGACCGTGGTGTCCCGAAGACCGGTTTCAAGAATTGAATAGAACTCCTTCACATCAAGGTTCGTGTTGTTGTCCAGATAGGTCTTCAGACCGGACCTTCCCATCTGCTCAAGGAAGCGCCCAATGGAATAGAGGAGGTTCCTGATGGAATCCCATTTGTGGAAACGATACCAGAAGACATGCATCTTCCCGTCCATTTCCTTGATGGCCTTTGCCGCCAGGGTCGTCTTGCCGATCCCCGCGATCCCCGTAATGGAGAGGAGCGATGCATCGCCTTCCCTCAACCACCTCCTTATATCCTCCAGCTCCGTCTCCCTTCCGTAGAACCTCTTGGGCATCGGGACGTCCTGAAGGAAGGAGACGAAACCCTCGGGATTCATCTCCGGCTGGGCTTCCCCCTCCCCTGAGATGTAGCTTCTAAGGCTGGATTCCTTTATCAGATTCTCTTTTCCGATCATCTGGTAGAGATCGAGGAGGGAGAAGTTCGCGTTCAGGTAGGGGGGCACGTCCTTGAGATATACCTGCTTCACGCTTCCATCCTCGAGCTGGAGGAAGACCTTGTGATACGCGATGAGATCCCTGACCTCCTTTGCATAGTCCAAACCCTTCTCGGTTAGGAAATAGGCCTTTCTCTTTCTCGGCAGGCCCTTGATCCTCTTTAGGACATCATGAACGAAGCCTTCCTCTTTCAGCTTCTTCATGGTCCTTGGAATGTTGTCCCTGCGGATGGATACGGCCTCGGCGATCCCATCCTGAACGACCTCCTTGGGAACCTCGAAATCCATCTCGTTGTGTTTCATCTCGTAGAGGTGCAGGAGTATCCGCTTGTCAACCGTAAGTTTGGGGGTCCCATCATCCAGGTTGTTATCAAGGGGCATTAATCGATCACCACCGACTCGAAGCCCTCCATCAGCCGGTTCCGTGCCCTCTGGGGGACCGCCCTGTAAGGAAGGGGGACGATCGTGGATATATCGTTATCGTCCGAGGATTGTCTGAGCATCTTCAGGA
>JBLIRL010000001.1:0-7964 GCA_049472275.1 Thermoplasmatota archaeon | reverse complement strand
GTTGACGGGCAGGAAGCAAAGGACATGACGAAATATGCCTTCGAGCTATCGGAGGAACTTGAACTTCCGGTGATACTCAGGATAACGCCGAGGATATGCCACTCATCGTTCCCGGTGGAGCTCGGTGAGGTTCATCTTCCGAAGAGGGACGGCAGGTTCATACGGGATCCGAAGAGGTTCGTGATGATATCGACCTACTCGAGACCCCGGCAGAAGATCCTCCACGAGAAGATTGACAGGGCGATCAAGATCGCTGACGGAAATCCCTGGAACAAGTTCTACAACTTCCAGAACGGGAGGATAGTGGATGCAAATACCGCCTACAATACCTTCGGGATCATCGCTTCCGGCCTGACATTCCCCTACATCGAGGAGGTCCTCGAAGTGACGAAGGTCAATGCGAAGGTCATGAAGCTCGCAACGACTTATCCGCTGCCGGAGAGCCTCGTTACCGAGTTCCTGCGTGAGATGGACCAGGTCCTGATAGTGGAGGAGAACGACGGCATCACCGAGCTCCAGTCCCGTGCGCTTGCCCAGAGAAAGAGGTTGAACGTCAGGATAATGGGCAAGGACGAGGGTTTGATTCCGAGATCCGGCGAGCTCAATCCCGACCTCGTCGGTGACGCGATCGAGAAGCTCTTCGGTGTGAAGTTCAGGGAGGAGCTTACGGAGCCCTATATCAAGGCGGAGAATGAGCTGGTGAGCGCCAGGGTGCCCGCTCTCTGCGCGGGCTGCCCGCACCGGGCAAGTTTCTTCGCCATCAGGGAAGCCCTGAGGAAGAAGGGTAAGGGCGGATCGATCTTCGGGGACCGAGGATGCTACAATCAAGGTGCTTACGAACCCCTGGAGGGAATGGACACATGCATCTGCATGGGAGCTTCCATAGCCATGGCCTCCGGTGTGTCCCATTCCGGTACGAAGGAACCTGTGGTTTCCGTGATAGGCGATGGGACATTCTATCATGCCGGTATACCATCCCTCCTCAACGCGGTTCACAATAGATCGAACATAGTATCTCTGATCTTCGACAATTCCATCACCGCCATGACCGGACATCAGGTGAATCCCGGAACGGGGATCAACCTGATGGGAGAGGAGACCGGTTTCGCGAACCTGAAAAAGATCGTGGAGGCCTGCGGTGTGGCAAGGGTCCAGGTGATAAATGCCTTCGATACCAGAAAGCTGATCGATGCAGTGATGGAAGAGATCGACCAGCCCGGTCCCTCGGTGATAATCTCCAGGTCCCCCTGCGCCCTGGTAGTTGAGAGGAACATCCGCAGGAGGAAGATGACGATGTACAAGGCGGAGGTCGATCTCGACAAGTGCATCGGATGCAAGGTCTGCATGAAGAAGATCGGGTGTCCCGCTTTCGGGTGGGGTGACGATCCCAAGCCCCATCTGGACATATTGCCTCACTGCAACGGCTGCGGACTGTGTGTGGAGATGTGCCCCTTCGGAGCGATATCCGTGCCCGGCAGGAAGAAGGGTTCCCTCGGTATCGGAGTGAGACCAAAGGAGGTGGGCCAGTGAACATCATACTCAGCGGGGTTGGAGGTAACGGAGTGGTTCTAACAACTAGGATCATCGCGGAGGCGGCCCTGATGGAAGGTCTGAACGTCAGGGTCGGTGAGGTACACGGCCTCGCCATGAGGGGAGGTACGGTGGTTTCTCATCTCAGGCTCGGACCGGATGCCAAGGGAATGCTGCTTCCTCAGAGGAAGGGCGACATCATGTTATCCTTCGAACCCCTCGAGGCCATCAGACAGCTGAAGTTCCTGAAAAGGGGGGCCAAGGTCATCATCAACAACGAACCCTTTATAGGGGTGGATGCCCACCTGGGCCTTTCCAAATATCCCGACATCTGCAGAATTATCGAACAGATCCAGGAAACCCAGGACCTTGTTGACGTGCCCGCCACGCATCTGGCGATCGAAGCGGGGGGCGTGGTGATGACAAACGTGGTAATGCTTGGAACGCTCTCAGCGTCCAGGGAGCTCCCCATACGGAGGGAGATCCTTCTTGAGGCGATCAAGTTAAGGGTCCCACCCCATACGGTAGACAGGAACATCAGGGCTTTCGAACTCGGTGAGAAAGCTTTCAAGGAGTGGGAAGAGATGAGGGCCTGCCAGGTGGATCACTGACATCCATGTCTGACGAAGACAACGGTTAAGCCCTGGGCGGGAGGACGCCCCTTTCTTTATTGAATCTTGAAAACTGATTAGTAACACCTAATTACCTTGATGCAAATCCATACATGGAGATCCTGATGCAGACCAGATGTGAAAGGGTGGATATCTCCACGGGTGGAGAGAAGGTAGCCTTCTTCCCGGAGAGAATGGCCAAGGACCTCGACCTGCATCCCATGGACAGGGTCGAGATCATCAACGTCAAGGACATAAGGACCATACACACGGCCACCGTGCAGTTCTGGTCATCCCTCAGGGAGAAGGTGGGACTCTGCAGGGAGCTAGCGGACGAGATGGATATCCATGAGGAGGGGATCATGGTCGTGAGACCGATCCCCAAGCCCAATTCCGTCAATCACATCGTGGACCGGATGAACGGGATCGAACTGTCCGGCAACCAGATCATGGAGATCGTCGGCGATATCGTCGACGATTCGCTGTCCGAGGTGGAGCTTTCATGTTTCGTCACATCATGCACGATGCAGGATTTGTCCATGGCCGAGTTGTACAATCTCACCAGATATCTAGCCGAATCGGGCGACCGAATGGAATGGGAGGACGAGATCGTCGCTGACAAGCACTGCACTGGCGGGGTTCCGGGAAACAGGACATCTCCAATAGTTGTGCCGATAATAGCATCGCTTGGGGTCAAGATCCCGAAAGCCTCCTCAAGAGCGATAACCTCTCCGGCAGGGACGGCGGATGTCATGGAGACCATGGCAAAGGTTTCCTTCGAGAAATGGCAGATACAGGATATAATAAAGAAGACCAGCGGATGCCTGATATGGGGGGGAGGTCTGAATATCGCCCCTGCAGATTCCCGGTTGATCAGGATAAGGAAACCGATAGATTCGAATCCCGAGGGACTCCTTATCTCATCGATCCTCTCCAAGAAATACGCGATGGGTTCCAAATACGTGCTTATAGACATGCCGGTCGGACTCGAGACCAGATATCAATCCCTGGGAGAAGTCAGGCACATGGCCCAGAAGTTAAAAAAGATCGCCGCCCGCCTGGGTATGAAATCCGATGTCGTCTTCACCTTCGGCGATGAACCCATCGGCAACGGTATCGGGCCGAACCTGGAGGCCAGGGACGTTCTTCAGGTTCTGATGAACAGACCCAACGCTCCGGCGGACCTCAAGGAGAAGGCGGTTCGCATAGCGGGGCACCTCATAGACCTCTTCGGAAGGGAGAAGTTCGGCCACGACCATAGATCGGGGGATGGAAAGGAGATCGCCGAGGAGATGCTTGAATCCGGGAGGGCCCTGTCAAAGTTCAAGGAGATCATAACAGCACAGGGCGGGGACCCCGAGATCACACCGGAAAAGCTGTCGGTCTCATCGATCGCCATTGACATCAGAGCCCCGAAGGACGGGCTGCTGATCGATTACGACAACAGGGTCGTCAAGAAGGTTGCCAGACTGGCCGGAGCACCCGTGAACGTTGGAGCAGGCGTGGACATCTACAAGAAGGCGGACACTGTCGTGAGCAGGGGTGAACTCCTCCTGAACATCCATTGCGGCTCGGAGGAGAAGCAGTCAATGGTCTACGAGTTCCTTTCCAGGAACAAGATGTTCACCATCGATTAGACCTTCACCCATATTCTTTCAGTTGTATATCATTCCTCCCATATATCAACGGAATGACCGTATCTGTATCTCGTGTAGAGGTATATTCCGGCAGCTGTGAGTGCGAGCAATGCGATCGCGGCGATCACCCAGAGGAAAGCATAGCTTGTGTCTTTTGGACCATCATCGGGCCTGAGGGGAGTCATCCTGGGGATTTCCCGATCAAGACTACCGTCCGACCTGATCACGGCATCGAAATGAACGGTGGAATATCCCTCCTTTGATAGGGTGATGTTCGCCTGTTCTCCCAGAAATCGCGGGAGAAGCCAGAAGGTGGCATTTCCTTCCCTGTTCGTCAGCTCCCTCTCTGTTGCGGATACGAACTTCAGCACCACCTCGACATTCTTCAGGACCGATCCTCCGATGTCCATCACGGGTCCGATGTTGACATATACGGGGTTCTCAGCAGGTTCTTCCAGTACAGTTATCCTCAACTCATCGGTGTCCTCGTTGCCAAAAGCATCCCGGACCCTCAATGTGACCACGTACGATCCCTCTTCACCGAACCTGAACGCGGTCTTTGACTCTCTGAGGACGACGCTACCTCCTAGATAGGGAAACCTCCATTCATAGGAAGCGATCCCCACGTTGTCGCTGCTTCCTTCACCGTCAAGATACACCATATCCCCGGCATTGACGGTCCTGTCATGGCCCGCCTCCGCATAGGGTGGATCGTTATCGACGACCTGAATTTCCTTCTCGTTCGCGGATGCTTCGTTCAGGGATGAGTCTGTAGCGGTGAGAACGTAGTGGAGAGGGTCCGTGGAATTCGAGGGAACGATGATCGGCAGCCCGTCCCCGTCTACGTCCCATATATGATCCGTCATGTGCGGCCCCGCACCGAACCAGTACTCCACAGTTATCGAACCGAGCTCTATGTTGTCCGAGGATACGGCTCTGAACCAGAATGTCTCCCCCGTGGTTGCCCCGGTGTCCGAGTGGTCCTCGGGGACCGCCGGCGGTTCGTCATCGACCACAGGTACGTCGACCCATTGTGTGGAGATCGTGTTGAACAGATTGTCGGATACTGTGAAACGGTACCTCATCGGAGCAAGGGATTCCGGTATCCGCACGGCGAGGCTCCAGTTATCATCCGATGTCCTGTTCATCGAGGATGCTGTTATCGGTCCCTCACCGCCGAACCCGTATTCAACTTCGGCCTTCATTATGCCGGAAGGATCGGAAAGACCGGCCCTGAAAATGAAGATCTCCCCTGTGAAGGCCGTACCGGGGGAAAGATCGATCACTTCCGGGGCATCGTCATCCTCGAAGAAGACCCTGTCCACAAGGGGATAGCGGTCCAGTGCCCTGAGTGTGTCGTTCTCGTCCAGGACGGAATAGGGAATGTCCCATATCCTTCCGTTGGAACGGGCGTTCGGATATCTTGTCCGGTAATCGTCCCAGTAGTTGCCCTCTCCCACCTTGTCGTCAAAAGTGTTCTTGCTCCCGGAGTCGATCGCATTCCCATCGATGTTGGAGACGAAGTCGTTGTGGTGGAAGTTATTGTTCTGCGAACCGCTATCTATTCGGATTCCGAGTTCATTCTCCTCAATATTGCAGTAGGCGACCCTTGAGGCGAAGGTCTTCGACAAGTTGAGGGCTATGGTGTTCCCCGTCAGGTTGGAGAATGTGACCAGTACCTCGTCAGAATGGTCGAGGCGAACACCCATGCCGTTGTTCTCGACGGTGTCGTTGAATATCGATATCAGGGAGGACCTGTTGGAATGGAACCCGCTCAACGTGTTATGCAGAATCTGTGAATCCGAAATATTGATCCTTTCGGACTTGTAGAGAGAGATTCCAACTCCGTTCCCGATGATATCACAGCCGACCAGGTCGATATCGAACGATAGCAGTGAATAGAGGCCGTACTGTCTGAGTTCCGTGAAGGAGGATCCCGTTATCAGGATGCCCGTGGAATATGCGATGAGAATACCTGCCGTGGAATCCGAAAGGTATGTGCCGTTGATCTTGATGATATCGCATCCGGCAATGATTATCTGACCGTATTGCCCATCAATGGTCCTGTCGACCTCATCCGCGATGTACTTGATCGGAAGACCGTTGACCGAATTGTTCCCGGGTATCTCGTGACAGTTCCATTGATCCATTTCGCCCTCGAACCACAACCCGTTCCCGACGAGACGATTCTCGTAAAGGACCGATCCGTCGTTATTTTTAAGAGAGATCCCCGATTGGGAGTTATCCGATATGTCGTTATCCATAACCCTGTAGAGCGATTTTCCGTAGAGTTTCATCCCGACCTCGTTGTCCGAGACCGTATTGCCCTCGATGAGGACCTCCTCTCCGCCGTAATAACTCCCTGTCATGTAGATGCCGTAATCGTTCTCGATGCAGGAATTGTTACGGATGATCGTATCACTGACTCCGCTGGAATATATCCCGATACCGGACCTTTCGCAGAAGTTGTCCTCGATACGATGGGTCCCGCCGGATATCAGGATGGATGTTGAGTTGACATCTTCACACCTGTTATTGGTGATGTTTGAGTATCCCCCGCTGATCCTTATTCCGCTGTCGATGTCATGGACCCGATTACCACTTATCTCTGCATTGTAAAAATAACCGCCGATCCCGTGGGACCCGTTGGTCAGTTCATTGTCCTCAATGGTGCTGTAGAAGGAATGGGTAGAGGTTATGGCTCCGCCCCCCCCTCCCCGGATCGTGTTCTCGTTGATGACCGTTCCGGAGCAGTAGTAGATCTGGACCCCGGCCCCATCGGATGATATCCTGTTCTTCAAAACGATGATATCCGTCGAATGCACGATGTCGATCCCCTGAAAAACATCGATCTCGTTCTCGTGGATCGCGATGGAATTGCAGTGTCCGACCTGCACTCCGATGGAGCAGTTATCGAGATCGTGCCTCCAAACCTGGAGATAGCTGGAGTTGGCGATCAGTATCTGACCCGAACCAGCCAGGGGCGGAGTGCCGGATGCGTTCTTCACGAACGACACGGGCTTCCCGTTCACCTGGTTCGTCGCGTCTATCTCGTTCATTATCCAGTTATCGACGCTGCCCCCTCCCTCTATCACGATACCGCAGCCTGTGAGATGGTTTCCGGAGACCTGTGTTCCCTGACTGTAGTACAGTGCGATACCGTAGTAGCATTGCGAGATGTCGTTGTCCAGTATCCTCGCTCCGTGTCCGTTGAGATAGATCCCCATCGAGGTGATATCGGAGATCGTGTTCCCTCTCACTTTCGTCTCACCCTTGCAACCACCCAGATAGATCCCGTAGTTCTCGCTCCCCGATATGATGCAATCCTCGACGGATAGGTTCGTGGACCCGTAGATGATGGTTCCATCTCCAGAGTTCCTGAGCATCGTCAGGTCCGAAACGGAGAGGTTCACACTTCTCTCGGCGTACAATCCGCCGTTGTTGTCATTGAGGTGGGTATCCTTGATGGAGAATCCGCTTACATATGATATGCCGATCCCCGTCCAGGTGCTGTTGTGGAACGTGCAGTTCGATATCTTCACCCTTGCCGAGTCATGTATGATCACACCTTTGGTATTCCAGCCTGATGTGACCCGATCAATCGTGATATCTGAGCAGAACATCGCCGTCACACCGATCGTGCATTCGTCTAGGTCTTGATAACCGATATCAATATCCGTGCAGTTGATGAGTATGATCTGGCCGTAATCATCCCACAGATCACGGTCCGTTTCATTCACGAGTGCCAGGAGGGGAAGCTCGTTGACGGTGTTATTCAGAGCGATCCTCAGGCTCGTTAGGTCTTGCTTCTGTCCGGAATTCAGAAAGATGCCGCATCCGTGCATATCGTTCCCCTCGATGCGCAGGTTACCAGTATATGATATGTCCATACCGATGTTCTCGGCATCGGTTATGGTGTTGTTGGTGATGACAGAACCATCGAAGCTGTTGATATTCAGAGCGTTCATGGTCTGATCCAGAAATGAGCAGCCATGGACAAGTATGATGGAGTTATGGCCTATAAGGCCGTAATTACCCCCGATGATCGTGTTGTCGATGATCCTCGATCCCTTCACCTGAGGTACCTCCAGTCCCGTATTTACTGGCCTCATCACATTGCCGATTATCAGGCTGCCGGTGGTGTAATAATCGGATATAGAGAGGGAGTTGTTCGAAAGATGGTTGT